>JBAXXD010000108.1:0-12882 GCA_037128135.1 Verrucomicrobiia bacterium
ATCGCCCGCCCCGGCGATCCAGGCGAGCGTCTCCTGGTTGTTGGCAAATAGCGTCCGGGCGCTCGGGCCGATCACGGTGCTGGCGCTCTGGCCCGGGTAGAGGCCAAAGCGAGGAAGGGCGCTGTGGTAGGTGCCGCGCTGGCCCGGGCGGAATGGCGCGGGGTTTTTCTCCATCAAGTGAAAGCTCTGCCAGGGCTGCCAAGGCTTGGTGGTGATATCCGTGGTGAGTCTGGGGCTTTCGTCCGTGCCCCAGGGCACCATGCCTCCGGAGATTCCGTAGGTGCGCCAACTGCGCCAGGTGTTGCGGATGAATAGCTCCGTTAAGGCCGACAGAGGCGGGTTGCGGAACTCCAGCGAATAGTTACATTGGCCCTTATACTGGAAGTCCTTGATGAAGCTGTCGCGGAGGAAGTCGCGGTAGGTCTGGTCCTCCAGGAGGTAGGCCTGTTGTCCGAGATAGATGGCGGCGTATTCGGTGGCGAACGGCTCTGACTCGGCGGACCCCCTTCGGCCGCGGAAGTAGGTGAAAAAGAGCGGCAGGCCGAACTCGCAGGACATGTAGGGCATGTCGCCGTGCTCGGCCCAGGCGCTCAGCCAGTCCTCGCGCTCCTGAAGCGGCGTCAGGCAGAGGTAGTTGTTGGCGGTGTAGATGTCGCCGACAAAGCTGCCGGCGTGGGAAAATGACGGGCGAGTGGGGTCAAGCTCCTTGAGCGCGGCCAGCGCGGCGAAGGGGCTGCGGAGCGAGCGCAGCCAGGACGCGCCCACCTTTTCCACCTCGGAGCGGTTGCCGATCAGCTCCGGGTTCTGGTCCTCGCCCAAGCCAAAGTGGTTCCCGGCGAAAACCCACAGGACGATGGACGGATGGTTGACCAGCCCGTTGAGACGCGGGCTGACCAGATTTTTCCAGACTTGGATCATGCGGGGATTCACTAGCTTGTCCTTGATGAGCTCGTTAGCGTCCAGGGCGGAGGCGGCGATCAGAATGCCGACACGGTCGGCCTCGGCCGCCCAGATTTCGTCGAACTCGAAGCCGCTGACCCGCTCATGCTTGTCGGTCCAGGGGAGCTCGGCGAGGTTGTAGCCTTGGGCCTTCAGGGCTTCCAGCGCGGCTTTGATCTCATTCACGCTGCCGCAGATCCAACCGCCGTTCGCGTTCTTGGGCCGGAGCCGGATCGGCACGCCGTTCAAGAAAAACCCCTTGCCCTCGACCCAGAATTCCCGGAAGCCGAAGCTTTGGCTCAATTGGTCCGCGATTCCCGCGCCGGAGACGCGCAAGTCCATGCTGTAGAGATAAGGCTGATCGATGTCCCAGAGCGTCGGGTCGGCCCACGGCCAGGACACCTGCGCCTTGCCGTCGGGGCCGACTTTCACGTTTGCTGCGAACGATTTTTCCAGCACGCCCGTGTCATTGCGCATATCCGCCGTCACTGCCAGCTCCGCGCCAGGGGCAACCCCATTCAGGGTCAGGTCCAGCGTGATGTTCTTCTTCCGGGTCGAGGTCTGGATTTTCAGGCTATCGACGTGGCCCTTCGCTGGCAGAGAGCGCAGCAGGACGTCCCCGATGATCCCCTTGAAATTAAGGCTGGCACTGACTTTGGTGATCTGCTCCGGAGCGGGGCCCATATAGTTGATGACCTCCGTGTTGACCAGCTTGGCCTCCACCAGCATTGTCAGACGCGACGTCTTGCCAGGGGCGCAAAAGGCGGTGATGTCCAACTCGCCGCCGGGCCATTTGAGTTGCCCTGCCCGCTTGCCGTCCACATAGACCAATGCGTCGGTGGAGATACGTTTACAATCCAGGACGACCCGCCGACCCGCCCATTCGGCGGGGACGCTGATCTCGCGTTCATACCAGACTTGGAAGCATTCCGGCCATTTGGCCGACCAGCCTTGCCCCTTGCGCTCGACGCCCGGCATCCCCCCATAAGAAACCAGGCTGCCCGGCACCCGGATCACGCCCCAAGCGTCGGGTTTTTCCGGGGCCTTCTCCGGGGCGAAGCGCCAGAGGCCGTTGAGGCAGATCGTCGCCCGGACGGAGGACTCGCGCTCCACGGGCTCCAGTCCCCACCCGAGTTCGGTGGCGTTGGGTGTCTCCACGGCGACCGGGAGCTTCTCCGGGAGCATGGCGGAGGGGGCTGCAGGCACGTCGGCAGTGGCAGGCAGGGCCTCGACGGTGAAATCGTCAAAGGCTGCGGAGCCGACGGAGTTGAAGAAGGCGATGCTGAAATTCGCCGTCTTAGCCCCCGCGGGGATGTCCACGATTTTCGTGTAAGTCGTCCACTCCGACGCCGCCGTCTTCCACACAAACGGCGTGCCATAGACTGTCGCCCCCTTGTCCATAGGGAAAGCCAGCGCCACCCGGCAGTCGTGCCAACCCTCCTTGCCCGGGGTGACGGCGTCGATCTTCGCGCGGACGCTCACCTTGAGCTGTTTCCACTCCGGCCGCAGTTCGAGGATTTGGCCACATGCCGCCGACTCGTTAGGCACGGCATTGGCGATGGCCAGGTAAGCGGTGCCGTCGGCGTGGCGCTTGATGTCGCATTTCTCATTCCCCCCCCAGCCGGGGACGCTGCCGGACACGTCGGCATCGAGCTCGAAGCCGCCGTTGCGGATCAGGTTGCGTCCGGATGGCACCACTCCCCCAGGGTGCAGCGTCGGGCCGGAATCGGAAGCTGGTTGCGGTTTCGCAGTCGGCGGAGAATTGGATTCTGCGTGGAGCAGGCATCCGGCACATAGAACCGCGAATAATAGGGGAGTGATCTTAAACATGCTTTTTAGTTTTTATTCCAAGACGTGCGCCAACACCCAGTCCGCGAAGGCTACGGGATCCTCCGGGCCATGCGGGTGGTGAAGGCAGCCCGGCTTCCGGTAAAGCTGGATTTTTGCGCCCAGGGCCTCGGCCCGTTCCGCCATGATTTTGGTGTTTTCCTCCCATGGAACGACCTGATCGGCGTCGCCAAAGCTGTGAACGATCGGGATGCCGGCTTTGATGATCGGCGCGAGGTTGTCCACCGGGTTGCCCGGCCAGGCGAGCGCCTCTTCCTCCGACTGGAACCCGTAGCATTTGAAGAGTCCTTCCCAGTCGCCTTTACTGCCGGGGCCGCTGCCTTTTCCACCCGGCCAACTCTTGAAGTCGCAGACCGGGTTGTCGGCGTAAACGAGCCCGACCTTGTCGGTGTTTTTTGCAGCCCAGTTATAGACGTAAAGCCCGCCGCGGCTGAGTCCCTCGAGGATCGGCTTTTTGTGGAAACCGTATTTGCCCGTCATCTCCTTGTAGAAGACATCGAAGCGCGCCATGGCGGACGGGCACCCGAAGGTATTGCCGACGTTCATGTAGGCGATCCACCAGCCGCGTCCGAGCATTTCCAAATTAAATACGGGGAACGCGTCAAAGAACTCGGCGCGCCAGACCCAGCGCTGGCCGGGTGCCGGGTTGTTGGGCTCGATGACGATGACGGCATTTTCTCCAATTTGGAAATCATGGCGGCGGTAGCCCCTGTAGGTGTTAGCAGGGAAGTTCGGTTGGTTTTGTGTGTTATTTGGATTCATTGGAATTGAGAATTAAGGTTCAGGCTTCGACGACGCCGAGGCCAGCCACGGTCACGTAGTTGCCGTCTTCGATAACGTGCAGGGCGACAAAGCGCATATATCGGCCGGCGATGGGTTTGTCCAGCGGGACCAGACGCATGCCGGGGCTGGCCTTGATATTGGAAAATTCCCCTTCGGCGGCGAGCGTCCAGGTTTTGCCATCCTGGCTGAGATGAAACTCGTATTTATCGGGAATGCCATCAGGAACCCCCTCGCCGATGCGCGGCTGAAACGTGAACGCCGCGACGTTGACCGAACGTCCCATATCCAGAACAACCTCGTGCGGCGGAGCGCTCAGCGTCTTGTCTTTGTGATAGGTATGCCAGTAGGTCTGCGGCTCGTCATCGAGAAGCTTATCCACGCCGGCAGCCCCATTATTGTCGAACGGGCTGTCAAGGCTCACACTCACAACGCGCCATCCACTGCGATCCATGCCGAACGTGGCCGACACGATCGGGAGCTTGGCGTCCTCCTCGTTCTCAATATATCCAAGGGCTTTGATGGTTCCGCTCTGTGAGAATTTGAATGGGCCGGTGTAGCGCGGAGACGTCTCGGTCGGCTCCGAGCCGTCGGTGGTATAGCGAAGGGTGAGGCCCGAATTCGAGGTGCGAATCTGAACCAAGCCGTCCCGGTCCCGGGTGATGTTCAGCTTCCCGTTGAGGATCAGCCCAAGCGGTGCCCGGAAAAGGCTGACTTCGCGGATCGCCGGACAAGCGGAGGCCTTGGTGAACCGGATCCGGCATTTGCTGGCTTCGGTGTTGCGGAGGATGAGCAACCGGCGGTTGCCGATGCTGGTGGCTGAGCCGACCTCGGTCCATTGTCCGTCATTCCATGTATCAACGGCAAAGGCGTCCACCCGCTGCCCGAGGGCAATGTGTTCCCGGATCGAGAGAACGTTAAATTTGACGGGCTCGTGGAATTCGAGGACCAGCTCCGGGCTTTGGGCTTCGTCATCGCTCGCCCAGAACGTATCCGCCTTTCCATCGAGGACATGGGCCGCAGAGAACCGATCCTCCCCTCCCCGCACGTTGCTGGCCGAGACCTTGGCGCTCTTGGCGAGGTCATCGGCAAACGTGGCATCCATGAGCGACTTCCAGCCCTTGAGAACCTGGATATCATCATCGCAGAGGAGCCCGCGTTTGTCCGGGGCCAGCCCGATATTCATCGTGCCGCCGCGCCCGACCGACGTGAAATAAAGCTCAAAGAGCGTCTCCGGCTGGCGGATCCAACTGTGCTGATGGAAGAACCAGCCCTCGCGCAGGGGGAAGTCGCACTCGGCAGGCATCCACTTTCCGTGGCGGTCACCGGTGCTGGAGGGGGATTGGCTTTTTTGGCCGGTAGAATGCCCGATGAACGACTGTGTCGCCCAGCAGGTCTCGTCGGCTACCCCGCTTTCGTTGCCGAC
The DNA here is from genome assembly GCA_037128135.1 of Verrucomicrobiia bacterium. Lineage (GTDB taxonomy): Bacteria > Verrucomicrobiota > Verrucomicrobiia > Chthoniobacterales > Terrimicrobiaceae > QYQL01. The sequence continues at coordinate 4,994 of JBAXXD010000108.1, forward strand.
GAAGCGAACGTCTTCCATGCCGAAGATGCAGGCTTCCGGCTGGTGCTCGCGGACGAGTGCCGTGATCTTGTCCCATTGGTAGTAGGTGGTCGGATCAATGCCGCGCCGCTCCCGAGTGCCACCGTAGTAGCCATCGCCGCCGTTCGCCCCGTCGAACCAGACCTCAAAAAGCGGACCGTAACCCGTCAGCAGCTCCGTGAGTTGCTGATGGTAGATTTTCACATATTCGGGCCGTCCGTAGTGGAGGTTGTTGCGGTCCCACGGCGAGAGATACACGCCAAATTTGAGCCCGTGCTTGCGGCAGGCGGCGGAGACTTCGGCAACGACATCGCCCTGCCCGTTTTTCCACGCGCTGTTGCGCACGCAATACTCGGTGGCACGGGTCGGCCAGAGGCAGAACCCGTCGTGATGTTTGCAGACCAGCACCATCCCCTTGATGCCCGATTCCTTGGCAACGCGCACCCATTGCTCCGGGTCAAACGCGGTGGGATGAAAGAGCGTGGCCGGATCTTCTCCGTAGCCCCATTCCTTATCCGCGAACGTGCTCATGCTGAAGTGGACGATCGAATAGATCTCCGTTGATTGCCATTGAATCTGCCTCGCGGATGGCAAGGCTCCATAGGGTTTGATGTCAGCGGTGTTAGGCATAGGTCTTTCTGTTGTTGGTTAATAAAAGAAAATGGCCGCCAAGCCAGGCGGGAAATGAAGCGATGGGACGGGGGATTAGCACGCGGCAGAAATTCAGCGGCGAATATATCGCGCCATACGATCATGTCAATATGGAACTGGCGATCCTTTTTCCTTCAAGTTCAAATCCAGCAGCACTTCCTCCTGCCCCTTGGCCAGAACGCCACATGTGATGCCGATGAGGACATACTGCGACTCCGTGAGGCCGGCCCTGATGGAGAGCGACTTGATCGTTTTTCCGGGTTGCGGATTTTTCCAGGGCATGGCGTTGAAACCGACAGGCGACGCGACCAGGTTGTGTCCGGTCCAGGCAATGGATGCGTTGGAATACGCCGCAGGATTGTGCCAATCGCCGATATCCACAAACCGGCGGATGGGGATCGAGGTCTTGCTGCCATCGTCATATTCCACGGTATATTCCGCGACGGCTTCTCCCGCTGTCCCATTGGACCACGCGAGAGCATGCAGGAACCAGAGGGTTTCGGCTTTGGCGTTGAGCGGGATGGGGCCGGCTTCGCGCATCAACTTGCGGGCGTGCTCCTCGCTGCCGAAGCTCAGGACCGACTTGTTATCATTCGATTTGGGATCGATGAGTTTATAGGGAATATTATCGAAATCGACATCGGCCGGGAACGGCGGAACCGGCATGTCCATCCCGTCCTCCTCGCCGTTGCCCTTGCCGGAATGGTTGATCAGGAAAAACCGCATGTCGTTGCGTCCCTGGTCGCTCCATCCGCCGATCCCGTCATCGGGCTTGCTGTCCAAAAAGCCCATGTTCGCAAAGCGCCGGAGATCAACGAATGCAAAATCGTAATCCACTTTTTTCACCAACTGGAATTTCCCGCCCAGGTTCGTGAGAATCCCCGAAGCGATCCGCAGCGCCTTGTCGCTCACCTTCCCGATGGCGCTTTCCCATTGCAAAGTATCGAAGAGGATCGTTCCTTCGCCGGACTTGATCTTCACCAGGAACCCGGGATCGGTGAGGCGGGTCACCCCCTTCAGGTCCGGCGAGGTAGTGAGTGTCCAATCGCCGGTTTTTGCGACGACACTGGCGGAGTTGAAGATCGGTCCGCCATAATACAATTGCGGGATATACCAGGCGAAATCGTAATTGGAGATCCCCTGGATCAATGGATCGCCGGCGATGGGCATCGTTCCCACCAGATCCTTCGGCACCGGATCCAGCCTGGAACCACCCGGCAGCAGCGCGGCCACTTTCGGCAGGGTGTCCGGGGTGAAATTGTGCAGCCAGACGGTTCGTCCCTGGCCGAGCGCTTTCTTCAATCCTCCCAACTCGAATTCGGCGGAGCCATCGACCAGAACCGGACCGCTCCCGCCGATTCCCTCGGCAAATTGAATGCCGGTCAGCTTGAGCGCCTCGATCAAAGCCGTGTTTTTCCCGGCGAGGAGGTTGAGTGGTTTGCGGGTTTCCGGCTCGCGCGAACATCCATAAGTGATGAGATTGGCGAGGAGTTGTCTTGCCACGGGCTCCGGCTTGGTCAGTTCGAGCGTGCTCATGAGGAAAGCGCCATTGCCGATGGGAATGTCGAGAAGCGGGCTCCACCGGAGGCCAAATCTTCCTCCGGAATCGATCACAACGTTCAGCGGTCCCTGCTGGGGCTTTTTAAACGTCTCGTAACTGACGACATTGTCATCCTTCCAAAAGCTCAACTGCGCCTCATCGATGTTCCTGAGAGCGGGATGTCCCGGCAGGCGGGCCCATGTCTGGGTCGTTGCATGCCGGGGATCGCGCTCCGGCAATTCGACCCGGTAGGGTTTCCAATTCTTTTGCGGGAGCATCAGCACCACGCCGCCCTTCTCGACGAAGGGATCCAGCACCTTCCCCAAGCCGTCATGGTAGCCGCCAGAACCGATCAATAGCAGTTTTGTCCCGGCGGGAACCGCTCCGTCTTTCAGGGCAGCCAGGTTGTCGAGGCAGAGTTCTTTGAGCACCGGCCCCAGGCTGCCCTCGGGGTCAATCAGGGCGATGTCTTTGGCCAGCGGTGCCAGGTTGATCGCGGGAACGATGAATACATTTTCTACATGGCGATCCACTTCAATATCCTCTTTGCCACGCGTCCACATCAGGCGCGCCACAAATTCGGCCTTGGCCGGATGCGTGAGTGCGGGGATCGGGATTTCGACCGCTCCCTGCCACTTCTGGCCTGGCGCGAGATAGAACTCGATCTCCCGGTCGCAGACCAGTGCCCCCTCGACGGTCAGGTAATATTTGATCTTGTTGACCGGCCGTGATTCGTCATTAAAAACGACGAGCTTTCTTTTAAAGACTCCGCCGGCATCCACGCTGGGATGAAAGTCCAGCGGCGCGATCACCATGGCCTTGAGAAGCTCGTTCTTGTCGCCCGCCCATGGATTTAATCCCGCCACCCCGATGTGGCGGTAGTAGTTGATCATTTTCCTCAACATCTCGAGATAGTAGTTCCCCCGATCCTTGCCGGAGGCTCCCAGATCCATGCCGGAGCGGGTGTTCTTTTTCCATTTGATCCAGTTGAAGACATCATCGCCTCCGTGGCTGGAATAACTCTCCCAGTCGCCCCCGCCGCCAAACTCGCCGAGAACGAGCGGCCGATCCCATTGGAATTTTGTCATCCAGCCTTCCCCGCCATCCGGGGTGAGCCATTCGAGATCGTTAGGAACCATCACGCCAGAATTCGGATATTTCAGCCGGAGCGTTCCCGCCGTTCCTTCGGGATAATGGATGTTGATGATATCCAGCAGCCCGTTCCAACTATTGTCGCCGTCAGCCTGGAGCAGGCGGGTCGGGTCCTCGGCCCGCATGACCCCGACGATCTGTTTTGCGACCTCCATTTCCTCCGGAAGATTCCGTTCCCAGTAGGTTTCGTTGGTAAGGGAGTAAATGACAACCGACGGCTCATTGCGCAGATGCCGGGCCCAGCGTTTGTAGTAGTCGAGCACCCCGGGCAACCAGACTTTCGCTTTCTCCGGGGACTGGGGGTAAATATGCGTCCACGAATAGGCGGACTCCGGCGTGACCAGAATCCCCTGCTGATTCGCCCGGTGGATCAGATCCATGTTGTCGGTGCCGAGATGCTGGCGGATATTATTTATCGGCTGCGCCTTTTGCGTGATGGAAATCTCGTTGGGGTCAAGCTCCAGCGTCTTAAGCGCATTGAGTGACGAGTCCCTCAGCAAAACGATCCGCCTGCCGTTGAGCAGCAGGTCTTTTCCCTCGGCCGAAAACTCGCGGAACCCGAAGGTTTGCCCGTATCGATCCACCAGGCTTTCTCCGCTAAAAAGGGAAACATCGGCCACATACATCTCCGGCGTCGCCGGGGACCACAGGATCGGAGCGACCCAATCGGCCTTTACATGGATCACGGTCTCCGATCCCGCAGCGAGCTTGACGGGCTGCCCGGCGAACTCCCCCACCACCTGCCGGGGATCGCGGGCGGAACGGATCTTGATGGAGGGTGTGACCTCCGCGGGTTCGGGACGGGTGTTTGTGAGCGTGATCTGGAAATCGATATTTTTGTTTTTGACGCTCGTCTTCACGAAGACGTCCTGAACCGCGGTCATCGGCCGGAACTCCAGCCGGATCGGTCCGCGGATCCCTGCCGTGGCCCCCATGCTGGGGGCGATATAAACCTGAGCTTTCGGATCAATGAGGCCCTCGCGGGTGGTCAACCCGATAACGATCTCGTTCGATCCTGCTTTGACAAAACTCGTGAGATCAAAATCCAGCGGCAACGTCGCTTGGATCGACTCGCCGGCCTGCTTCCCGTTCACGATCACTGCGGAACGATATGAAATGCCCGCAGCCGTTAAGTGTACGGTGTGGTTCTTGAGAAGGCCCGCCGGAATCTCAACCGTCCGCCGAAACCAGGCGCTCAGCTTTTCCCTCGTTTTCAATGCGCCGTCCTGGCCGAAATATTTCTCCGGAGGGATCGTACAATAAAGCCATTGGTTGTCGCTGGATTTCAGCTTTTTGTTGAGGGCGAGGGTCGGCACGCTGGCCGGTGTCCAAGCGAGTGCCCCGGGAACCTTGGCCACATCGAGAGTATCCGCGATGGCTTCCTGCCAGTCATCGCCCGCGAGGTTGATCTCCTCGCGGGGCCCGCCCGCATAAAAAAGGGCGGCCGGGGACATAGCTGGCATTAACAGCGCAAGCGCCAGTGGGAAGAGGGCGATTTTCATGGTTCTATCGCTTATGATTAATCCTTAAGAATCATAAGCGGCCAGAGATCGGGCCTGCGGTCGGGGGTCACGCCTGGCTCGGTGGTCAGGCTCACTCCTTTGTTGGGGTAATCCTTCTTCGGATCATCCTTGTCGTGCAGGTAGAGGCCGAATCCGGCTCGGAAACCTTTCTCCAGCCGCATCGGCTCGATGTAGCGCTGGGGGAAGATGATGACGTAGGCATAGCCGTCGGCCGTCCGCTGGAACTGGCATTTGACGTTCTTTGCGGCATCTTCCTTAGTCGGCATAAAGATGCCACCTGCGAGCTGGTGGAAGGCTTCTGCAAACCGATAAACCTTACCCGGGCCGATCGTCCCTTCAGGGTTGCCCATCGAGAAGTCGTAGCGGTAATCATCCAGATCGTAGCCCTTCATCGAATTGCTTCGCCCGTTGGCTCCCGTATCGAAATAGACTTCCGCACAGGCGTCGTGCATGTAGAGATCGCGATCCTTCCATCTGGCGGCTTCGGTGAGCACAAATTGGTCATCCTTTGCGCTGATGCGCAGGTAAAGGTTGTCCTTGTCCCATGCGAGCTGGAATTTCGCATCGAGATCGCCGGGGTAGCCCGCTTTGAACGGGGCTTGGCCCGGAGGAGGTTCGTTGACATGCCAGTTGGTAAGCGGGATCGCTGGGATGGCATCCCATTCCGGCGCAGCGGGATCAGCCGGCAGAGGAGCCGCAGTGTGAGGCACATAGAAATACGCCATATCCCAGCTCACCTTGTCCGCACGTCCGCCTGCGAAAGTGACGCCGAGCGTCTGCTTCCACGAATAGAGCTTCCCGGCATCAGTGCCCTGGCTCTCCTGGATCGGATAAACCGCGCTGCCCTGGGGCGTCACGTCGAAAGCCGTTTTCTTTTTCCCCACGGTCACGTCGCCTTGCAAGGCCCGGTTCGTCTGGTTGGCGAGCACGGCTTCAATGCCTCCACCGAGAGTCGGCTGGATCGCGACTTTTAAAGCCAGACCGGCCCCCTCAACTTCCGCTTGGTTCAAGGCCGCGATCAGCTTGTCAGCGCCTCCTTTTTTTGTGCGGAGGAAGAGCGGGGCGGAGGAAAGTTGGATCGCGACCTGGCCATCCTTGGATTTCACCTGGCGGGGGTTGCCCATCAAGTCGATAAATTCAGGAACTTTGCCCGGAAATTTGACTTGAATGACCGGCCCCTGCTCCAAGCCCTCATCCACCTTGTCGAGCGTACACCAGATGGAAGCCACGCCGCGCCCTTGCTCGTCCTCGAAGACGTAGCCGCGGATACCGGCGGCAGGCTGGATGTTGGCCTTGAATTTCGGGTTGCCCAAGAGATGCCCCAAGGTATTGGGAATCTTGCAGGCATCGAGCGGCGCAAAATACATATCGAGGTAGGGACGGCTAAGCCAAATATTAAACGAGCGGACCTGAGGCCAGTATTTCAGGCAGATGATATACGTGCGGGCAATCCAAGCCGCTTGGAGGAACTCGTGCCATCCGCTGTCGTAGCTTGGACGGCCGTTGTTATAAACATCGTTATTTGCACCGTTGGCATCAAGGCCCCACTCAGGCAACAGCAGGTTGCTGGCGTTAAACCCTTCGGTGTAATCCAACGGGGTTTCGGCACCGTAGCCGTATTTCTTCATCAGATCGAGCATCCGTTGGGTCTCGACGTCGAGGTCTCCGCACCCGCTGACGCCGTCAATGTTGCCATAAGGATGGGTCGCTATCGCATCCCATTTGACTTTGCCCTGGGTCGCCGCAAGGTAGCCTTCGGTTTCCCGCGCGCCGCGCAACGCGCCAAAGCCGGAAGTCCCCCCATCGGGGAAAACGGTGGCGTCGGACGTCGCGCGCTTGATCCCGCGATGGAAAGCAAGCTGCACCTTCGCCCATTCGTCGAACTTCCCTTGCCGAACCAGTGGGCTGCGCCCCTCAGTCTCGGTCGAAAAACACCAGGCCTTGCCCCACGGATGGCTCAGGGCAGTGCGATAACTGATCTCCTCAATCTGCTTTTCTTGATCCGGCGTCACCGCGGTCGCCTGTGTCTGAAGCATCTGAACCACTTCACGATCTTCTTTGCTGGCGATATCGGAGACACAGAGCATCCAGTTTGTCATTCTGTATTTTGTCATCAGGTCGAACTCTTCCTTTTTGTCAAAGAAGTAGGTCATCGAGCCAAACCCCCACCGCATGTAATTCCGGGCCTGATCGTCGCCCCGAGTGAGCCCGGCCGCTATGCCACAGAGCGAGCCAAAAATATCTTTGGTGGCGTGCTTGTTCTCCAGAAAATCCATGATCGAGAACCGGTAGTAGTCGCGCAAGGCCGCGCCGCTATCGAGGCGGTAGTCGGCTTGGACGACGAAGACGCCGGTGCCCAGCTTGGCGCTCTCCCAAGGAAGCTCGATCCGGCCCACGCCCTCCTTATCCAAGGCAAACTGAACCTTCGTGTCGTAGATCTTCTCCCGATAATAGTTCACAACCGCCAGCTCGACTTCGCCCTTGGCTTCCGGCTTGCCATAAAGCTCGAAGACCGCCTTGAGCGGGGTCCCGACGGCCAGCGCATTATCGGGATCGGACGTCGTGAGAAGCCCCTCGATCTCCGGGGCAACAAATTCACTGGGAACGCTTCCCTCTTCGAGCTGAAGACCGTCAAGCAGGACGCCATTGATGGGGGCGATCATCAGCGAGATCGCATTTTGATCCGCCGTGAACGTAATCGATTTGCGCTCCCACTCGGGATTCAGCTTATGATGGGTGGCCAGCGCCGTACCCCAGTTAAACTGGCTGCCTAGAACGGGGCAATTGATGCCCAACGCCAAATCGGCATTTGGCTTCTCAGCCTTTCCATAAAAGCTCAGCGTATAGGTCTTCCCTTTGACAATCGGGATGGAAAAGCTCTGCATCGGCTTTCCGCCCTGAGATTGCATCAGCCGGAGGCATTTGCGGCCAAATTTTCCCCCATCGACAATCGAGTAGGCGGGAATTTCCGAAGGCACGTATTGTCCGCCGCCGCCCCACCACCC
>JBAXXD010000109.1:0-12689 GCA_037128135.1 Verrucomicrobiia bacterium
AGTGAGAATTCCACTTTTGAACCGTCTCAGTCCACTTTTGAACAGGCCCCGACACTTTATTTCTGAACAGCTCCTTGCCCGGCCGAGCGAAATATCCTTTCGTCCGGCGAGTGCGCCAGCGACATCCCCGGCTCGACGATCTGAAAGCGCTCGTCGTTCCAATGTCCTGAAAGCAGATCGCGGAGCAGGGAGGGATCGCCCGGGATGCGTTCGAACTTCCATCCGAGCGAAGCGGCGGTTTTCTCGACTTCAAGAGCCTTCTCGTCTGCTCCCGGCGTGCCCAGATCAAGATAGACCGCGCGGCTGTGTTGCGCCCAGTTCGCCTTTTCTGTCTCGATCAAGAACTCGACATCGTCGGGCTCAAACTTTTCGGAGAGCTCGGCGCGGAGCGATTCCAGCCGCTCTGGTCCGGGCGTGCGGTTCGCCTTCATCCATCCCGGCGTGTAGTAGTAGGAATCCGGGCAGGCCGCCTGCTGGCAGGCGAACTTTTTTTTGCAGCCCATGAAGACGGTGATGCAATCGTGTCCGCGCGGGATGACGACGCGGTGGCGGCCCGCGCGGAGCCCGGCGGTGCCCAGGCCACAAAGCGCGTAGGCGAGCACGATGGCGTCGATGTCTTCGCGCTCATCCAACCTGTCGATCTCGGCCTGCAAGTTGTTCCGGAGTTTCTCCGGCCGGTCGTGCAAGGCGATCTCGAGAAACCGCTTCTCCACGACATGCTCCTCATTGCCCCCGTGGGCGGCGATCTCCTCCTCGAAGACATCGCAGGCGATCAGGGCGATCCGGGTGGAAGAGTTCATCAGCCGGAAACGTTCATGAACGCATCCACCTTGGCGAGGATTTCCTCCTCGCTTCCCGGAACGCTGAGGACATCGCACTCGCTGCCGAGGATGAACGGATGCCCGGCGGCGCGCATCTTTTCCAGAAGCTCGCGGGAGAGGGACGCGACATCGGCGACGGTGAGCTGCGGCGAGTAGAACTTTTTGGTCGGGAGGTTGCCGTAGAGGACGGTCGTTTTCGGCACGAGCGCCGCATCCTCCCAGAGGCGGCGCGAGCATCCCAGGCTCATCATCGCCGGTCCGAGCGTGGCGAACCTCGACACCATCCCGCCGGTGAGTTCGCCACAATCGTGAAAAATCAAATCCACTCCCTTGTCATCGAGGAGGCTTTTGATCCGGCGCATCGGGGCCATCACGTAGCGGTCAAAAATCTCAAAGCTTTCCGCGAGCTGGTTCGGGGAAAAATACACAAGATTTGCTGCCGGTTCGCAAACGATGATCGCTTTTGCTCCGGCATCCGCTTGGGCGGTGAGGTAGCTGAGGATGAGTTCGGTTCCCGCTTCGAGGCACTTTTCGATCACGGCGACCTCGGGTTCGTCCTCGCCGGTCATCCCGCTTCCGGCAAGGAACACGGGCGTGATCGGATCCTTCACGAGCTTGGTCATGAGGGAAAACGGGCCGATCCCCATTCCGACCGGCGCGAGCGATGTCTTCGAGGCCACATGCGCGATGGCGTCGCATGTCGCTTGCATCCGCGGGGTGATCCGGAGCGCCCCCGGATCATCGGGGGGCGCCACGAAATGAAACGAGTCCACCTCCGCAGCGGGCACTCCCATCGCGGCAAGAAGAGCGGATTTCTCCAAGGTCAGATCCATCAGCGGAATCGCCATCGGCGTCCGGAACCGTTCGGCTGTCTCGGCAACGACGGCACCCAGTCTTCGGCCGTCCAGCAGGATGGCGTCGGCATCGCTCTTCGTTTGCAGGACGAGATGCGTCCCGATCGGCACCCGGTGGCCGGATGCCGCGAGCTCCAGAAATAACGGCCGGCTCACTTTGTTTCGCCGAGGAGCGAAAGGGCGAGATCTACCGCGCTGGCGGCATCCGAGCTGTATCCGTCGGCGCCGATCTCATTCGCGTAATCCTGCGTCACCGGCGCGCCGCCGATCATGATCTTCACGTCCTTGAGGCCCGCCGCCCGCACGGCTTCCACGGCCGATTTCATGGCGGGCATGGTGGTGGTCAGCAGGGCGGAGAGGGCGAGCACCGAGGCGTTGTGCTCCTGCACCGCCGCAATGAATTTCTCGGCCGGGACATTCGTGCCGGCGTCCACGACTCCGAAATTCGCGCCTTTGAGCATCATAGCAACGAGGTTTTTTCCGATGTCGTGCAGATCCCCCTGCACGGTGCCGATGACGACCGTGTGTTTCGGCTTGATGCCGGCCAGGGCGAGCAGCGGCTCGAGCAGGGCCATCGATTCCTTCATCGCGCGTGCGGCGATCAGCATCTCCGGAACGAACACCTCGTTGTTCTTGAATTTTTCCCCGATCGCGCTCATTCCGGGAACGAGCCCCTTCTCGACGATGTCGAGCGGCTTCATTCCTTCGTCAAGAAGCGCCTGTGTCAGGGCTTTGGCGTCGTTGCGTTTTCCTTTTTCTACTGCGAGCGAGAGGTCGGTGAGATTGGACATGGTGTGTTGGATTACGGGCTGCATCCTAACGGTCGCCAGCCGGGGCGTCTTGTGTTCCGGGCGGATTCTTTTGTGTTTTTTGGGCCGAGGGAAACCTTGTCCGATACTGCTTCGGGGTGGTTTTTTTCAGCCGCTGGAAGACGTGGGTGAAGTAGCTTTGGTCGCAGAACCCGCAGTCCGCCGCAATGGCGGCCATGCCAAGCTCGGTCGTCTTGAGGAGCTCGCAGGCCTGGTCGATGCGCGCCTCGCGGACGAGCTCGGTGAACGAGCGCCCGGTGCGCTCCTGCAGGAGCTCCGCGAGGTGCGCGGCAGAAACCCCGGCCTTCCGCGCCACTTCGGCTCTGGTCAGCGAACGGCCGGATTCCTCCCGAATGATCTTCAGCGCCCGCGCCACAAGCGCCGGCATTTCGAAATTCTGGCGGCGCTCGACGGCCTCGAAAATCCTGACGACCGACTCCCGGAGCCAGCGCGCCAGATGCTCGTCGTCCTCGATGGCCGCGAGCTCGGTGAGGTGCCGGAACCGCATGCCCAGCACCTCGGACTGCGAGGCACCGGCCTCCACGGCCGCGCGGGACATCATCACGATCAGCTCCAGCAAAAGCCCTTTGAGAAGCTCGCTTCTTTCGGCGCCGACGCTGTAAATATGAACCAACAGAAGGTTGATGATCCGGGTCGCCGCACGGCGGTCTCCCCGGCGGATCGACATGAGAAGCGCCGGCTCCTCGTAGAGATAGAGCTCGTGGATGCGATCAAACGGAAAGCAGGGGTCGATGGCAACCGGCGGAAAATCGTTGTTCGACACAGAAAAAATCATGGGGCAAAGCCGTCGCGGGAGCGAGCAGGAAAAGCTTTGCCGCCCACAAGCTGGACATCCCCGCAGCGCCCCGTTATGACAGCCCCGATGAAAGCGCTTCCGGGTGCGGCATGCCCGCGTCATTCAAAAAAGTGATATCTCCTGACCTGATCTCCGGCAAACGGACGGAAGGCATTTCATCCGGCACGGCCACGGCGCTCGTCGTTGCCGATATGATCGGGGTGGGGGTGTTCACGAGCCTTGGGTTTCAGGTGGGGGATCTGCCGGGCGGTTTTTCGATCGTCTCTCTGTGGGTGCTCGGCGGTCTGGCGGCGCTTTGCGGGGCGCTGTCCTACGCCGAGCTCGCGGCGGCGCTGCCACGGTCGGGCGGCGAATACCATTTTCTTTCCGAGATCTACCATCCGGGCATCGGGTTTTTGGCCGGATGGATTTCTGCGAGCGTCGGGTTTGCGGCGCCCACCGCGCTGGCCGCGATCGCGTTCGGCAAGTATCTGCAGGGGGTTTTCCCGGCGATTCCGCAGACCGGCGCAGCGCTGGTTCTCGTGTGGGTTGTCCTGCTGGTCCAGCTGCGCGGCCTCCGTGCCGGCAGCATTTTCCAAAATGTGTTCACCCTGCTGAAAGTCGTCTTTATCGTCGGGCTCATCGCGGCCGGATTTCTGTTCGGGCACCGGCAGGAGATCGCGTTTGAACCGTCGGCCGCCGACCTGCCCCGGATTTTTTCCGGGCCGTTCGCCGTCGGCCTCGTCTATGTGATGTATGCGTATTCCGGATGGAATGCCTGCACGTATATCATCGGGGAGATCCGCGAGCCCGCCAAGGTCGTGCCCCGCGCGTTGTTTGTGGGGACGTTTGTTGTCATGACCCTCTACGTGGGGCTGAACGCGATGTTTCTCTACACGACTCCGGTCGCAAGCCTGCGGGGGCATGTGGATGTCGCGCTGATTGTCGGGCGCCAGGTTTTCGGTCCTGCCGGCGGGAATCTTGTTGGCGGGCTGATCTGCCTGGGGCTGATATCGGCCGTGAGCTCGATGACGTGGATCGGCCCGCGGGTCTCGGCGGTGATGGGCGAGGATTTTTCCGCGCTCCGGTGGCTGTCGAAGAAATCGAAAAACGGGATCCCGGCCGCGGCGATGATTTTTCAGATTGTTGTGGTGACGGTGCTAATCACGACCTCGACGTTCGAGAAGGTGCTGCTCTACACCCAGTTCACGCTCATCCTCTGTTCGTTTCTCACCGTTCTTGGAGTCATCGTTTTGCGCGTCCGGCGGCCGGATCTCCCCCGGCCCTACAAGACATGGGGCTATCCGTTCACGCCGCTCGTCTTTCTCGGCATCGCGCTCTACATGCTGTATTTTGTCGCGAGCGAGAAACCTTATGAAACCGCCGCCGGCCTCGCGACGGTGCTTGCGGGAGTGCCGGTCTACTGGCTTTCCGGAAAGCGCTCGCGCTGAAAAAAACTGTCCGCCCGCCGTCCGCAAACGGCGGGGGGAATCAAAGCCCGAGGAGGAGCCGCAGGAACCGGGCGTCCTGGAACGGGCCGCCTGCTCCCTGGCGGACGACCACGGCGTTGAGCGACGGGATCACGAGCAACCACTGGGCTCGCGAGCCGACGCAGGCCAGCAGATCCGCCGGGGCGTCCCGGCAGATGCAGGCGTTGCGCCAGTCCTGTTTTTCCCAGTCCTTTTCCAGCATTTCCTCAATGTCAATCTCCCTCGCTCCCGGTTCCCCGGCCCTGCGGTTGAGCCAGAATGCGAGCCCGAAGGCCGGGTTCGCCTCCGTGCCGCGCAGGCATTCGGCGAGAGAGTCCGGACGGAGGATTTTTTTGTCGCGGCAGGTGCTGCGGGTGAGAACCATCTGGCCGAATTTCGCCCACTCGTGCGCGGTCAGCTTGAAGCCGCTTGCCAGGAGCGGGTTTCCTCTCTCGTCGCGGTGGTAGTCCATGTTGTGCAGGCCGAGCGGGTTCAAAATCCGCGCTTCGAGGTAGCCGCACGGCGTCGCGTTCCGGGCGGCCAGCTTGCGACGCAAAACCTCATAGAAGACCTGGAGCTGCGAGGGCCCGTAAATAAAGCGCGAGCCGGGCGGCGATGCCACCACCGGCAATTTCAGCGCGTAGCTGTTCCGGTCGGGAATGCCGTCGCCGTGCAATGCGAACCCCGGGGCGAGCCCGCCGGTGAAGCTGAGCAGCTCGCGGAGAGTGATATCCCGCTTGGCCGGATCGCCCCGCCATTCCCGGATCGTTTCGCTCGCCCGCTCGTCGAGACGCAGGATCCCGTCCTGCTCGGCCGCCATGGCCGCGGCAATCCAAAACGCCTTCGTCCCACTGTAGATTTTTCGGATTTGTTCGGCGGAATTTCCGTTGGCATATTGCTCGAAAAGAACCCGCCCATTTTGAATCACGAGCAGCGAGAGCCCCCCGTGTGCCGCGGAATAGGCCCCGGCGGCACGCAGGCTTTGCGGCGTCAGCGCGGCTTCCGCGAAAAGACTTGCGGAAGCGCACGCGAGCACCGCGAGCACCGAAAGGCAACGGGCGGCCATTCCCGCAGGCAGAGGTTTCATGCCGACGCGGACGTCCCCTTATGTGTCCGTTGCTTCCGGAGGTGTTGGCGGACGCGGTTCGGCGGTCTGTATGGGCGCCGACTTCGCAGGAGCGTCGGCTTTTTTTCCGGACGGGGCTTTGCCGGCGGCATCAGGGGGAAGGCCCATGACCGCAAGTTGCTTGCGCCAGATGGCATGCAGAAGGATCTTGTTTTCTTCACGGCTGAGGCTCTTGTCATCCCTGATGCGACGCTCTTCATCCTCCAGCGCGGTGAGGTTCTTGCGCCGCTCCTTCGGATCTGCATCGGACTGGGCGACGGTTTTCTGTTGGCCCGCAGGCTCCGCTTTTGCCGCCTGTTGAACCGCGGCCTGTGGGATTTTTTTCTGTGCGGGCGCGGGCACCGGAGCGACGGCGACCGTGGCAGCGGCGGCCTTTTTCTGTGCGGGCGCGGGCACTGGAGCGGCGGCGACCCTGGCAGCGGCGGCCTTTTTCTGTGCGGGCGCAGGTGCTGGAGCGGCGGCGACCGTGGCAGCAGCGGTCTTTTTCTGTGCGGGCGTAGGTGCCGGAGTGGCGGCGACCGTGGCAGCAGCGGTCTTTTTCTGCGCGGGCGAGGGCGCGGGCACCGGAGCGGCGGCGACTGTGGCGACCGTGGCAACGGTGGCAGTGGCGGGTTTTCCACCTTTTGTCGCCATCAGGAGGTTGGCATGCTTGGGCAGCACATGATATCCGGCCCCAAAAGTAATCGGTCCGCTGTTGGCACCGGTGGAGTAAGCGGCCTTGAAATCCTGTTGCTTGTATCCCGAAAAAAGCGCCAGCGGCGACGAGTAATCTCCAAAAACCTGGATCTTCCAGTCTCCGTTGTTGAAGTCGTGGAACGGGATGCCGGAATCATCCTCAACCACCAGAGTGGAGGTGTTCAGAAGGAAGGCCCGCGTCTGCGAAAAGGAATCGTTGTGGAGAAGATACGATGCAGCTTTCAGATACGCCGGCCCATTGCCGAGGCCTTCAAGCCACGAGAGAAATTTCTGGCATCCGCTTCCGTTGGCAAGGTCGGCTTTAAAATAGTAGAGCGTTTGGGAGGAGTGCCCGGGCCGCTGGTAGGTGATCTTCACCCCGGGGGCACCAAACGGGCTGACCATCTCGACGGATTCGATCCGGTTTCCGGTCAGGGCCAGATGGGTGTAGAGCACCGGCAGCACCCCTTTAAAAACCCCTTGATGCAGCTGGCCTCCCATTTCCTTGGTGATGAAGTAGCCGCAGTAAAGGGAGGTCCGGAGCGCCTGGCGCAGCGCCTCAAGCGAGTTGGGAAATGAGCCGGGATCGAGGGATTCAGGCAGGGGAACCTCGCCGATCGGCTCAAGCCCACCAAGCACCATCACCCGCGCATCCGGGAAAAATGCGAAGGCGTTGAGAAAATCCGGCCCGCCGAAAAGGTATCTCACCACATCCCGTGAGGACGGCTCTTTTTTCAGGTGCTCCTCCCCCCACTTCTGCATCGCGTCATAGCGCGCCTTTTTACAGTAGGCCCATTTTTCATTCAGCTCCTTCTGGTGGAGCTTGTACGAGGACGATTCTTGGAGCGGTGCCAGCACGCTGCCGCTTGGCAGAGGAATCCCGGCAAGAAAATCGGCCTGCTCCTCCGGCGTCGAGGAGGCTGCCACCCGAGCCGCCTGACAAAAAATCAAAACCACCAGAACCCCGGCCGGAAAAAACTTTTTCATGTATTTCTTATTGTGGGAATATTTGGAGAAAAGCCAGCTATATTCCGAGTTCGTCAGCTCCTTGTCTCCGGACGCCCCGGCGTGTTAGTGCCTTCGCTTGGAAATAAGTGGACTTCGCAGCGAACAGGGGGAACGGGCGTCCTGCCCGTTTGGGCACTGGCTTTGCAACGCGGGCGAGTGCCTTTCACAGGCGGGACTCCTGTGCTCCCTGGGCTTTCGCGTCTCACACGCTTTCCTTGCGCTCAGGATGCCTGAAGGAGGATCGCCGCGGATCTGAATTTATCCGGACCTAAGGGGTGCCCATGAGGGCTCTTTGCTCGCTCCACAGCCGCTGCAACTCAGTTTGCCGTTCTGCGCGGGTGAGGTTGGAATTATTCCTGATGCCCAACTCCTCGATCTCGAGTTCGACCATGCTCTTGCGGGCGCGGGTTTTTGTATCGTCCGCGGGTTTTTTTTGTTTTTCACAAGTTTTCAGGGAGCGGCGGCCGGGAGATCGTCGGCCCAATAAACTTCTCCGATATCGGCGGCCGGGCCGTTGAGTTCGACGCGGTTGATCGCGCCGAGTTTTTCCTCCACCGCGTTCCAGGGGACGACCCGTAGAGTGACCCGTTCGCCGGGCGCGAGCGAGTTGGCTGCTGTGAGGACGTTATTTTTCATCCCGCGCAGGAAGACCAGGATTTCCGGCGAGGGGAGATTCGCGATGCCGTCGAGGTGGAGGCAGATGAGGAGATCCTTGTAAGGAAGCGTGCCCGGCCGCGGGGCGCGGGACATTTCGCGGATCACCCCGGTGACGGTTGATGCGGCCAACTCCGGCTTCGGTGCAGCGTCGGGCAGCGGCACGATTTTCCAGTCGCCGCCGGAAAGATCCCGCGCCGCAAACTCGCAGATAACCACGCGCTTTCCGGCGAGGCGTCCGGGCGAACGCGCGAGGGCCTGCCGGGCGGCGGAGGCCCCGCCGGCATTTACGGCGATGCGGTCAACCGGGCGCTGAAGCGCGAAAGAAAGCTGTTCGGCCAATCCGGCACCGGTGCCCCAGCCGAGGTCGGTGCCGGAATAAATGTTGGTGAAGCTGTCGCCGAGAAGAAGGATTTCCGCGTCGGGATCGGCCTTCCAGGCGGCTCCTCCGGCCTCTGTCACCGGGCGGATCTCAACAGACTCCCGGGGGAAAAGCGTGGATCCCGGCGGGAGGCGCAGCATCACGGCCAGATCGCCGGCGTTGGCGACATTCTTCGAGGGGGCGCGCCGGAACACGCTGCCCGGCACGGCGGGCCCGGCTCCGGTTTTTTCCGCGATGAGTTCCGCCGCGCGCTCGACCGCCCCAGGAGTCCAGTGCGTATCGGTCTTGAGGAAACACGGAGCTCCGGTGGCGGCCTTGTCCGCCGCGAGCGCGGGCGTGAGGTCGAGCACAGCGATTCCGTTCCGGCGGAGGGCCTCGAGGAATTGAGGGAAGGACGGATTCTGCGGCGGGGTTCCGTGCGCCGGGCGGCGGCGGGTGAGGCGCTCCGGCTCGAGCACCGGCTTCGCCGGAACCGGCACAACGAGGAGGCGGATCCCGCGGGCGTTCAGATCGTCGCGGAATCGCACGAGCGCGGACAGTGGATCGGGCTGGATCCCCGAACCTTTTCTCCGCCCGCGTAGAACCGCCGGATCAAGGAAGCCGGGCCCTGCGACATAATCCACATCAGGACGGTAGAAAAGCCAACCGTCGCGCCCGAGATAAACTTTCTCGTTGCCGAGGCCGAGGAAGCGCGCGGTGAAGTCCTGCACGGGCGGTACCGCGTGCCGGATGAGCAGCGATTCGTCCTCAAGCAATTTCTCGAAGGCCCGGAAGTCCTGCCGGAGCGAGGCGTTCGCCGCAGCCGCGCCCCCGGCGGCCCCGTCCGCCCGCGCAAACGCCCGCCACGCGTTCGGAAACGCGGAGAAAATCTCCAGCGCGCGCGGCTTCCACGATCCCGTCCGCGCCACCTCGTGAAAATACTGGACGGCGGGAACCCCGGCGATCGTGAGCAGAAATGCGGCCGCGAGTGCCCGGCGCACAAACGGCCCGGCTGCCGTGCGCCCGATCTCGCGCTCGGCAGCCTCCTCGCGGCTGAAATCGATTTTGGGAGGTGGCGCACTCATCGTCGGCTAAAAAATAAAATAGATGAACGGGTTGTAGGCTTGCGTGGTCATGACGACGATCGAAAGCCAGAGCAGCCCGAGCAGGATGGCCGCCTTTCCGAAGCTGAGCGAGCGCGTCCAGTCCCATGTCTGCGGCGCGCTCCAGGCCACGACCCCCGCCAGCAGGAAGCTTCCGAGATAATATGGCTGAAAAATCAGGCCGGCGATCAGTCGGGCGCCGTCCGACGGATGTCCGAGCCCTGCGAGGCTCCGGCAATACGCGAGCGCGGAGGGCAGGTCTTTGGCGCGGAAGAAGACCCACGCGACGACGATGACGAGGAACGTGAACGCCACCTGCGCCGGACGCGGCAGCCGGGGGAAGGGTCCGTGTTTGCCATGGAAGCGCTCGGCCGCAAGCATCGTGCCGTGGATGCCGCCCCAGATCACATAGTTCCACGAGGCCCCGTGCCACAGCCCCCCAATCAGCATCACCAGAAGCAGGTTGATATACGTCCGCACCGCACCGCACCGGTTCCCACCCATCGGGATGTAAAGGTAGTCGCGCAGCCAGCACGAAAGCGAAATGTGCCAGCGACGCCAGAAATCCGTCACCGAGTTCGCCAGATACGGGGAATCAAAATTTTTCGCGAAGACGAACCCGAGCATGAGCCCGAGCCCGATCGCCATGTCGGAATACGCGCTGAAATCAAAATAGATCTGGAACGCGTACGCGACCGCGCCATACCACGCGTCGAGACATTCCGGCGACCCGGCCTGGAATGCCAGATCCGCAACTTTCCCGCACGGGTTCGCCAGAAGAACCTTCTTCGAAAATCCCAGCGCCAAAAACGCCGCCCCCCGCGCAAATTTTTCCGTCGTGAGCGTCCGGTTTTCAATCTGCCCGGCGAGGAAGGAAAATTTCAGGATCGGCCCGGCGACGAGGTGCGGGAACATCGAGACGAAGCAGGCGAAGTCCGCGAGGTTGCGCATCGCCCGTGCCTCGCCGCGATAGACGTCGATCGTGTAGCTCATCGCCTGGAAAGTGTAGAAGCTGATCCCGAGCGGCAGGACGACCTCGAAAAGCGTGTTCCACTGCCAGCTTTCGACCCCGAGCGTCCTGGCCAGCGCGTTGAAGCTTTCGATGCCGAAGTTGAAATACTTGAAAAACCCGAGCGACGTGATGTTGAGGAAGAGCGATACCGTGAGCGCGGCCTTCTGGACGCGAGAGCGCGCGCCGCCGTGCTCGATCTGAACAACCGGGCCGCCCCGCCACAGCCGCCAGTCGTCGCGCGCGATCACCAGGCTCGCCAGCCAGTCCGCAAACGTCGTGAAAAACATCAGCCCCATGAACCCCGGCTCAGCCCACCCGTAAAACGCGTAGCCGGTCAGAATCAATACAATGTTCCGCCAGCGCTGCGGGGCACGGTGGAGCGCGTAGTAGCCGGCCAGCGCAACCGGCAAAAAATAAAAAAGAAAAATGTGAGAACTGAAGACCATGTGGCTGGCCGCGCAGCCCGCGCCGCATTGGCGTTTAGCCGTTTTTTTCCGGCATGACAATCCCGATGCGCTCTGATTTGATCGCGCCCGTTTCCCATGACTGCCTTTCTGTTTTCCATCATCGTCCGCGGTTCGACCCGCGCGGCAGCATTCTTTCTCCTTTTCGCTCTTGCCCCCTGCCCCCGCAGCCTCCGGGCCGAATCTCCCGCCGACCAGCCTGCGGCAACAACCATGTCGATCCCGGGCGCGGACGGGTGGCTCTTTCTGGACGCAGAACTCCGCCACCTGGGCAGCCAGAAATTCTGGGCCTCCCCCGGCGGGCCGGCTGTCCCGGGCGACCCGATCCCGGCGATCCTGGATTTCAAGCAGCAGCTCGACAAGGCGGGCGTCGATCTCCTCGTCGTTCCCGTTCCCGCCAAGGCCGCCATTTACCCGGAAAAAATGCCCTCCCCGGCACTCCCCGAGGCCGGCGCGACGGATCGCGAATTTTACAAAGCCCTCGAGGCGCAAGGCATCAAGGTTCTCGATCTCACCGACACGTTTCTGGCCGCACGGAATGTCGGCCCGCTGTATTGCCGGCAGGACACCCACTGGGCACCGGATGGCATCCGCATCGCGGCGAGCGAAATAGCCGGCCGCCTCCGGGATCTCCCGTGGGTGAAGGGCCAACCCAAAATTCCGATGACATCGCAAGCCCTGCCGCTGGCGATGACCGGCGACCTCGCTTTGCCAGGTGCCGCCCGCGAAACCTTGACCCTCCGCCGCGTCAGCGAAACCGGATCCGGCCAGCCGGTCGCCCCGTCAAAAACCAGCCCGATCATCCTCCTGGGCGACAGCCACAACCTGATTTTTCATGCGGGCGGTGACATGCACGCCACGGGAGCGGGACTCCCCGACCAACTGGCGCTCGAACTGGGATTCCCCGTCGATGTCGTCGCCGTCCGCGGCTCCGGGGCGACACCCGCCCGTAGAAACCTTGCCCGCCGCAAGGACAACCTCGCCGGCCGCCGCCTCGTCATCTGGTGCTTTGCCGCCCGCGAACTCACCGAAGGCCAGGGCTGGGCCAAGGTGCAGGTGGTTAAATCTTCCGCGCCCGCTCCTTCCGGCCCGGAATAGTAGAGCAACTGGTAGAAAGAGAATCATTACGCGATTCATTTTGCCTAACGCCTGCGTTCGCCGCGTCGCTGTGCAACGCTTTGTTCGGCATTCTGCGGTTGCTGTTCACTTGGACTTGCGTTCAAGCGCCCTCTGAGGGGTGAGAGCGATGCCGCAGCGGCAATCTCTTTGCCATCGGCAAGGATACGCAGGCCCTTTCCCTTTCTGTACTTTTGGCCGGTTCTGTCGAACAGGACAGTGATCGCTCTGCCGTGGTATCGAACGCCATCGAGGCAGAAGTAGTCCCATGTGTCGGGTGCGAGGGGATTGATCGCTATCGTGTCGTCTTCTTGCGGTCTAATGCCAATCAGGCCGTTGATAATCAGATCACAGTAGGTGGAATGATTGTAGTCTTTGCCGCGCTCTTCTCCTTTGGCGGGATCTGCTTTCCCATCCTCCC
>JBAXXD010000110.1:0-12373 GCA_037128135.1 Verrucomicrobiia bacterium
GGATGCCGTGATCCCCAAGCGGGCGCTCGCGAATTTGTTGCAGCTGATTTACGACGAAGCCGACCGGGCCGGGATCCCTGCGGTCACGGTCATGCACGCGGGAGACGGAAACCTGCATCCGAATTTTCTCTTCGATTCCCGGATTCCCGAGGAGTTGAAAAAAGTCGAAGGCATCAGCAAGCGCCTGATGCAGCGGGTCGTCGAGGTGGGCGGTGCGCTTTCGGGCGAGCACGGGATCGGCAACGACAAATCCGCCTACATGCCGATGGTGTTCGGGCCGGAATCGATGGGCCTCCAGCTCGCCATCCCACAGGTTTTCAACCCGCAGCATCAGTTCAATCCCATGAAGGTTTTTACCGAAAGGCGGTTTGCCGCATGAGCGCCCAAGAACGGTTTTTCGAGCATTTCATGGATCCGGTGGACGGCGTTCTCTGCCTGCCCGCCGCAAGCGATGCGGCGGCGATCGAGCGCGAGGCCTCGCCGCACGGGCTGCGGTTCCCGTTGCTCCTGAACCGGACAAGCCCGCTCTGCGCGCAGGTCGCGTCCAGCCCGTTTGCCCCGGCCTCCTCGCGATACGGACCCTATTGCGACAACATCACCGGGATGAACTGGGAGCTGCCCGACGGACGCCGGGTGCGCGTCGGCGAACGCGTGGTCAAATCCGCCACCGGATACGACCTCCTCCGGTTTTTGCTCGCGAGCGGCAGCCGCTACGGACGCGCGCTGGATTACGTTTTGCGCCTGCGGCCGGCCTGCGACACCTCAAGGGTTTTTTGTCTGCGCGGGGATGTCGCCGCTTTGCGATCCGCTTTGAAAACACTTCTCCAGTCGTCGTGGATGCACTGGCTGGATTCGGCGGATCTTGTCGCGGGGGATTCCCCGTTCCTTCGCGTTGCCGTCCATTGCCCGGCCCAGGAATTCGAGGCCTACCAGAATTTCCTATCTGCTTTCTCGAAAAAATTCTCTCTTGCGCTGGAACCTCTGGCAGACCAGGCGTTCGACGGGTGCCCGGATCTGGTCGTGAAAACCACTCCCGAGTTCGTGGCCGACACGGCTTTCTCCCTCGCGAAGCACCCCGGCGCAAAGTGCGTCGCACTCTGCTCGTGCGGGGCGGTTCATGTTTTTCTTCCGGACAGCGCTGCCATCGCCGAAATCGTCCGCCCCATTGAGTCCTCCCTGCACGCCATGGGCGGTCATTGGCAGAGCCGGCATGTGAGCCCCGGCCCCTCGCCGCTCGAAGCCGCATGGATCTCCACCTTGCGCAAAGAATGGAACCTTCCATGAGTCACTCGCTCCTTGAAAAGGATCTCCTCTCCGCCTGTGTCCACTGCGGGTTCTGCCTGGAGGTTTGCCCGACCTACCGTCTCACCGGCGATGAAAATAATTCGCCGCGCGGCCGGCTCCGACTCTGGCGCGAGGAGGCGGCGGGCAGGCTGGCGCGTGACCCGGAGACGGATTTCTACACGTCCGAATGCGTCGGCTGCCTCGCCTGCGAACCGGTCTGCCCGGCAGGCGTGGCGTATGGAAACATTCTCGAGCAGACCCGCCATGAGCATGTTTCTACCGGACGCTTCCATCCGAAACCGGAGCTCCGGCTTGCCGCCCAGGCGGTCCGATATCCCGCGCTATTCCATGCCGCACTGGCTCCCGCGCGGGCGTTGCGCTCGCTGGGATTTTTTCCCCATCCGCTCATTTTTCCCGGACGTCCCCACGTCACGGAATCCACCGCCGCCTACGCGCGGCGCTTGACGTTGCTCCATAAGCCGACCGGCCCGCGAGTGGCTCTGCTCACCGGGTGCCTGATGGAGGCGATGTTCCGCGAGATCAACTTTGCCACCGTGCGGGTGCTCATTGACAACAACATCCAGGTCGTGATCCCCGATGAACAGGGCTGCTGCGGAGCATTCCACGAACACACCGGCCTGGATGGCGTGGATGAGATGCGCGCGCAGAACCGCCGGGCCTTCCTCCCGCTCGATGTGGATGCGGCCGTGAGCAATTCCGCAGGATGCGGGCTCGCGCTGAAAAAGACGCTCGCGCCGGAAATGCCGGTCCGCGATGTGCTGGAATTTCTTGGGGAGGCCGGCATCAAGGCCCGCGAACCTCGTGGGGGGAGGGTCTATGTCGATCTCCCCTGCCATTTGGTTCATGGGCAACGTTCGCCCGGCATCCCCTCCACTGTTCTCAATGCCACCGGGCTCCAATGGGAACTCGCCCCCTGCGCCAAGGACTGCTGCGGCTCGGGAGGGATCTACAATATCCAGAACCCAAAAAACGCGCGCGAAATCCTCGCCAAAAAATCCGCCTTCCTTAACGAAGCCGAAGGCGATCCCGTCATCCTTGCCACATCGAACCACGTCTGCATGATGCAGTGGAACTCCGCGAAGTCGCTGGTCAAACGTCCCTTTCAAGTCCGGCATGTCATCCAGCTCCTCGACCCCGGGGCCCACAGTATTAAACCTTGAAACCAACCAAATGAAAACAATTCCCGTTGAGCCATTGACACCCGAAAACTTTCAGGAATTCGGAGGGTTTCGCGACATGCTGAACCCCGTGTCCGAAATGCTCGGAGCCCCTCCGATCGAGTTCTTTCCTGACATGATCCAGCAGGCGCTCGGCAACTGCCAGGCCGTTTCCTACTCGAACTGCCGCATCGGGCCGCGCGATCCTGTGATCAACGTGGTGGAATGCCATTCCTCCACCGCAGAGATGCTCATGCCGCTCGATGCCGACGTGCTGATGTGGTTTGCCCCGGCCTCCGTGCCGGACGCGGGATTCCCCGGTGAGAAAGTCCGGGCATTCCTCGTTCCGAAGGGCACGATGGTCGTGATCAAGCCGGGCACCTGGCATCACGGGCCGTTCTGTCTCGGAAGCGAGCCGGTAAATGTCTTGGTCGCCCTACCGGAACGAACTTACGCCAATGACACCAGGACGATTGTCTTGGAGGGAGACGATCGCCGCCGTGTCGCCAGTCCGTCAAATCCGTAGGCAACCCGGAGAAACTTTTTGCAAAACTTCACTGAAGAGGACGTTCTTTCTCGGAAAATTGTTGATTCTAATTCGCGCTTGAAAGTAATTGTTAATAAAGCCTAATTCCGTGGACAATCGGGGTCACACTCTTGCTGTTGACTTCTCTCGCAAGTTTAACAGTCTTAAAATGAATAAATAACAACTTGAAGGAATGAAAAGCCTTCAAGGAATCAGGTCAAAATGAATAATATTCCGTTTTTGACACTGGGCAATCCTGACAAATCCGCATCCGCGGAGTCCGGCTCCGTCTATGGGCGATACACCCCCGATGGTCGTGTGCTGTTTGACAAGCGCCCAACGCGCGAGTGGGAGTTCATGGCGACGGGGACAGGGGTGACCGGGTTGACGGTTTCCGCGCCCGATGGGTTGTTGCTACAGGTGAACCACTCGGCGGCCATCGACGAGGCTGGCCAGGTGCGCGCCCTGGCCCGGCTCCATCTGGACTTAGACGAAAATCCATTCAACCACTCGACGTTATTCCGGATGGAGCATGACCTGCGGCGTTCGTTGATTACGGTACATGCGGATACCGAAACGGGACCGGTGCATGTTGAAATCCGGGCGCAGGTGCCAGACGACCTGATCCGCATTGATATTCTCGACGGTCGTTCGAATCCGGGAAAAATGACGGTTCGCCTGGAAGAAGAGGTGCCATCGCAATTGGCGGTTGGCGATGCTGGCCGCATTTATTTCTGGCACGAGAACCCGGCCGCCGCGGTTTCGCCGCCGATGCCCGTGAACAACGCCGCCGGACCAGAGGTCTCTGCTGACAATCGTGCCTGGTTGGCGGGAAGGGTGTTCGGACTGGTCATCACCGGAAGTTCCACGGCAGGCGTGATGGAGCGCGTGCTCGAATGGGACGCCGCCCCGCGACAGACCTTGTTCCTGGAGGGAATTTCAACGACGGGTGGCTGGGAACGGTTCACCGCGACGGCACGGGAACGAGAGACTCTCACCAGCAGAATTGACCAGGAACGGTTCGTTGCCGGCCACGAGGCCTGGTGGCAGGAATTCTGGGATCGATCCTGGTTTGAGCCGGTCGCCGCCGACGGCTCAATGCTCCGTCACAAGGCCGCGTTCGACCTCTACCGTTATTACACGGCCTGTTGCGCCGGGGAGCAGCGCGAGACGCCGCCGCGTTTTCAGATTGAACTGTTTCGCTACCATCTGCGCCAGCACGCCTGGCTGCCGGGGTTGATCTGCGCCGTGGAGCAATATCAGTCATATTACGGTGCGTTGCGTACCGGCGACTGGGGTGCATTGCGCGGCCTGGCCGCGTATTATCATGCCAAATTGCCCTATTACCGGCATTTTGCACGCAGCGTCTACGGTCATGCAGGAGCCCGCATCCCCATGTGGCAGGATCCGGTTATCCTCGCGCCGTCGGCCGATGGCGCGGTCATCGATCCGCCGGCCGGAGTGCCTGAGCGTGCCTACAACGGAGAGAATCCAGCCGGGCAAATTTGGATATTGTTGTTGTTGTGCGATTACGTCGATGCCGTCGGTGATCACGATTTCGCGCGGCGGATATTGCTGCCGATGGCAGACGACCTGGTCGAGTTCATTCGTCTCCAGTATCCGGGGCGCGACCGGGGCCGCATGGTGATTGCGCCCTGCAATGCCGGCGAGACCTGGCAGGGGGTCCGCGATCCCGCCGAGGTGGTATGCGCGCTACGGGCAACCCTGCCGCGGCTCATCGCCGTGGCCCGCTCCGGAAAATGGGCGGACGGGCAGATATCCAATTGGGAACAACTGCTCGGTGAAATGCCGGATATCCCGCGCGGACGTTTTGAATTCCGGGGAGCGCTGGAATGTCCGGTGATCAATCCCGGTGACCTGCTCGTTCCCGCTCAGGATATGAGAGATTGCGAATTCTACCATTTGCCATGGGTGCCAGACAGACCGACGTGCCAGTTCAATGAACAGCAGACTGAACTCTACGCCATCTGGCCAGCCAAGCTGGTCCTGCGGAACGAAGCGGATCACAAGGTGGCCGTAGAGGCCTATAACATCCGCCTGTGGCAGCATCTTTGGCACGGCTGGACTCTTGATGTCGTATATGCCGCATGCCTGGGACTGCTGAGCGAGGCGCGCGAATGGTTTGCACCGCACTTCGACTATACCTTTATGTTCCCATGCGGTTTGGCCCGAGAAACATCCCCATGCAATCCGGCGGCGCCGCAGATAGCGGGGCAGCCGGATTACTTGCGAATTCCGGAATGCCCCAGCCTGCAGGGGATGGGCACCGGTATGATTTCCGTGTTAGAGATGCTGCTGCAGGATTACCCGGACTTATTGGTCATCCTCCCATGCTGGGATCCCGCCGTGGCGGTACGCTTTGCGCTGTACAGCCCGTATGCTGGCAAGGTTATGGTCGATTATGACCCTGTGCGTGGTGCAACAGTTCATACCGAGCGGCCTATCCAGATAAAATGCGGTGCCGGCATTATATTTTCTGAGAAGGTATGATATAACGTGTGACGAGCAGTGAAAGACAAACAAAATAATTATAAGGACGAAAAAGATGACAATGTCACCTTTTCCTTATGTCCGTATGCGCTTGCGTTTGAAGATGCGAAGGACAAGAATTTCTCGATGACCGGAGCGAAACTCATGGATGAAGGCGTGAATGTGCCGATGGGCACGAATGCCTCGGAGATCATCTGGATCAACTGCGAGGAGGGGAAGTGAACGGTGCGCAAGGAGGGGGCCCCTTCGCCGCCGCATTACCTGTCGGCGCAGTGACCCTTGGAGGGTGGCTCGGGCAGCGCTACGAGCTGACCTGGCGCGGAAACCTGCTCGCGCTCAACTGGGACGACGACTTTTTGCGGCCGTTCCAGGAAAAGAAAAGCGAGGCGGGATTCTATGTCGGAATGGGGAAAACCTTTGAGGGGCTGACTCGTTTTGCTGCGCACACGCAGGATCAACAGTTGCTGGCGCTCCGCCGTCATGTGCTCGAGACGCTGCTGGCGAGCCAGGATCCGGACGGCTATCTCGGGACCTATCTGCCAGAGGTTCGCATATCGCGACTCTGGGATGTTCACGAACTCGCCTATATCCTTTTTGCGCTCGTTTCTGATTGGCGTCTCTTTGGCGAGGCGGCCTCGCTGAACGCAGCCAAAAAGCTCGGAAATCATCTCCTGGAGCGGCTTGGCGGGATTCCTCTGCCAACGGAATTTAATCCCGCCACGAAATCAGATCTCGCGTTTGAGTTAACAATGCTTGGGCTCGACCGCGGCTTGCTCGCCCTGCACCGCGCGACCGGGGACATGCGCTACCTGGATTTTTGTCTCGACCGGCTCGAATTGGAAACGTGGAGCCTTCCGATTGTCGAAGGGCGTCACGGGCGGTTGGAAGGGCATGCTTACGCATATCTCTGCCGTTGCCTCGCCCAGATCGACCTCCGGGAAATCCATGGAAGCGACCGACTGCTCGCCCAATCGCACCGCGCGGTGGATTACCTGACCTCCCGCCGAGGACTTCTCGTCAACGGCACCTTTTCGATGAGCGAGTGCTGGCATTCCGATCAAAATGGCACGGGCGACTTAGGCGAGACCTGCGCCACGGCGTATTGGATCCGTCTTTGCGCCCGTCTGCTTTGTATCGAGGGCGCGGGGCGTTATGGCGATCTCATCGAGCGCGCCGTCTACAACGCGCTCTTCGCGGCGCAATCGCCGGACGGCAGGCGACTGCGCTACTATGTGCCGTTCGAAGGGTCGCGGGTCTATTGGGATCGCGACACGTATTGCTGTCCGGGGAACTTCCGGCGGATTCTGGCCGAGCTCCCGGAGATTGTCTGCTTCACAACCGCCGCCGGATTGCTCGTCAACCTCTACACCTCCTCGAAGGCCCGCATCCCTCTCGCCTCGGGAAATGCTGTCGAGCTCACGCAGGAAACCGACTACCCGAATAGCGGCCGCGTCGCTTTGCATCTGGCCATGGCAAAGCCGGAGCGGTTCACGGTGAGCCTCCGCATCCCCGCATGGTGCGGGGAATTCGCGCTGTCCGTCGGCGGCCGACCGATTGATGCGCCGGCAAGAAGCGGCCTCGTCCACATCGAGCGCGAATGGCGCAGTGGGGATCGCATGGATCTCGAAATGAAAATGCCCTGGCGACTTCTGCGGGGGGAAGCTCTCCAGGATGGGCGTGCGGCCCTGCTTCGCGGACCTGTCCTGTTCTGCGTGAACCCCAAGCGCAACGGGGTCGCTTCCACCGACCTCGCGGACTTTGAACTCGCTCTTCCAGAATCACCGGTGCCGGATGAGGATTCGACTCTGCGGCCCGACGGGATGTCCTGCTCCTGTGGGGGAGGGCACTCCAAAGGCCCGCTGGTTTTCACGGAGTTCGCCGATCCCGATGGCGAAGCCACGTATTTTCCTCCCGCAGCCGGCACGAAACCCGCCGGAGACGAATTGCTGTCCGCCTGACCTCTCCCCTTATGATTGAGCTCCCGATCATCGACGCCCACATCCACATTTGGGATCTCACCAAGCTGGTCTATCCCTGGCTGCCGAATGTGCCCTGCATCAACCGGAACTTCCTGCTCTCCGACTACGATGCGGCCAGCGCATCCCATGAAATCGAGGCGATGGTCTTCGTCCAGTCCGATTGCAAACCGGAGCAGCATCGAGCCGAACTGGCTTGGGTCCAGGGGTGTGCGGATGCCGATCCGCGACTCAAAGGCATCGTTCCGTGGGCACCTTTGGAATCCGGCGTCGCCGTGCGGGATGAACTCTTCGAGATCGCGAAAGATCCCCGAGTCAAGGGCGTGCGCCGGATCATCCAGTTCGAGGAGGATGTCGATTTTTGTGTCAGGCCGGGGTTCATCCAGGGCGTGCAGTTGTTGGGCGAGGTGGGGCTGCATTGCGAGCTGACGATCGCGCCGGTCCATTTTCCGAATGTGATGCGCCTGGTGGAAAACAGCTCTGGCACCCGCTTCATCCTTGACCACATCGGCAACCCGGACATCAAGGCCGGTGAGATCGAACCGTGGAAAACCCATCTCAAGGACTTCGCCGCATCCGGCCCGCATTTCTGCAAATTTTCGAATCTGGTCTGCAATGCCGACCTCGAACATTGGACGCTCGACGACCTGCGGCCTTTTGCGGAAGCGGTTTTTGAGGCCTTCGGTCCGGACCGGGTGATCTGGGGCAGCGACTGGCCGCATGCTCTGAGAGCCACGGAATTCACCCGCTGGCTGGAAACGGCGGATCTCCTCACTGCAGGCTTCACAGATGCCGAACGCAAGAATATCTTCCACGACAACGCAGCCCTTTTTTACCGCCTATAAATTCCAGAACCAAAAACCAAGCACCAAGAACTTAATATGCACACGCCGATCCCATCCCACAAGCCGGTCGCAGACCGGTTTGCAAAGAAAGTTGCCATCGTCACCGGGGGTTCCTCCGGCCTCGGGCGAGCGATCGTTGAAGAATTCTGCAAGGAGGGCGGCAAGGTCCTCTTCACCGGCATCAGCGCGGCCGGAGAGAAATCGCAGGAGGATTTCCATGCGGCCGGTTACGATACGACCTTTCTCCGCGGGGACATGGCGAGCGAGGAATTCTGCGCCGAAGTCGTCGCTAAAACTACTGAGGCCTACGGAGCAGTGAATTATCTGGTCAACAACGCCTTTGCTTTCACGGCCAAGGCGCTCGACGCGACCACGAATGACTGGATGCGCAGCTTCACGGCCGGTCCGCTCGCCTATGCCCGCATGGTGCAAAATGTGGTTCCGGCCATGCAAAAAGCCGGTGGTGGATCCATCGTGAACATGTCGAGCATTTCCGGTCACATCGCCCAGGTGAACCGCTGGACCTACAACGCCGCCAAAGGTGCCGTCAACCAGCTCACGAAATGCCAGGCGCTCGACCTCGCGCCATTCAACATCCGCGTGAACAACGTCGATCCCGGCTGGATCTGGTCGAACGAGACCGACAAGGCCGCGAACATGGATGGTGGTGGTCGCGCCAAGTGGGATGCGATCTGGGGGAAATACCACATGCTCCGCCGCATGGGCCAGGCGATCGAAGTCGCCCGCCCGACGCTTTTCCTCCTGAGCGATGACGCCTCGTTCATCACGGGCACGACCCTCATGATCGATGGCGGCTATTGCTCGATGGGGCCGGAAGGACTCGGCGAAACCGCCGTCATCGCCGGATCGGATTAGCCCACAATGAACTCGCCTATCCAGTGGAAAACGGAAAACGGATCTGTCCAGCTCCTGCCAGAGCGCGGACGAGTCCTCGGGATCGAATTGGCGGGGCACGAAGCCCTGTGGTCGCCAGCGACATCTGATGCCCCGTGGAACCTTGGGGGCGAGCGCCTCTGGATCGGGCCCGAGGTCGATTGGTTCTGGCAGCGGGTCGGTAAACTGGATTTCTCTCTTTACCAGGTGCCGGCCGATCTGGATCCCGACCGCTGGACCGTCACGCGCCGGGACGCGGATTCGTGCCGCGGCGAAATCGAAGTGTCACTTCCATGCGCCCACCGCGACGCGCGGGTGCGTCTGGGCATTTCCCGGACATTTGAATTGATCCCCCCTTCCGGCATCGAATCGCGAGACGGTCTGGCATTCCGGATTTCCACGACACTCGAAATCCTCGACGGAACGGACGGACAGCCGGTGGATCTCTGGTCGATCCTGCAGGTTCCTTTCGGGGGGAGCATGATGATCCCAACGGTCGGATCGCATGTTGCCCGCGACTATTTCACCCCGTGTCCTGCCAGCGAATCCACGTCATCGCCCGGCCTCTTGGAGCTAAAAATCGGTGGCCCCGCGATGTTCAAAGTCGGCCTGTCTCCTCTTGCCTCCACGGGGCGAGTCGCCTACGCGCGGGCTATCGGGAGCAACTGGCTGGTGCTGGAACGAAGCTTTCCTCTCCACCCTGCCCTCAGGTATTGTGACTCTCCTATGGATTTGCCCGACACCCAGGGCGACGCGCTCCAGTTCTACAACGACGACGGAAACTTCGGTTGCTTCGGCGAGATGGAACACCGCTCGCCCGCGCTCGTCTGCGGCGAAGGATCGCAAACCCTCACCGAGTCCACCATCACCCGCGTCCAGTTTCTCCCGGAACCCGGCTACCTCGCATGGAAATCCGGATTCGCCGCCAGATAAAACCATGAAACTCGCTAATAAAGTCATCATCATCACCGGTGCCAGCAAAGGGCTCGGAGTTTCCATGGCCGAAGAATGTGCCCGGGAAGGGGCCAGGGTCGTCCTGGCAGCGCGTTCGCAAAAGGAACTCGATGCCCTGGCGGAAAAGATCCGCTCCAACGGCGGCGAGGCGGAGGCTGTTGTCACCGACATGAGCCGGCCGGACGCCATCGAAAACCTCGTCCGGAAGGCGGTTGCCCGCTTCGGACAAATTGACGGCCTCGTCAACAACGCGGGCGTCAACTATGTGAAGCCCTTCCTCGAAGTGGATCTCAAAGAATGGCAGCGGGTGCTCGAAGTGGATCTCACCGGGTCGTTTCTCCTCACCCAGCTTTGCGCGCGCCAGATGAAGAGCCAGGGCGGGGGCGGATCCATCGTTCAAATCGCCAGCGTCCACACCCACGCCTCGCTCGCGGGCGCCGCGCCCTACGATGCCGCCAAGCACGGCATGGTCGGATTCAGCAAAGCGGCCGCCGTCGAGCTCGCGCCTCTCGGCATCCGCGTCAACATCCTCTCGCCCGGCCTCTGCGCGACCGAGATCTGGAAGGATATCGTTGCCGCCGCGCCAAGCGAAAAAGAATGCCTCGACTACTGGAATGCCAACATCCCCGGCCAACGGCTCGTCACGCCGGCAGAGATCGCAAAATGTTGCATTTTTCTTCTCAGCGATGACTCCTCCTGCATGACCGGCGCCAACGTCTTCGCCGATCTCGGAATGACCAGCCTGCTCGTCAGCCGCGAGCCCTATGCTTCCAAGTCGATCGCCGGTGAATGAATTCACCACGAAGGACACGAAGATCACGAAGGGGATGAAGAATATGAAGGAGCGAGGGGAAGGCAGCACTCACCACGAAGATTATGAAGATGGAGTTTGATAAATTGTCAAATCAAGTGATCGGATGCGCCATTGAAGTCCACCGCACATTGGGACCGGGATTGTTGGAATCCACTTACGAGCAATGCTTGGCTTATGAACTTGGGAACGCGGGAATTGGGTTCCAGCTCCAACAAGCCATTCCGGTTCATTACAAGGGGCTCCAGCTGGACTGCGGATACCGGGTGGATGTCCTTGTGGAAGGAGCTTTGATCTTGGAGCTGAAGAGCGTTGACTCTGTTCTTGCCATTCACCACGCGCAACTCCTCACTTACATGAAACTTGCCGACATCAAAACCGGATTGTTGATCAACTTTAACGTCCCGCATCTGAAGGAAGGCATCAAGCGCTTCGTTATGTAACCCTACACGAAAAAGAATGTACCACGAAGGACACGAAGGTTTTGAAGATCGGATGTTAGCTGCGCGCCGGGTGGGTTTGGGGGTGGTTTTGCTAAGTAATTTTACAAGATCTGGTTGGTTCAAGAGATCCATCCTCATGTCCCTCGTTATGAATCCTCTTCATTCTGTAACCCTTCGTGATTTTCGTGTCCTTCGTGGTGAATCCTCTTCGTTCTGTAACCCTTCATGATTTTCGTGTCCTTCGTGGTGAATCCTCTTCGTTCTGTAACCCTTCATGTCCCTTCGTTGTAATATCTCTATGAACATCCCATCCGCTGAGCTTCTCGTTAACAACCAAGCCTCCCACGGCGAGGGGCCGGTCTGGGCGGACGGCGTTCTCTACTGGGTCGATCTCACCGGCTGCCGCCTGCATGCCTGGAGGGCGGCCGATCGCACGGCGCGCGATTTTCAATTTGCCGAGCCCGTCTGCGCGGTGGCCCCGCTCGCCGAAGGCCGCCTGCTCATCGCATTTGCCAAGCGGTTGGCATACGTGAATCTGGCCGACCTCTCGTGTGAAGAAATTTGCCAAGTCGAGCCGGATCTTCCGGGGAACCGGTGCAACGACGGCAAGATGGATCCTGCGGGACGGTTTTGGATCGGCACGATGTCCAACGGTGGCTCGGTCAAGGGAGCCGGAGCTCTGTATCGCCTTGATGAGGGCGGGAGGCTCACCCGCGTCCTCGACCAGTTGACCGTCGCGAACGGAATGGGTTGGTCCAGCGACGACAAAACGATGTATTTCATCGATTCCCCAACACGGGAAATCTGGGCGTTCGATTTCGATTCCTCCGATTCTTCGATCCACAACCGGCGCACGGTGGTCAGAGTTCCTGACGACCTCGGGGTTCCCGATGGCATGGAGGTCGGGCGCGACGGCACGCTCTGGGTCGCCCACTGGGGCGCGGGCTGCGT
>JBAXXD010000111.1:0-12318 GCA_037128135.1 Verrucomicrobiia bacterium
AAACTGTCCACTTTTGAACAGGCGAGAATTCCACTTTTGAACCGTCGCCGACATTCCGGAGGAAGTTGGCTTGCCAGATCGCCGGTTTGCGGCTACGTATCGCCAGCTTATGAGCAGACTCGAAGGCAAAGTATTGGTGGCGCAGGGCGGCGGACCCACGGCGGTAATCAACCAGAGCATCGTGGGCGTAACCCTCGAGGCGAGAAAATTTCCCCAGGTCAAAGCCGTCTACGGCGCGATCCATGGGGTGCGCGGGATCGTCGATGAGGATTTCATCGACCTCACCCGCGAGACCACCCACAACCTCGAGCAGGTTGCCGACACGCCGTCCTCCGGCCTCATGTCCACGCGCGACAAGCCGGACGAGGAATATTGCTCGCGCATGTTCAAGGCCATGCGGAAGCACGACATCCGGTATTTCTTCTACGTCGGCGGGAACGACTCGTCGGATACCGTCCGCATCGTCAACGAGCAGGCGGAATCCGCGAATTACGACTTCCGTGCGATCCACATCCCCAAGACGATCGACAACGATCTGGCGGTGAACGACCACTGCCCGGGCTTCGGATCCGCCGCGCGCTTTGTTGCGCAGGCGTTCATGGGCCTGAACCTCGACAACCGCGCGCTGCCCGGCGTCCTCATCGGCGTTGTCATGGGCCGCCACGCCGGCTTCCTCACGGCCGCCTCCGCGCTCGCCCGCAAATATGTGGACGACGGCCCGCACCTTGTCTATGTGCCCGAGCGCGCGTTCTCGATCGAGCGGTTCCTCGCCGATGTGGATCGTGTTTACAAGGAGCACGGACGGTGCATCGTGGCGGTCTCCGAGGGGATCCAGGACGAAAAGGGCGAAAGCATCGCCGCGAAACTCGCCAGCGAGGTCGAGCGCGACGCCCACGGCAATGTCCAGCTCTCCGGCTCGGGCGCGCTGGGCGACCTGCTCGGCGACGAGGTGAAGGCGAAGCTCAAGATCAAGCGCGTGCGCTCCGACACCTTCGGATACCTCCAGAGATCGTTCCTCGGCGTGGTCAGCAACCGCGATGCGCACGAGGCCCGCGAAGTCGGCGAGATCGCCGTCCAATATGCCATGTGGGACAACGTGGACGGCTCGGTCGTCATCCGCCGCCCCGTCCTGAACTACAGCGCTTCCTACGACCTCGTGAACATCCGCGAAGTGGCCGGAAAGACCCGGCACATGCCCGACGAATTCCTCATTCCCGAAGGCAACCACGTCACGCACGCGTTCCTGAGCTACTGCCGCCCGCTGGTCGGCTCGAATTTCCCCGAACCCCACCGCCTCCGCGCCCCGCGCGTCCCGAAGATCGAAGGGTAAGAAAGCAGGCGCTGACGGAGCACCGACTCCAGCCCAAACGGCGGCAGGAAATGAGCTTCGGCATTGCGTCGCGGGCGCGGCTGTGCTTCCGTCGGAGCTGCCATGAAGCTCACCTATTTCGGTCACTCGTGTTTTCTTGTCGAGTGCGGCGGTCACCGGCTGCTCTTCGACCCGTTCATCACGCCGAACCCGCTGGCGAAGCGCGTGGAGGTTTCGAAGATCGCGGCGGATGCCATCCTTCTTTCCCACGGTCACATGGATCATGTGGCCGACGCGGTCGCCCTCGCGGGGCAGACCGGGGCGGTGGTTGTCTGTAACTGGGAGATCTCCGAATGGCTCGACCGCCAGGGCGTCTCCAACCTGGCCCCGATGAACCACGGCGGATCGAAGCGGTTCCCCTTCGGCCGGGTGAAAATGACCAACGCGGCCCACTCGAGCACGCTTCCCGACGGCACGCCCGGCGGCAATCCCGGCGGCTACGTCGTCGAGTTCGCGGAGGGCGCATTTTACTACTCCGGCGACACCGCGCTCACGATGGACATGAAGCTCATCCCCGCGGAGTTTTCCCTCCGCTTCGCCGTCCTGCCGATCGGCGACAATTTCACGATGGGTGCCGCCGACGCTGCCCGCGCCGCCGGATTCGTCGAAACCAACATCGTCGTCGGCGTCCACTACAACACGTTTCCGCCGATCGAAATCGTGAAGGAAGAGGCCTTCGACGTTTTCTCCCAAGCGGGCCTCACCCTCCTTCTCCCGCCCATCGGGGAAACGGTGGAGATTTGATCCGGACGGAAGCGGCGCCCGGTTTCCGAAAACTCCTTTTCAAAACAAAAGATCTGACATCCTGACCGCCAAAAAAAATTGGGGGAAGCTGTTCGAAGCTTCCCCCAATTTGATTTTGCTATCCGTCGTCAGACGGATCGCGGGTTATTTTTTCTTCTTGGCGACCGCCTTCTTGGCGACCGCTTTCTTCGCAACGGCCTTCTTGGCCGGGGCTTTCTTAACAACTTTCTTCACGGCTTTCTTAGCCGCTTTTTTCTTTACTGGCATTTAATATCCCCCCTTTCTCTCCGCAAACGCGGGAAATGGTTTGTCAACATGTTGTGAATAACTCACTGGAAAATGTGAATAAGTCACCAGATGATGTGCGTCAACAAAAATTTCCATTTTTTCTTGATTTTTTTTCACGCATTTTTCAGCGCCGGTTTTTTGGGAAACATCCGCGCGGTGATTCCGGAGGAAAAATGCCCGGCTCCAGCCGGCCGGAATTTCAAAAAATGCTCTTGAGCGCGGCGGCCATGACGCGCGCGGTCTCGTCGATATCCGCGCCAGCATGGGCGACCGAGAGGAAGCCGGCCTCGAACTGCGAGGGCGCAAAATAAATTCCCTCCCCCAGGCAGAAGTGGAAAAATTTTGCGAACCGCTCGCGGTCGCTCTTCATCGCATCAGAAAGCCGGAGGACCGGACCCTCGCGGAAATAGAGGCAGAACATCGAGCCGATCCGCTGGAACGTGCAGGGGAATCCGCGGAGCGCTTTGCGCGCGAGGGATTCGAAGTGCGAGCCGATCTCTTCAAGCTGGGACCAGCCGTGGCAGCGCTCGAGTTCGCGGAGCTGCGCGAGCCCGGCGGCCATGGCGATCGGATTTCCGGAAAGCGTCCCCGCCTGATAAACCGGACCGTCGGGCGACAGGCGGTCCATGATTTCCGCGCGCCCGCCGAACGCGCCGACCGGGAGCCCGCCGCCGATGACTTTTCCCATCGCCGTGAGATCCGGACGGATCCCGTAAATTTCCTGCGCGCCGCCGCGGGCGAGGCGGAAGCCGGTCATCACCTCATCGAAAATGAAAAGCGCGCCGGACTCGCGACAGAGTTTTTCCAAGCCCTCGAGGAAGCCAGGCTGCGGGAGGTAGAGCCCGGCGTTGGCGGGAACCGGCTCGAGGATGACCGCGGCGATTTCTCCGGGGTTGGCTGCGAAGGCTGCGCGCGCGGCCTCGGGATGGTTGAAGGGGATCGTGATCGTCAGGCGGGCGAGCGCCGCGGGAATCCCCGCGCTGTCGGGAGTGCCGTGCGTGAGCGCCCCGCTGCCGGCCTTGACCAGCAACGAATCCACATGCCCGTGGTAGCAGCCTTCGAACTTGATGATCTTGTCGCGGCCCGTGAACCCGCGCGCAAGGCGGATGCAGCTCATCGTGGCCTCGGTCCCGCTGTTCACCATCCTCACTTTTTCGACCGACGGCACAAACCGGCAAATCGTCTCAGCCATCTCGACCTCGAGCGGGTTGGGTGTCCCGAAGCTGAGCCCGAGCGCGGCGGCCTCGCGCACCGCCGAGATCACCACCTCCGGCGCATGCCCCAGAATCGCCGGCCCCCACGTGCCCACATAATCAATCAACTCCCGGTCATCGACGGTCAGCAGACGGCAGCCCTTCGCGGCTTTCGTGAAAAATGGCTCGCCGCCGACTCCCCGGAATGCCCGCACCGGAGAATTGACCCCGCCGGGGATCCGCCGGCACGCCGCCTCAAAAAGCAAATGCGATTTCATGACGAAATCCTATGGCTTCTCAGTCCGCTTTGCAAAGCACGGATCGCCGCGCACTCTGCCCCCCCCAGTTTCCCGAATATGGTGAAGAGCCGAAATTCCATTGACACCACCACCACCATGTAAGACAATCTTACTATGACGACTGTTTTGTCATCCAAAGGCCAAGTGGTTCTCAACGCAGCTCTGCGGCGGGCTCTGGGGCTTTCCACTGGAACCGTTTTTTCCGTCCGTAGCGAAAACCGGACGATCGTTCTGGAACCCATCGCTCCCGCCCGATCGAAGGGGAAGATCGTCAAAGAGCGCGGCAGCGGATTTTCGGTCCTTGAAGCAAGCGGGAAGATTCCGATGCTCACCAGCGAGCGCGTCAAAGAAATGCTGGCGGATTTCCCGTGAAATACCTTCTCGACGTCAACGCGCTGATCGCGCTCGGATACAAACAACATGCTTTTCACAAACGTGTCGCAGGCTGGGCAGTGGGAAAATCCCTTGCCACCTGCAGCATCGCCGAATTGGGATTCATACGTATTCTCGCCCAGCTTCCTGAGGCGGATGTCTCCGTGGCAACCTCTCGGGAAATGCTTGCAACGATGAAGCGGGAACGCCGGATCACGCAAATTCCCGATTCGCAATCGGCCGTTGAACTTCCCGTCTGGGTCCAAAGACCCGGGCAAATCACAGACGGACATCTTCTTGTCCTTGCCCGATCGAACCACGCAAAGCTTGCCACCTGCGATGAAGGGATCCCCGGCGCATTTCTCATCCCCTAAACGCCCCCGCTTCCCACCCTTTCCTTTCACTCCTCTCCTTTTAAAGTTTCCACTTTCCGCTTTTCCATTTCCGCTTTTCTCTTCCTATGCTACTGACCCTAATGCCGCTAACTTAAGGGCGGTTTGGGATGGAGAAGCGGCATCTTGCCGTTTGGATTTCCCTGGGAAAAGCGGCAAGATGCCGCTTCTGCGTTGGCTTAAGCGCCATTCGCTACTGACCCCCAGTTTCCCTTTGAATTTTGTTCCGGCGCCGACAATTTACAGGAATCATCTTGGCAACTCGATGGGATTTGGTATTTTGCTGCCATGAAAGCAATGGCTACGGTTGATGATGTTGGTCGGTTGGTCTTGCCAAAGTCGGTTCGGGAGGCCATGGGTGTCTTCGGGCGCTCCCGGGTGATTCTGGAAGTTTTCGGAGGCAGAACGCAGATTTCCGTGGCAGAGCCTCCCCCGAGTCCCTCCATGAGGAAAGGCGGGCGACTGGTGTTTGCCGGATCGGTGCCGGAGGGGTGGGACAGCGGCGAGGCCGTTTCCAGAATGAGGCGACAACGGTTGGGGCAATGAGTTCTTTCCTCGATGCCTCCGTGCTTGTGGAAGCCTGTCTTCTGAATAGCAGGAAATTCGCTGAGGCTGACGCGCTGGTTGCGGCGGGCGGGTGCACTTCGGCCCATGCCCTTGCAGAGGCCTATGCAACCCTCTCCGGCGACAAACGGATCAAGATTAACCCGCATGACACGGCGGAGATGGTTCTGGACTGCGGATCGAAGCTACGCATCGGCGTTCTCGGCGAGGCGGAACTTCTTGAACTCATTCGCCGCGCCCCTTCGCGCGGGATCACTGGAGGTTCGTTCTACGACGCCATTCATGCCGAAACCGCAAAAAAGATGGGCTGCTCGAAAATTCACACCCTCAATGAAAACCACTTCCGACATGTAGCTCCGGACTTGGAAATCGCCCCGCTTTAGATCGGCCCGGTTCACCTTCACTCTTCGCTTTCCACTTTTCCGCTTTTCAGTCTTTCCGCTTTTCTCTTCCCATTCCCCACTGACCCCCAGTTTCCCAAGTATGCCTGAAAAGCAATTCCGAGTTCCCCTCGACGAGGGTTTTTTTGTTGTCGCAGAGTCGCGGCGCGAAGGAGGCCGAATCGTCGAATTTGTTGTTCGCCTGATGGGTGAAATGCCAGACGGCATCTTGCAGAACATCGCGCGATTCGACTCAGCTCACGGGGTCCCGCACCTCGATATCCTCTCACGATCCGGAAAACAGATTGAGAAAATCTGGTTTCCAGGCCTTGATTTCGATTCGGTTTACGGATACGCTCTTCAAGAGTTCAAAACAAACCATGCCTACTACATTTGCCGCTGGGAAAAAACCGTCTAAGCGGGAGGTGCCATCACAACCGATGACCATCGGAATGACTGATGAACAGTTCGAGTTGTGGATGCGTTCACAGGGCGGATTTCCGATCGATCAAGGAGAAAAGGAAGACCTCCAGTTGAGGGGGCTTTATATGGCCCTTCCTCCCAAGAAATCCCGTCGTGCGGCCTGACCTTGCGCCACATGGGGCCTCTCGTCTTTGTCCTCACCTGCAACGAACGAAGAAACACGCCGCCAAGATCCCATCGCGCCGTCGGTCACCTTTCAGCTTTCAGGTTTCCACTTTTCCGCTTTTCAGCTTTTCTCTTCCCTTGCCCACTGGGATCCAGTTTCACCACGCCTATTCTCGACGCCTTTCTCGCTTGAGTCTGCCATGCCTCCCGGCTCCCGATTTGCAGGGCTCTCGCGTTCCTCACTTGCGTTCAAATCGTTGACTGCGGTTGATTGGCGATGGTAAGCAAAGCCATGCAAAAGATCCTCGTCACCGGCGGAGCCGGATACCTCGGGTCGGTTCTCGTGCCCCAACTCCTTGCGGCAGGAAAATCCGTGACCGTTGTGGACAATTTCATGTTTCGCCCCACCTCGCTGGCAGACTGTTGCCACTACGATACTTTCGACGTAGTGCGTGGGGATTGCCGGGACGAGCGGCTGATGGCCGGTCTTGTTGCAAAACACGATACGATCATTCCCTTGGCGGCGTTGGTGGGCGCGCCGCTCTGCGACCGCGATGCGCTGGGCGCTATTTCGACCAACCGTGACGCGGTGCGGTTGCTCTGCCGGCAAGCCTCCGCGCTGCAGCGGATACTGATGCCGGTGACCAACAGCGGATACGGCATCGGCCAACCAGGCATTCCCTGCACGGAAGAATCGCCGCTCAATCCCATCTCTCTTTACGGCACGAGCAAGGTCGAGGCCGAGGCGGCTGTCCTTGAGCGAGAGAACAGCATCAGCTTTCGGCTGGCGACCGTCTTCGGAATGTCGCCGAGGATGCGGCTCGATCTCCTTGTGAACGACTTTGTGTATCGGGCGGTCACCGACCGGGCGCTTGTCATTTTTGAAGGGCACTTCAAACGCAATTTCATCCATGTGCGTGATGTGGCCCGAGTCTTCCTGCACGGCCTCGAAAATTTCGGCCCCATGCGCGGGCGCGCTTACAATGTCGGACTCGAGGACGCCAACCTCACGAAGTTGGAACTCTGTGCCGTGATCCAAAAACATTTGCCGAAATTCGTCTTCCTCGAGGCCCCGATCGGCGAAGACCCCGACAAACGCGACTACATCGTCTCCAACCAGCGGATACTCTCGACCGGCTGGTCGCCGCAGTGGGATCTGGATCGGGGCATCCGCGAACTGCTCAAGGGTTACCGCATCCTGCGCAACAGCGCGTATGCGAATGTTTGAGAATCTTCCACTTGCCGGAATCGACGCCGCGATTCTCGTCGGCGGCATGGGCACGCGGTTGCGGGGCGTAGTGGACGATGTCCCGAAGCCGCTCGCCCCGGTTCTTGGTCGACCGTTCCTGTATTACCAACTCGACATGCTTGCGCTGCGGGGTGCGCGTTCGGTCACCCTCTGTTGCGGCTACAAGGCGGGGCTGGTCCGTGAGACGATTGGATCGGATTGGCTGGGCATGCCGGTGAACTATTCCGTGGAATCCGAGCCGCTCGGCACAGGCGGAGCGCTGAGCCTTGCACGGCAGTTGCTGGCATCTCCACTTGTGCTCGTCCTCAATGGAGATTCTTGGCTTGAGCCGGATTGGGCTGATTTTGTTGAAGCCGCAGGCGATTCGCGCGCGGAGGTCAGCCTCGCTCTCGTCGAGGTGCCGGATTCCGGACGCTTCGGAACCGTCGGGATTGAGGACGGGCTTGTGATCGACTTCAAGGAAAAGAGTGCGAGCCGCCAGGCCGGCCTCATTAATGGTGGCGTCTATCTTGTTTCCCAGGACGTCCTAGGCACACTCCAAGAGGGACCTTGCTCGCTTGAGAAAGATATATTTCCTGCCTTGGCGCTGGAAAGGCGGCTTCGCGGGATGGTCGCACAGTCCCCGTTTCTGGATATCGGAGTGCCTGGGGATTACGCCGCTGCCGGGAACTTCTTTTCCGCTCTGGGGATCGCGCCGCACACCATGTTTCCCGACATGCCTTCGATGGATCAGGCACAGCCCAAGCTTGGAACATGCGCCGTGATTTTCGACGAAAGTGGACGCGTCCTTCTGGAGCAACGCTCCGATTGCGGATGGTGGTGCCTGCCGGCAGGGCGTTTGGATGCGGGGGAAACCCTCACCCAAGGAGCGGTTCGCGAGGCGCGTGAAGAAACCGGGCTCGATATCGAGATCTCCGGCTTCCTCGGGATGTTTTCCGATCCCAAGCGCCGAACAGTCCGCTATCCCGACAACGGCGACCTGCGCCAGCTCGTGGACGCCGCCGTCTTCGCACTTCCTGCCGGCGGAAAACTCACGGCAAGCCCGGAAAGCCTCGATCTGAGGTGGTTTGCCCCCAATGAACTCCCTCTCAACACCGTGCCGCCGGTCGTGGAAATCCTCCGCGTAGCCTTCCGCCACGAAGGCAGCCCTGTCTTGCGATGAAAGCCTCATGAACTGACCCGCTCCAGCAGTTTCCCACTCTCCATTCTCCTTGAATACTCCATTCTCCATTTTTCATTATCCCTCTCTCCCATGATCATTTCCCGAACACCATTCCGCATTTCATTCTTCGGTGGCGGCTCGGATTATCCGGCTTGGTCTCGCGAGCACGGCGGCGCGGTGCTGGCCACGGCGATAGACAAATACTGCTACCTCACCTGTCGGTATCTTCCTCCGTTTTTCGAGCACCGTTTCCGGATTTTGTATTCCAAAATCGAAGCCGTCCATCGTGTCGATGAGATCGAGCATCCCGCCGTCCGGGGAGCCTTGCAGGAATTGAAATTTACACGCGGCGTCGAGATCCACCACGATGGCGACCTGCCTGCCCGCAGCGGCATGGGTTCGAGTTCGTCCTTTGCCGTCGGAATTTTGCTCGCCCTCCACGCTCTCGAAGGTCGGATGCGAAGCAAGGAACAACTTGCACGCGAAGCCATTCGTCTCGAACAGGAAGTGCTTCGCGAAACAGTCGGCTCACAGGATCAGGTGGCGGCGGCCTTTGGCGGATTCAACACAATTCGGTTTTTGCCGGACGGATCGTTTTCTGTTCAGCCGGTCCTTATCCCAGCAGTCCGCATGGCGGATTTGAAGCGCCATCTCATGCTCTTCTTTACCGGCATCTCGCGCACTTCGTCCGACGTCGCTTCCACATTCGCCGGCTCGCTCAATGATCGCGCGGCGAGCATTAGCCGCTTCGTGGAAATGGTGGACGAAGGGCTCGATATTCTATCCTGCGGACGTATTGAGGATTTCGGCCACCTGCTCGACGAGGCCTGGCAAATCAAGCGTTCGTTGAGCCATGCGGTATCAACCACCGCTGTGGACGAGGCGTATGCGCTGGCGCGAGG
The DNA here is from genome assembly GCA_037128135.1 of Verrucomicrobiia bacterium. Classification (GTDB taxonomy): domain Bacteria; phylum Verrucomicrobiota; class Verrucomicrobiia; order Chthoniobacterales; family Terrimicrobiaceae; genus QYQL01. The sequence goes on from JBAXXD010000111.1 coordinate 9,503, forward strand.
AGCTGGCGCGCTCGGCGGTAAGTTGCTCGGGGCTGGTGGCGGGGGATTCCTGCTTGTTTTTACCCCGCCCGAACGCCGGCGCCATGTCGAAAAAGCCCTCTCCCATTTCCTCCATGTCCCGTTCGACTTCGAGCCCTTCGGCAGCCAGATCGTTCTCTACGACCCAGAACAGGACTACGAAGAAAATGCAGAATGGAGAATGAAAAATGGAAAATAGGCGAGATTTGCGGGAGCGGACGCTGGATTTTGCCGCGGGGGACTGAAGAAATGGAGAATAAAAAATGAAAAATGACCGCGTGGGGCGAGATTTGCGGGGGCGGACGTTGGACTTTTCGCGGAGGATTATTCGGTTGTTTGCTGCGCTACCCAAGAACGCGTTGGCACAGACTTTGGGGAAACAGGTCCCCCGGAGTGGCACGTCGGTTGGGGCCAATTACCGGGAAGCCGACAGCGGCCGCACGAAACCCGAGTTCATTGCCAAAATGGGCGACTGCCTGAGAGAGCTCTCCGAGACCGACTACTGGCTGGAGCTGATGGCAGCGGAGGAAATTGTCTCCGCCGACCGCTTCGCTCCATTGATGCAAGAAACCCGCGAGCTCATCGCCATTTTTACAACGATCATCAAAAAAGCCCGCAACCAATAAATTTCTCCATTCGCCCCTTCCCCCCATTCTCCATTTTCCATTATGCATTCTACATTTCTTAACTGGCCCCTGATGAGGAATAACATCACGCGCGCAGACCTTGATGCGCTGATCGAGTTTTTGCATCAGGACGACCCGATCCTGACTCAGTCGAAACAGGTTGAAGCCTTCGAACAGGAGTGGAGTGAATGGCTCGGCGTCAAACACAGCGTCTTTGTTAACTCCGGCTCGTCCGCGAACGAGATCACCATGCTTGCCTTGCGCGAACTGCACGGCACAGGCGAAGTGATCGTGCCTCCGCTCACTTGGGTCTCTGACATCGCCAGCGTCCTTCATGCCGGGTTCACTCCTGTCTTCGCTGATATCAACCCGCACACGCTGGGGATGGATAGCGTGGAGGTCATCAAGAAAATCACCCCCCGCACCAAGGCTGTCTTTCTCACCCACATCCTCGGCTACAATGCTCTGGACGACGCGCTGCTCGATGCCTGCACCTCGCGGGGGATCCCGCTCATCGAGGACGTCTGCGAGTCGCACGGAGCGACATTTCACGGAAAAAAATGCGGCGCATTCGGTTTTGCATCGAACTTCTCATTTTATTACGCCCACCATCTCAGCACCATCGAGGGAGGCATGGTCTGCACGGATAACGCGGAGTTTTACGAGTTGTGCCGCGTGGCACGTTCTCACGGGATGGTCCGCGAGTCCCGCGACGAGGCATTTCGTTCCCGCTACGCGGATGCCCACCCCGACCTCAACCCCGCCTTCATTTTTGCATTCCCCGCACACAACATGCGAGGCACAGAGATCAACGCCGTTCTCGGGCGCTCCCAACTCCCCCGCCTCGACGCCAATAATGCCATCCGCACCCGGAATCTTGGGCGTTTCCTTGATGGGCTCGATCCCGTGAAATTCCGCACCGACTTCGCGCTCGATGGCAGCAGCAACTACGCGCTTACCTTGGTCCTCCGCGAGCCGGACGAATCGCTCCGCGACCGCTGTATGCAGGCCATGACGAAGGCCGGCGTCGAGTTCCGACGCGGGACCTCTGGGGGCGGCAACCAGCTCCGCCAGCCCTACCTCCGCCGCCTCCTGGGCGACGAATACAAAAATTACCCGCAAGTGGATCACCTCCACTTCTTCGGCTTCTACATCGGCAACTACCCGGCCCTCGAACCTGAAAAAATTGACGCGCTCTGCAAAATTCTTAACGCGGTGTGATTATAATAGAAAAAACCACTTGATCTGATATACGTTTGATTGCAGGCTTCCGATATGCCAATAGAAACTCGATCTTCTCCCGGCAAATACGTTTCTCTTTATCTGAACGGGCCGATGCATGCCCGGCTTCGACGCGAGGCCGAAACCCGGAAAACGACAATCGGCCGCCTGATCACATCCAGGCTTAAGGATGAATTTCCGGCGCCATCCGGGTTCGACCTGCTCGGCGAGATCATCGGTTCCCTCGAAGGCCCTGCGGATCTTTCCACGAATCCGGCACATCTTGAAGGCTACGGAACCCGCAACAAGCCGTGATTTCCAGCCCTGTGATCGCGGATACCGGAGTGCTTGTTGCGATGCTCAACCGGAAAGACCAGTGGCACCGGTGGGCGGTCGATTGCTCCAAGCGTCTGCCCGCGCCCTGGAGCACTTGTGAGGCGGTTCTCAGCGAAGCGTTCTACCTTCTCGCAGATGTTCCGCACGGAGCGGAGATGCTGGTGAAACTCGCAGGGATCCCCGGTCTGCTGCGCTTTCCTTTCGGGTTCCCTCCCCGCTCCTCCGAAGTGCTCCGGACAATCATCAAGTATCGCGATCTGCCCGCCTCGTTCACCGATGCCTGCCTCGTTCAGATGGCCTCCGACATTCCCGGCGCATTGGTCTGGACCACGGACAGCGACTTTCAAACTTACAGGCTCCCAGGCAAAAAAAGCATACCGACGCTCCACCCATAGCCCGCTTCCCCATTTCCCTCCGCCGCCAATTCTCCATTTCTATGACTTCCCCTTTCCCTCCTTTCGACCCTTTCTTTCCCGGCTTAATTCCAGTTTCACGTTTCTCTTCTTTCTCCATTTTGCATTTTCAATTCTCCATTTCTCATCTTTTCCCTCCCATCAAATTGCAAGAATATGCACACTGGTACCTTTTCAACATGCCTCCCGAAGCAGGCGGGCG
>JBAXXD010000112.1:0-12178 GCA_037128135.1 Verrucomicrobiia bacterium
CCGGTCGTGCCGGTGGTGTTCAGATCACTGAGGAGGATGTTCTTCCAGAAGGGCGTGGCCGCGCCCGGGAGCGCGTTGGGCGGGTTCGTGTTGAAACTGGCGGCGTCGGTCTCGGCCCGTCCGTCGCCCGGATTGCCGATGTTGGCGTTCCCGCCATAGTAGCTGTAGAAGACGATCGGATACTGGACGCCGGTCATCGTGATGTTGGCGTAGGTGAGGTTCTGGACGAGGCCGCCCTGGGTCGGGTCGGCCTTCAGTCGCAGGCCGCTGGTCGTGCCGTTGAACGTGCAGTTGGTGACGACCATGCCGTTGAGGCCGGAATTGGTCTGGCCGCCGACGGAGAGGCCGTGGCCGGTGCCGAAGGCGCAGTTAGACACGGCGATGTTGCTGCACGGCGTGCCGTCCGCCTTCACGGCGATGCAGTCGTCGCCGTTGCTGATGTGGCAGTTGTAAAACAGCATGTTGTTGCCGGCCGGATCGATGGCGTCGGTGTTGGGAGAGTTGCTCGGTGCGATGATCGTGACGTTGTTGAACGTGATGTTGTTCGTGTAGGCGCTGATGATGTGGAACGACATCGAGTTCTGGAGGGTGATGTCATGCACGGAGCAGTTGTTGATGGGCTTCGACGAGGAGCCGCTGAAGCGGATGAGGCGCGGCCGGGTGCTAACGGGATTGGAGTAGTTCGGTGCCGTGCCCCACCAGCCCGAACCGCCATTGCCGTCGATGATGCCGCCACCGGTGATCTCCACGTTGGTGCTGCCGCTCGCGACCGTGATGAGGTCGGTGGTGCCGACATAGGCCGGCAAGCCGCCCGAGGCGGTGTATGGCAGTGCCATCAGGGTGGCACCGGAGTTCACCTGCAGCCGGACGTTGGAGGGAAGCGTGAACGCCTGACTATAATAGATGCCGGGACCGGGGAAGATCACCGTGCCGCCGCTGGTCTTCACCGCCGTGATGGCGGAGGTGATGGCCGTGGAGCAGTCGGTGCCCACCGTTCCCTCGACGGTCGCGGTGGCGGCCGGGATGGTCGGCAGGACGGTGAGCACGGCCAGCCAGCTGCTGGTCGCCGCGCCCTCGGCGTCGGTCGCCGTCACGCTGTATCCGCCCGGATTGGACGTGGTGACGCTGGCCAGCGTGTAGGTGGCGTCGGTGGCGCCGTCGATGGCGGTGCCGTTCAGCTTCCATTGGTAGGTGAAGGGCGCCTCGCCCAGCGGGCCGAAGTGGAAGGTCACACTGGTGCCGGGGGCGGCGAACTGGCTGGCCGGCTGGGTGGTAAGCGTGGAGACCTGGCTGGTGGTCGAGCCGGTGGAATCGGTGACGACGACCACGTAGGAGCCGGCGTTGGCGGGCTGGATGTTGGACAGCGGGAGCGAAGCCTCGGTGGCACCGGACACGGGCGAGCCGTTCTGCTGCCACTGGTAGCTCAACGTGCCGCTGCCGGTGGCCGCCACATGGAACGTCACGTTGCTGCCGGCGATGTCGGCGTGATTGCCGATGGCCTTGGTTGCATCACCGACCGTGACCGTGAGATTGACGCCGGTCGGGGAAGACAGGGTTGCGGGCAGCGAAGTGATCGAGGGCGAGGCGAGCGCCGAGCACGGGAGAAACGTGGCCAACAGAATGCCGGCCACTGCGAGCAAGCTGTGCGGGGATGCCATAGGGTGGGCTGTGGGCTGAGTAATGATCTTAATCGCGAGCGTTTGACAACTCATTCCTGTCCAGAAAGAGGGAAGTATTGAAAAAAACGGGCCAGCACGAAATACTTTCAGAGTTCCGCCACAGGCCCGCCGGAGCCAGGCACAATGTCGCGGAACACGGAAAACCAGCGCGATAGCGCTTCGGAAAAAGGGGAAGACGAATGTTTGGTGCAGGGAGCACAACCGAAGCGCAGCGAAGCAACGTGTTTCTCCAGGCTCGATCTGACGCGACGATTTGGGTGCAATAACCGGGCTGGAAGTTTTTCTTTCGAGCAGGTATCGGTCTCCGCGTGTCCGTGCAATTTATCATGTTGGGGATCGGCTCGGTTGTTGCGATCGCGGCCTTCCGCCGGGCCCTGCCGCGGGCGCTTGCGAATCCCTGCGGGTTTCCCGCTGCGCGCTGGGGCTGGCCGGAGGGGCTGATGTCGGGCGGGCTTGTCGCGTTGTTTCTGGCGATGGCGGCGGGTTCGTCCGGGCGCGCTGCCGACAGGCTGGATCTCGAAGATGTGTTGAGGGGCGGGGCACTTTATGCGGGGCTCGTCTTTTTTGTTCTTGGGTTTCTGATGTTCCGCGGGTTCGATCTCGTGCGGACGTTCGGGCTGCGCGCAGGCGGATGGAACCTATGGGTCGTCATGGGCTGGCTGCTCATGTTCCTGCCGCCGATCTTTCTCGTGCAGGCGCTGATTTATGCCTGGGCCGGCCCGGAGCAAAGCCTGCAGCCGATTGTGGAATTTCTTTTGCAAAGCCAGGGATGGCGCGAGCGGGCGGCGGTCACCGCGGTCGCGGTCGTCGCGGCTCCCGTGACCGAGGAGCTGATTTTCCGAGGCTGCCTCTACGGCGTGGCGAGAACCCATCTCGGAAGGGCTGCTGCGATTTTCGGGACGTCCGTTCTTTTTGCGCTCATCCATTGGCACGCGCCGGCTCTGCCCGGTCTGACGCTCGTCGGTTTAGGGTTGGCCCTCGTCTATGAGCGCTGCGGGTCGCTCTGGGCGCCGATCGCGATGCACTCCGCCTTCAACGCCCTCAATATCGCCGCGGCTCTCCTGTGGCCGGATTTCGCAAAATGACGGACGAGGACGCGCTGCTGGGAAAAATTCTGCGCGGGCTGGGGACGCGCGGGGATCTGGTGGTGGGGCCGGGAGACGACTGCGCGGTGGTGCGCTGCGGTCGGCGGCACCTCCTTTTAAAAACCGACTGCGTGGTCGAGGGCGTGCATTTCCTGCGCGGCCACGACCCCGCGCGGGTCGGCTGGAAGGCGCTCTGCCGCCCGCTCAGCGACATCGCCGCGATGGGGGGAGTTCCGGAATTCGCGCTCGTCACGATCTTCTCCCCGCCGGACATCGACGCCGGGTACTGGGAAAACTTTTATCGGGGGATCCGGCGTGCGGCGCGGCGGTTTGGCGTGACGGTTGCTGGGGGCGAGATCTCCCGGCAGCCAAGCGGGATTGCGGTTTCGGTGGCACTGACCGGCGCGATGGACGGCGTGCGTCCGGTCCTGCGCAGCGGGGGCCGTCCGGGCGACTGGCTTTTTGTGACGGGAAAACTGGGCGGCTCGCTCGCCGGGCACCATCTGGATTTTATCCCGCGTCTGGCCGAGGGCCGCTGGCTCGCCCGTCATGTCCGCCCGCATGCGATGATGGATCTGAGCGACGGGTTGGGGAGCGATCTGCCGCGCATGGCCCGGGCATCGGGATGCGGGTTCCATGTGGAGAGCCTGCCGGCGCGCTGCGGCACGCACGCCGCGCTCACCGACGGAGAGGATTACGAATTGCTTTTTGCCGTGCCGGAACAACGGGCCCGGCGCCTGCTGAAAGACTGGCCGTTCCCCCGCACGCCGCTCACCCGAATCGGAGAGCTCACGGCCCCGGGGCGGGTTCCCGATGGATGGCCCGCGGGATGGGACCATTTTTCCATTGTCAGGAATCCGCCGCTCCGCCAGCGTGCGGGGGTTCCGCCGGAAAGGGTCCGGCGAAAAAAACTCCGATGATCCGGATCAACTACAAACCGGCCGGCACGCCGCCCGCCACCCTCCTCCCGCGCGAGGGCTCGAAGATGTGCGCCGAGATCAGCCTGATCCAGTATGACGCGGAGACAATTCTCGAGGCGGAATTCAACACGTTCGAGGAACTGGCCGCGCGGCTCGACAAGACGAAGGTGAACTGGATCAACATCGACGGGCTCGGCGACGTCGAGCTTCTCAAAAAGCTCGCGGATTATTTCGAGATCCATCCGCTCGCGATCGAGGACGTGCTCAACACCACACAGCGGCCGAAGATCGAGCGCTTCCCGAACCACTTTTTTATCGTCAGCGAGATGGTCTATTTCGACGAGGCCGAGCAGCTCGCGTTCGAGCAGATCAGCCTGTTTCTCGGGGAGTATTTCGTGATCACGCTGCAGGAGGAGCGCGGGCATGATGTTTTTGAACTGGTGCGCAAGCGCCTCCGATCCGGGCTCGGCTACTCGCGCAAGATGAAGGCCGACTACCTCGCCTACGCGCTCCTCGACGCGACGGTGGACCAGGTTTTTCCGGTGCTGGAATCGGTCGGCGATTCGATCGAGGCCGTCGAGGAGGAGCTCCTCGACAAACCCTCGCGCGCGTCGCTCAAAAAGCTTTACGAGGCGAAGCGCCTCCTCCTGTTCCTGCGCCGCGCCGCCTGGCCGCAGCGCGAGATTTTCAACACGCTCATCCGGGACGACACAGGGCTGATCGGACACGGGACGCAGGTTTTTCTCCGCGACTGCTACGACCACACGACCCAGATCATCGACATCATCGAGAGCTACCGCGACCTGACCGCCGGGCTCATGGATCTCTACCTCTCGAGCCTCGGGTTCCGCACGAACGAGATCATGCGCGTGCTCACGATCGTGTCGGTCCTGTTCATCCCGCTGACATTTCTCGCTGGGGTTTACGGGATGAATTTCAACACCGACCAGAGGTGGAACATGCCCGAGCTGAACTGGCCGTTCGGATACATTTTTTTCTGGGCTGTCATCCTCAGCACCGTCACCGGGATGCTCCTCTTTTTTAAACGCAAGAAGTGGTTCTGAAATCGCGTCGCGGCGCGTGATCTCCTGCGGAATTCCGGGCTATTTGCCGATCGGCGGAGTTCCTCCGGCCACCTCCGGCAGGGTCTCCTCCGAGAGGTCGAACGCCTTGTGGGAGAGCCGGGCGGCGTCTTCGATTTTCGACTCGTCGAGGATGACGGCGATTTTGATTTCCGAGGTCGAGATCATCTGAATGTTGATGCCCGCGTTTCCGAGGCACTCGAAAAGTTTGGCGGCGACGCCCGAGTGCGAGCGCATCCCGATGCCGACGACGCTGAGCTTCGCGATGCCGCTTTTTTTGATGACCTCACCCGCGCCGATTTCCTTCGCGACCTCGTCGATCAGCCCCCCGAGCTTTTCGAGTTCGTCGTGGCCCAGCGTGAACGAGATGTCGGTCGAGCCGCTGAGGGAAACGTTCTGGACGATGACGTCAATGATGACGTGGGCCTCCGAGAGCGCGGTGAAGATCCGCGAGGCGGTGCCCGGTTTGTCCGGGACGTGGGTGATGGTGACTTTCGCCTGGTTGCGTTCGATGCTGATGCCGCGGACGACGACATTTTCCAATCCGTTTTGTTCTGCTTTCACAAGGGTTCCCCGGTTGTTGTTGAAGCTGCTGCGCACCTCGAAGGGCACACGAAATTTTTTGGCGAACTCGACCGAGCGCGACTGCATGACCTTCGATCCGGAGCCGGCCATTTCGAGGAGTTCGTCGTAGTAGATGACGTCGAGTTTCCGGGCGTCCGGGACGACCCTTGGGTCGCAGGTATAGACGCCGTCCACGTCGGTATAAATCTCGCAATGGTCGGCCTGGAGGGCGGCGGCGAGGGCGATGGCGGTGAGGTCGGAGCCGCCGCGGCCGAGGGTGGTGATGTGGCCCTGGAGCGTCTGGCCCTGGAAGCCGGCCACGATGCAGATGAATCCCTCGTTGAGATGCTTGCGAATCTGGCGCGGGGTGATGTTCGCGATTTTCGCCTTCGTGTGCAGACCGTCGGTGATGATTCCCGCCTGGGCGCCGGTGAGCGAGATCGCCCGGGCGCCGAGCGAATGGAGGGCCATCGCCGTGAGCGCGATCGTCGTCTGCTCGCCGGTGGCGAGAAGCACGTCCATCTCGCGGGCGGTCGGGTGCTCGGAAACCTGCCTGGCGAGCCGGATGAGATTGTCGGTGACGCCCGACATCGCGGAGACGACGACCACGACGGAATTCCCGGCGCGCTGGGTTTCGACGACCCGGCGGGCGACATTCATAATCCGCTCGGGGTTGCCGACCGACGTGCCTCCGTATTTTTGGACAACGACTGGCATGGCGGATCAATCAAGCACCCGGCGGACGGAGGTCAAGTCCGCATCTGTCTCGATCGGTGCGAAGCCGCCGTGCTTGACCGGCGCTTCGGGATCCTTGAGCCCGTGGCCGGTGACGGTGAGGACGATTTTTTTTCCCGATTGGAAGGCGTCCGCAAGCGGGCAGGCGGCGCAGCGGTCGCCGTCGAGGCATTTCAGGAGTCCGGCCACGCTGGCGGCGCTGGCGGGTTCGACGAAGATCCCTTCGTGCGAAGCCAGCCACTGCTGGGCGTCGAGGATCTCCTGGTCGGTGACGATGTCAATGCACCCGCCGGATTCCTTCACGGCGGCGTTCGCTCCGTCCCAGCTTGCGGGGTTGCCGATCCGGATCGCGGTGGCGACGGTGTGAGGTTCGACCGGGTGCCCGTGAAAAATCGGAGCCGCTCCAGCCGCCTGGAAGCCGACCATTTTCGGGAGGACCGACGAGCGTCCGGCGGCGTGAAACTCCCGGTAGCCCTTCCAATACGCGGTGATGTTGCCGGCGTTTCCGACCGGGAGGATGTGGAAATCCGGCGCCTCGCCGAGTTCCTCGATGATTTCGAACGCCGCAGTTTTCTGTCCTTCGATCCGGTCGGGGTTGATCGAGTTGACGATCGAGATCCCCTCGACGCCTCCGAACTCGCGCACGAGCCGGAGCGCGTCGTCGAAATTCCCGCGGATCGCCACGACCTTTGCCCCGTAAATGAACGCCTGCACGAGCTTCCCGGCGGCAATTTTTCCCGAGGGGAGGATGACCGCGCAGCGGAGGCCCGCGCGGGCGGCGTAGGCGGCGGCGGCGGCGGACGTGTTGCCGGTCGAGGCGCAGATGACCGTGTGCGCGCCGCGCTCAGCGGCCTTCGAGATCGCGACCGTCATCCCCCGGTCCTTGAACGAACCGGTCGGGTTCAGTCCCTCGTATTTGAGATAGACCTCCGCGCCCGTGCGCCCGCTGAGCCGCGGCGAGTGGATGAGCGGAGTCGAGCCCTCGTTGAGAGAAATCACCGGCGTGGCATCGGTCACCGGAAGATAATTTTTGTAGCGGGAAATGACCCCGCGGTCGTGGAGGGGTGCGTTCACAAAAAGGATTCCATGTGGAGAAGAAGCGGTTCGCCCTTCACGCAGGGGAGTGAGGAGATCGTCGCGGTGGCGGACTGCATGCGCGCGAGCGGCGCATCGTGCAGGGTGAGCACGAGCGGCACCGGCCCGTCGGCGACGCTTTCCGGTTGGATCACCGAAAGGATTCCGATGTCCGAAGCGCCCAGCGCGCCGGCGATCTGCGCCAGCACGCCCGGACGATCCTCGACGCCGAGCCGCAGGTAAAACTTCGAGACCGAGTCGCCGACCGGCTTGCACCGTCCGTAAAAATTGTGAGAGGCAAACCCGCAGGATCCGCGGGGCGACTTGAGCGCTGCCGCCGCCTCGGCCAGGTCGCCCAGCACCGCGCTCGATGTCGGATCCTGCCCCGCACCGCGTCCGTAAAAAAGCGTCTCCCCGACCACGTCCCCACGCACGGACACCGCGTTAAAAACCCCGTTCACCGAAGCCAGGACGTGCGACTTCGGGATCAATGTCGGAACCACGCGCACCTCGATCGCGTCGCTCTCGTCGGCCTTGATCGTTGCCACGAGCTTGATCCGGTAGCCGAGGGCCTCCGCAAACCGGATGTCCGCGGCCGTGATTTTTTCGATTCCGGCCACGAGAACCTGCGCCGGATCCACCCAGAACCCATACGCCAGCGAGGCGAGGATGATCGCCTTGTGCGCCGCATCCCACCCGCTCACGTCGAGCGTGGGATCCGCCTCCGCGTAGCCGAGCTTCCGGGCCTCCTCCAGGGCCGGCGCAAAATCGAGCCCGGATTCGGTCATCCGGGTCAGGATGTAATTGCTCGTGCCGTTCAGGATCCCGTGGATCGCCTCGAACCGGTTGCCGACAAACCCCTCGCGGACGGCCTTGATGATCGGGATGCCGCCGGCCACGGCCGCCTCAAAAAAAACCGGAACGCCCTTGGCCTCGGCCAGATCGAAAATCTCTTTCCCGTGCTCCGCGAGGAGCGCCTTGTTCGCGGTGATGACGGTTTTTCCGGCCTCGATCGCACGGCGGACAAACCCCAGGGGGAACTTGATCCCGCCCATGAGTTCGATCACGATCCGGATCGACGGATCCTCGATCAGATCGTCCGCGCGTTCGGTAAAAAGCTCGTCCGGCGCCTCGACCGTGCGCGGTTCGTCGAACGCCTTCACGGCGATCCGCCGCACCGAAAACGCTGTGCCCGTGCGCTCCTCGATCAACGCCCCGTTGCGCGCGAGGTTCTTGTAAACCCCCGCCCCCACCGTGCCGAAGCCGGCCAGTCCAATCCCGATTTCCTTTTTCATCGCAAGGCACCCACTATCGCCACCGAAGGATTTCCCTGTAAAGCGCGATCGTCAAAAACCTGCCAAAACTGTAAATATTCCACCGCCCGGCGGATTTGCAACGCCCCGGATGAAAAAAGCGGCCGCATTTTGCGACCTGGATCAAGAAAAACGGATTTTTTGAACAATTCGCCCGTTACCGTGTCTGACAAGTAAAGACAATGAAACATCGAAGAGATCCCAACAGCAGAGAAGTTCTCCGGCGATGCGACGTGTCTGCAAAAGAAACGCCCGAACAAACACCAAGAGATTATGGCCATCGAAGATTCTGATACAGGATTCCAGCTCTACCTGCGTGAGATCGCACAATTTCCGCTTCTGACGGTGCAGGATGAAGTGAAGCTCGCACGCAAAATCAAGCGCGGCGACCAGAAAGCCCGATCGCTCATGGTGCGCTCGAACCTTCGTCTGGTGGTGAAGATCGCCCGCGACTACAGCAATTACGGGCTGCCGCTTCTGGATTTGATTTCCGAGGGCAACATCGGGCTCATGAAAGCGGTCGAGCGGTTCGATCCGCAAAAAGGCGGGAAGCTGAGCACGTATGCCGCGTGGTGGATCAAGCAATCCATCAAGCGCGGACTGGCGAACCAGAGCAAAACGATCCGCCTGCCGGTTCACCTCGTGGACAAGATCGCAAAAATCCGCAGGGTTTCCACCCAGATGACCGAGGAGCTCGGGCGCGAGCCGTCGGACGAAGAGTTGGCCGAGGAGATCGGCCTTTCGGCGGCGAAAGTCACCGCCCTGAAAAGCGCGGCGATCCGCCCGACCTCGCTCGACCAGCAGATCGGAGACGACGAGACGACGCGCTTCGGCGACCTGGTGGGCGATGAGGGGGCGCAGGATCCCTTCGAGATGCTCCGAGACAAGGATCTGCGGGACGAGGTCGGAGGTCTGCTCGACGCGCTCGACGACCGCGAGCGCCGGATCATCAACTCCCGGTTCGGGCTCGACGGGAAAAAGCCGAAAACCCTCGAGGAGGTCGGGGTCAAATTCCGGGTGACCCGCGAGAGGATCCGCCAGATCCAAAACATCGCGCTGCTCAAGCTCCGCAAAGCTCTCGGCAAAAAAGAGAGGCCGAAAGCCGAAGCGTTCGTGTGATTTTTTCCTGAGTGTGGTAGGGGTCGGGGGGGAGCAGCTCCCCGGCCTCATTTTTTAAAAGGAAAGACGCCCGAGGATTTGTGCGATGTGGGGAGTGAAGAGGGCAGGCTCGAGCAGGAACGAGTCGTGGCCTTTTCCGGAGTGGACGGTGATCCAGGTGACCGGCACGCGGGCGGCTTCGAGCGTTTTCACGAGGTGGCCCTGCTCGGCGGGCGGGAACGAGGCGTCGGAATCGATGCTGAAGACGAGGAACCGGTGATCCCTGCAGCGGGAGAAGATGTCGTCGTCCCCGCCGGCTTCGGCCACCAGATCAAACCACTGCCACGCATCGAGGATCCGCAGATAGGTGTTCGCATCGAACCGCTTCACGAACTTGAGGCCCTGATGGAAAAGATACGATTCCACCGGATGGTTCATCTCGTACCATCCGAACGGCGATCCATGGTCGGTCACGTCCCCGCGTGCCCTCGCGTGGAGGTCTTCGAGCGAGACGAAGGTTTTGTGCGCGATCCGGCGGGCGGCGGCGAGCCCGTCGCGGGGCGGGCGCCTCGGGTCGTAGGCGCCGCCGCGGAACGCCGGGTCGAGCTCGATCGCGGTGATCTGCTCGAAATTCATCAGCCGCTGGAGCACGGTCGTCTCGGGGCCCGAGGCGATCGGGATAAGGATCCTCACGCGATCCGGATGCCGGGTGGCGAGGCTCAGGCACAGGTATCCGCCGATTGATGCGCCGACGGCCGCGTGCAGAACCTTGATCCCGAGGTGGTCGAGGAGCTTGATCTGCGAGTCCACGATGTCGGCCATCCGGATCACCGGAAAATCCGCCCCCCAGCGTCGCCGGCCGTTCATCGAAGCGGGTCCGGTCGAGCCGTAGCATCCCCCGAGGTAATTCGCGCAGATGACAAAAAACTTGTCGGTGTCGAGCGCCTTGCCGGGCCCGATGAAGTCGTTCCACCACCCCTCGTGGAGGTCTTCGGTCCAGCGTCGGTCAAGACCCGGGACATCCGGATTCCTCCCCGCCGCGTGCTGGCTCCCGGTCATCGCATGAAAGACGAGGATCGCATTCGACCGCGCGGCGTTCAGCCGGCCATACGTCTCATACGCGAGCGTGAACCCGTCGAGCACCGCCCCGCACCGCAGCTCGAACGCCGCGCCCTTGTGCTCAAAAAAATGCGTGCGGACGCGGCCGACTCCGCCCGCGGAAGCGGCTTCCGCATGGGAAACCGCCGGCTCTGCGCGACCGCTTGATTTTTTTGGCATGGATGCGTTCTTCCTGTTGACCGCCGTCAGCTTGCTGAAAACAAATTCATAGAAAAGCGGTTTGCTTGCCAGTGCGAAACAGGCGACGCCCCATTCGCACCAGGCAAGCCCGGTGGTGTCAGCTCAGTGGCTTGCGGCCTTTTTCCCGCCGGCTACAGCCAGCGCCTGGTCGATGTCCTCGAGGATGTCGGCGATGTTTTCGATGCCGATCGAGAGGCGGATGTAATCCTGCGTGACGCCGGTCGTCTCCTGCTCGGCGGCCGTCAGTTGCTGGTGGGTTGTCGAGGCCGGGTGGATGACGAGGCTCTTCGCGTCGCCGATGTTCGCCAGGTGCGAGAACAGCTTCACCGAGTTGATGAATTTTTTTCCGGCCTCGAGTCCGCCTTTGATCCCGAAGCCCACGATGCCGCCGAACCCGCCTTTGAGATACTTTGCGGCGGTTGCGTGGTTCGACGAGTCCTCGAGCCCGGGATAGGTGACCCAGACGACCGAGGGGTGGCTTTTCAGGTGCTTTGCGACGGCGAGCGCGTTTTCCGAGTGCTGGCGGATCCGCAGCGGCAGCGTCTCGAGCCCCTGCAGGAACTGGAACGCATTGAACGGGCTCAGCGCCGCGCCGATGTCGCGCAGAAGCTGCACGCGGACTTTCAGGATGAACGCGACATTCCCCATGCCGGGCACGTTGCCGAGGGCGTCCCAGAAGACCAGCCCATGGTAGCTCGGATCCGGCTCGGTGAACTCCGGGAAGAGCCCGTTGTTCCATGCGAATTTCCCCGAGTCCACGATCACCCCGCCGATCGATGTGCCGTGGCCGCCGATATATTTTGTGGCCGAGAGGACGACGATGTCCGCACCGTGGTCGATCGGCTTCACCAGGCCGACCCCGACCGTGTTGTCCACCACGAGCGGGATCCCCGCCGCGTGCGCGATTTTTGCGATCGCCTCGAAGTCGGGCACGTCGAGCTTCGGGTTGCCGATCGTCTCCGCGTAGATCGCCCGGGTCTTCGGAGTGATCGCCTTGCGGAACGCCTCGGGATCCTTCGAGTCCACGAAGATCACCTTCCTGCCCAGCTTCGGGAACGTGTAGTGAAAGAGCTGGTAGCTCCCGCCGTAGAGGTTGTTCGCCGAGACGATCTCATCGCCGACCTGCGTGATCGCGAGCAGCGCCAGCGTCGTGGCCGCCTGCCCGGACGCGACAGCGAGCGCGCCCGTGCCGCCCTCGAGCGCGGCCATCCGCTTCTCGAAGACATCCGTCGTCGGATTCATGAGCCGCGTGTAGATGTTCCCGAATTCCTTCAGCGCAAAAAGATTCGCCGCGTGCTCGGTGCTTTTGAAAACGTAGGAGGTCGTCTG
>JBAXXD010000113.1:0-12175 GCA_037128135.1 Verrucomicrobiia bacterium
GGATCGAAATCGAAGAGCTGGCCGAGGTCGGGGGGCAGCTTGTAATCCATTTCCTGGTCGATGCGGATGCCTTGGCGGGAACACTTGAGATCGCTCCCCTCGATGAGCACGTCCGCGACCGCGCCGTGGACCCGGATGGACGAGTTGCTATCCACCTTGTGGCGGCGGATGATCTGGAACCGGCTGATGGGAATCGTCTTCGCCCGGGGCTTCGATTCCCCGAGGATGGATTGGAGAATCTCGGAGTTGAAAAATTTATCGAGCGGTTCGCCCTCGGCGCTTCCGTAGCAGTAGCTTTCCCAGCCCCAGATATTGAGCATGCATTCGCCGCCGATCCAGCGGTCGATTTGTGTGGTGCCGCCGCCCCAGGTGTTTCCGGCGATGATGTGATTGTCGAGGTATTGGTTATACCAGCTCGGTTCCACGCGGACGAATGTCGTGTCCTTGGCTTTTCTGAGCTTGCCGAGGCTGTTGATGTTGCTGGCATGGATGCTCCGGTTGCCCGCGACGATGCATTCGGCGTTGGGCGGATAGAGCTGGAACATCGTGCCGGTGTCCTCGGCGGTGTTGTTGATGAACAGGTGGCGCCCGTTGAATCCTCCAAGGCTAATGATGGAGTTTTCGTCCGGCGGGAGATCCCATTCGCGGTCGATGGTGATCTTGTCTCCTTCGGTCCGGGTGACCCAGCGGTATTGGCCGACGCCCCTGCCATCGATGATGTAGGCCACCGCGCCGTACATATCGCTCATGGCCCCCTTGGTTTTGTCTCCAAGGAATGTCGGGCCGTCGAGCGCAAAGCCGAGCGGCCGGATGTCCCGCACCTTGCCAAGATATGCGGTCGCGTGGCCGTCGAGTGTGAACGCCTCGTGGTCGCCGCCGTAGAGATGCGTCGTCCGGTTGTGGGCGTAATAGGTGTGCTTGCAAACGGAGGCTCCCATGTGCATCGCGATATTGTTGCCTCCGGACACCATGCTGTTGCCTGTGTTCTCATTGTGCTCAAAGATGATCCCGTTTGTACCGTTGAGCCCATGCATGTTGGCGGCGCGGATCGTGTTGTGGGCGATCAGCGAGCCGCTCCCGCCCCGAATGTCGAATGCGCACGCATTGTGGAGAATGTCGCAGCCGGTCACATGGTTGTTCTCGCCCCAGAGCTGGATGGCTGGACCGATTTCCGCCGGCTTTTCCTGCGGGAAAGCCCGTAAATGATGGGGCGCCCCGCCCGGGTTGTTTGTCATGTAGAACCGGTTCGCCCGGATGCGGACGTTGTGGATGCGGACGTTGCTGCCGCCGGTGATGATCGTGCTGAAGTAGCCCTGCGTGAAAAGGCTCAGGTTTTCGATCCCGAAATCGTTGCGCCCGTCGATGAGCGTCGGAAGCGCCTTCTCCTGGTCGGGCCACCAAAGCGAAACGCTGGCGGAACTCTCTCCGCGCAGCGTGATGTTCTCCGGGATAAAGAGCGGCGACTTGATCCATGTGCCGGAACGGAGGATGGAGTCGATCCGATAGCGGCCGCGCGGAAAATAGACGACCCCGCCGCCGATCATCGAGAGCCGCTCGATGGCCTGGACAATCGCGAGCGTGCAGTCCTTCATGCCGGTCGCATCCGCTCCGAAGGTATCGACGATATTGAGCGCCGCTTTGGGCGCGGGTTTGGCGGGGAGCAATTCGAGCGCTCCGGCGTCGCGGACGGCCTCTTCGCCGCCTTTGCTGTTGGATATTAGCACCTGATATTTTCCCGGCTTGAGATCCGCTGGGATCTTTGCCTTGAGGTTAAAGCTCGAGACGGTCTTGAGTTCGAGCGCGATGGATTCTTTGCCGTCCTCAGTCCGGATCGTCACTGCCGCTTTGTCATCGATGGCGAGGCATTTTCCGAGGATGCGAAGCCAGCCCCCCTGGCGGGCGCGGTCAATACCTTCGTCGCCTTGTTTCCACCAGATGTCCGGTGCGTTGACGTAAACAACCCCGGAAACTTGCTCGCCCTGCCTCACGCGACAGGCATACACGCCGGGCTTCCACTCCGACGGAATCACCGCCTTCAAAGAAATTTCGCCGGCTTGGAGCGGCTTGACGGCTGTCCAATCCGGCCCGCCTTTCGATTTCGAGGGCAGCGCCGCGAACTCGATCAATGCGCCCGGAACAAAATTTCCGCCGGCGAGCACCACGGTTTCATTGGGACCGACCGGATCGGAATGCCAGAAGATGATAGGACTTTCTGAGTTTTTCATGGGATCATTTGCAAATATCCATCCAGGGTGAGATGGGAAGTGAAGTGTCTATCAATGGAGATCGATGTCTTCAACGATGAACGTTTCTTTTTCCTAATCAGCCGATATTTTTAGTTGTGAGCAGGGCAACCGCCTTCGATGACGTCGGCCGGCGGGCAATCAATCACACGCTTGTTCTCCCACCGGCCGGAGCGGAATCGGATGATCCACGCGGCGGCGGCCGAGAAGATGAAGATCGTGGCAGCCAGCCAGAAGGTGTAGAGGCTGGCGTGGACCAACGAAAGGGCCAGGAGCACCGCCACGAAGCCGGCGTGCAGACCGCCGGAGATAATCAGCATCCATCGCGTGTCTCCGGCCCCGGCCAGCACGGACATGAACAGAATGTTCAGTCCGTCCACCAGGCAATACACAGCGACAAAGCGAAGCAGGATGACCGAAAGGCCGCGCAGTTCGTGGTCGGTGGCAGCGCCGGGATCCAGGAAGACGTCCAAAAGCAAGTTCGGGATCGCTACCATCGCCAAGGCGCAACAGGCCATCCAGATCTGCCCCAGAATCAGGCCGCGATGGGTGACTTTTTTGGATAGGTCCGGCCGGCCCGCGCCTTGGGCCTGGCCGACCAGCATGGACACGGCGATGGACAAACCGATCACGGGAAAGAACGCCATTCCATTGATCCGCCAGACGATATTGCTGGCGGCCAGGCCGTCGGTGTCCACTCGGCCCAGCAGCAGCAGGAACACAGTCCACGCCAGGATCTCGATGACATAGCGGACGCCATTAGGAAAGCCATACTGGCACATGCGCCACATGAGGGGCAGGTCCACATGGCGGTCGCGCCAAATGCCAAACTCGCGCAAGAAGCGCGGGCGGAATAACAGGCAAGCCAGAATCAGCATCTGCACGCCCTGCCCGGCGACTGCCGCCCAGGCCGCGCCGGCCATGCCCATCTCAGGCAGGCCCAGTCGGCCGAAGACCAGGATCCATGCGCCGAGGGCGTTAACCAGATTGCCCGCGATGGCCGCGAGCATCAGGGGCACGTTGTCATTGCGGCCGGCAAAGAATCCAGAGATCGCGGCCGAGAGCATGAACCCCAGGCCGCCGTAGCAGAGAGTCCTGAAATAGACGACCTCATCGGCTTGAATTCCCGCGTCGTGCCCAACCAGCGCAAAGAGCGGCTTGGCAATGAGCGATGCGGCCAGAAGCACGGCTGCGGCCAGAAGCGACAAGTAGATGCCTTGCCAGACGGCCGACCCCACCCGGTCATTTTGTTTGGCTCCGACGTATTGGGCGACGAAGGTGTTGGTGTAGCCGACCAGACCGATGAAGAGGCCGCACAGGAGCCAGAACGTCATGCCCGACGGCCCGATTGCGGCAATCGCATTCTTGGAATACCGCGCCAGAAACAACCCGTCCACCACCTGCATCAGCATGAGGCCCATGTGGGAAAGGATGAGTGGCCCGGCCAGCAGGAGAAGCTTCCGGTAAGAACCGAACTGAACCTCGCGCACGCCTTGCGGATAATGAAGATCATCCATATCCATCTTGGCGAGCGCGTGAGGAAATTGACCGATTTTTCTTAGATTTCCCGGTCATGAGGAGGGGCTCCCCCTAATCAGCCGGTATTTTTACTGGAGAGCAGGGCAACTCCTGGACATTCCATCTCGAAGACGGCCACCGGGCCATCAGCGCCGGTTTCCAGACGAACGGCTTCTGCCGACGCGGCGCGTAGCGTGTTCGACTCGCGCAGGCGGGAAAGTTCCTGCAAGGTGGGATAGGCGGGCGAGTCCATCGCCCGCCAGGTGGCGCAGATATTATTTTCCTCCGCTCCGAGCCGGGTCAGGGATGGGGAACCGAACGGCCATTCCACGCGCACCGTGACCTTCGAGGGCGGCCCGTCGAATTTCTCGGGGTAAGCATGGACGAGCACGGCGGCGCGATCTCCTTCGCGCGTCGCGACGGCGCTGATCAAATCATCCCCTCCGCTCACCGGCACGCGCTCCGAGCCCAACCGGTTGAGCAGTTGGTGCGCCATCCAGGCGGGCTTGCGCAGGCCGTGAAGGCTGAGCATTCCATAATTGCCTTGGAACTCGGAGGACTGGACGCCGCACTGGTCGTAGATGTCCGAAAGGCACCAGAACGCAAATGCGTCGGCCTCCTGCGAGATTTCGGCCATCGTCTTCACGACGAACGCTGCCTCGAGCGCGGTCTCCTTCAAGAGATCGTGTGGGAACCACGAGCGGCCCCATTCGTTCCAATGCACCTCACCTTTGTAACCGCGCGCATCCAGTTCCTTCCGCAGCCCGCGGATCACGCCGGACGCGAAGTGCGGGGAATCCTTGACCTTGTAGCTGGCCGGTCCGTCAAACGGCGAGAGCGGCTGGCTTTCGGAATCGTTATTGTAAATATGCGTGATGAGGTAGTCGGGAGGCGTTCCATCCCGGGCGGTGAAGTCGAGAAATTCGGACATCCATTCTCCGCGCGCGGTTGAGGGTCCGCCGAAGCGCAACGAGGCGTCAACCGACTTCACCGCATGCCATGTCGCCGACCAGAGCCGGAAAAAATCCTCTCTGGTCCCGCTGAAAAAGCCCCCGAGATTCGGTTCGTTCCAGCATTCGAAATACCAGGAGCGCACCTCGTCGGCCCCGTAGCGGGCGATGTGGTGGCGGATGCCTCCGGAGACAAACTCCTGCCAGGCCGCAAGGTCGCGCGGCATCCCCACGCTGTTCTCATCCGGCCAGCAGACGGCGGGATCGTCGGTCATCCCCTTCGGCGTGAAGCAGGTCGTGTAAATCGGCTTCAGACCCAAGGCCAGCAACCCCTCGATGTTGATATCCACCAACTGCCAGTTCTCCTTCTTCGCCCTTTCCGCCCGGGGAAGGCGCCAATCTGGCAGATCGTAATCCCACACTTTCATCTCCGGCGAATACATCGCCACCGCGCGAACATGACGCACCCCCAGCTCGTCCCGCGCCATCCGCAGATGATCGAGCACATCCGCCCGGGAGAACCACCGGAACTGGTCGATGTTGCCGACATGTTGCCAGGTCTTCCGCAAGGGCTCCGCCGCTCCTCCCCACTCAGGTTTCAATTCAATGGATTTCATCGCGCTCATCTCATCCACCCCTATACCCGGCCCGTCAAGAGGAAAAAATCCCAAACAGGCAAACGTCGAATCCTGCTCAAATGCAACAATGGCTGCCGCATGGTTTCGCAGAAGCAGTTCCACCTCATTTGTGGGCTGATTTCCGCATCTCAACCAGATCACTTTCGGGGGCGGGCCATAAAGCGCAGCCATGTCCGCGAAATCCGCATGCGGCGAATACATGGCCGACCGCCACGTTTTCCAGACTCAATCGTGATGATCTGTCGGTAATTCATAGCAGTGCGCGTATCACCATTCCGATCTGTTCGCACGGGATTCTTTGAGTTTTTCAAACGATGATTTTTCCGCTGCTCTTTCACACCAGCAGTCAGATTCACCTTCTCATTGAAACGCTGCGGCCAACTCAGGTCAAAGGAATGCCATATCTGAATTTAATGGATTTTATTGCTCTCTTCCCATCCAGACAATACCCAGCCCGTCAATAGAGAAACTCGTCGTTGAATAATGTTTTAAAAGCCCTATGACTTCTGATTTGGCAATTTAAAGATCCCGTGAAACAGAACCTGCTTACTGTCCTGGAAGGCGGCCTGCCGGGCACCACCCCGCTTTCGATCTACGACTGGAATCTCGGCGTGGTCGATTCGGATAATCTCGCCGCGCGCATGAGCGAGCCGGACTGGGCCCGTTTGTTCGACCAGGGCTTGCTCGTCACGCACCATTGCGAGATCGTCGAGATCATCGAGCACGGGGTTGAGATCACCGTCGAAGATCGGACCGCTGGCGGTGTCGCCTTGCAGATCACCCGCAAAAAAACTCCGGTGGGGGAGGTGCGCAAGGTCACCCGCAACGGCTGGCACGATGAGGATTGGATCAAGGAACCGGAAGATTACCGGACATGGAAGTGGATCGTTGAAAACTCCGAGGCGGTTCCCCGCTACGACCGCTATGAAAAAGCCGAGGCGGCTGTCGGAGACCGTGGGGTGGTAGTCCTGACCGGTGCCGGCAACTGGACCCACCGCACCCCGGCGATGAAAATCAATGTCGATCTCGCCGGCACCGAGCAGTTCTGCATGGATGTCGCCTCGGAGTTGCCCGAACTGTTCGACCTCTACGAGGCACTTCGCAAGCAGTTTGTAGAAGAGCAACGGCTCATCGCGGCCGGCCCTGGACGCTATGTGAAATGGCTGGAAAACCTCACCATTAGCATGCTGGGTCCGCAGCGCTACCGCGATCTGCTCATGCCGGTTTATCAACAGGGCGTTCCGATTTTGGAGGCGGGCGGAAAGCGGGTGATGGTCCACTACGATGGGGCGCTCGACATCATCTCAGACCAGATCGCCACCGCGCCCTTTCACATGGTCGAATCGCTTACCGAACCACCCGAGGGCGACATGGGCTACGACCGCTGCCGCGCGGACTGGCCGGATCTCGTCCTATGGGCGAACATCAATATCGGCCTGTATGCCCTGCCCGCCGAGGAACTCCAGCGCGCCGTCCTCGACAAATGCCGCCGCGCCGGACGCCAGGCGTTCGCATTCGAAATCTCCGAGGCTCTCCCGACGAACTGGCGCAAGAAAATTCCCGTCATCCTTGATACTCTGTCCACCTCTATCTGAAGTTCGGATTCGTGCCGGAAATCCGAACAGCGGATGATAAGGACAACTGGAAGCTGCTGAGTCCGCACATCAGCCATCCGGCCATCCAGGATTTAGGGTAAGGGGGAATGCCGTTCACTTAAACCAGAGTAGAACAAGCGTCCCGCTTGTTTCCCCGGCAGGCCGGCAACCGCGACAGTCGCCATACCATTCTAAAACCCCTCTGAATTTGGCGCCTTTCGAGTAAGGGGCCGTAAAATAGCAACTATCCGTTGGGCGTCGGGGTTGCTTCGATGATCGGCAAGGTCCGCGACATGCTGACGTTCGAAGGCCTCGCCTACGCGTGTTCCGACTACCACTGCCTCTTCCCGTTCGAAGTCAATGCGTGCGGGCACCCGGCGGACGTGCTGAAGGAATACGGCAAAGATCTGCGCATCATGGGCGGGTTCGACAAAATGGAACTGGGCAATGGGCCGGAGGCGATCAAGGCCCACATGAAGACGCTGGTTCCGCTGGTGGAACGCGGCGGGTTCATCCCGTTCTGCGACCACCGCTGCCCGCCGAACGTCAAGCCGGAGGATTACCTGTATTACCTGGACCTCAAGGAGCAGATGTTCGGGATGAAGTGATCCTGCGGTCTCTCCAAGGCAACCCCTCTGATTTGTCAATAAGAGTCAATCGCTCAACACAACTTTTTTATTATTTCTTCATCCTCTTGTCGTCAGATCATAGCACCCCACCCAGGAGAGCACATGAATAAGGCTTCTCTCACGGCCACGTGTCCGTCCGGAACGGCGAGGCGGGCAGGCCTTCGGCATTGTAAAGATTACAGCCTTCGGGATTGTTAGCCCAGGCGTAACGCGATGCCATGGGTTCGGGAACTACAGGACAGCTCACCACAATCGTCCGTCCGTCAATAACCGCCGTCGCCGGATGGAAAATCCTGTTGGGGCCCGCCATGACAAACGTCTTCAATTCCCCACCTCGGGCGACCAGTCCGCCGCCGATGTTATCGAAGGACAAGCGGATGGTCGCGCCCTCAAGAGTCATGCCGGCATAGAGTGGGCCAGATGCCACCACCGGCAGACCATACGTGGCTGACAAGGCCCACTGGGCAAGACGCCGGCCCACATCGGCCTTGTTCTGGGGATGAACGTCCTCCGCTTCTCCGATGTCGATAGCTACGGCCAGGCCGGTTGCCGGTTCGGACAACGTTTTCAACTGTGCCTCCCGGAGGCGCGCCCAGGCGCTCCCCTCATCATAGTCCGACGGTGGCATGTAGTTGGCGAGCTGGACGATGAGGAACGGGAAATCCCCCTGTCCCCAATCCCAGCGCCAGCAACGGATCATGTCCGTGAGCATCCGCCGGTATTGCGAGGCGTTGGCGGCATTCGACTCGCCCTGATACCAGATGGCCCCGCGCACGCCATAGGGAATCAAGGGAGCGACCATGCTATCATACAGGATATGCGGACTGTTGGGATTGCCGGGCCCTGACGGGATGATCATCTGTTCGACCACACCCAAGTCATGTTCCTCCTGGTAGCGCCATGCGCCGGCCAGCGGAATCGGCTCACCGCTTCCGTCAGCCGGCGCGAGGCTCATCCTGTCGGCCGGGCCGATCATCCCCCCGTCATACACAAAGGAATAGGCGCGCACCGTGATGACGTTGCGTCCCACCTTGAGCAGCCGGGCGGGCACGCAATACTCGCGCAATTGGTTCCAGTGTTCTTGCTCGAAATCCTTGCCTGTGGCACCGACCTTCTCGCCGTTAAAATACGTGATGTCCTGCTTGTCCACGGCCCCGATCCGGAGGAGCAGGTCGCGGCCGGCCCATGCGGCAGGGACGTCAACCGTTTTCCGGAACCAGAAGACCCCGCTGTGGTTATGCCCATCCGCCTGCCAGGGCCGCGGAAGCTTCATCTCAGGCCACGCGCCATCGTCGAAATCCGTTTTGGCCCAGCCCTTCTTCTCCCCGCCATTGCCTGGATCAGCGGGATAGCTGATGACAAGGGGCGCGTTGGGGCCGGCCCAGACAGCGGGTGCGTTGAGTGTGGCCTCATAGCGCGCCACCCATGCGGCGGTATCCGGGTTGCGCACCAGCGCTTCCCGACTGGTCCACGCCTCGACAATCGTGCCGCCCCACGAACTGTTCACGATGCCGACCGCCACCCCCAGCTCCTCGTGCAGCCGCTTGGCGAAATGATAGGCGACCGCCGAGAAGGCCAGCGCTGCCCCGGGCGTTGACACCTTCCATTCGGCCGGCACATCCGGTTGACGTCCCAGATTGGCAACGGGCGGGATCGTGATCATCCGCAATCCGGGGATGCCGGCACCTTTCAACTCGGCTTCACCCGCCGGCCCGATGATCCCGCTCATCGTGAAATCCATGTTCGACTGACCGGAGGCAAGCCACACCTCTCCGACCCAGACATCCCTCGTGACCACGGTGCCACCGCCATCCGCCGCCGTCACCTCAAGGTCGTAGGGGCCGCCGGCCGGCATCGCGGGCAGCCGGATCAGGAACTTGCCATCCGCCCCGGCCATGGATTGCGCCTCATACTGCCCCAGCCTGGCCTTGACCCGGCCCAAGGGCTTGCCCCATCCCCAGACGGGAACTGGGATGCCGCGCTGAACCACCGCATGATCGGAAAATAATGACGCTAATTTCATATTTTTAACATTTTTGATGGAACGATTTCAGCTCGCTCCGCCGCACTTGTATGAGAAGGCTTGTCTTTCACCAGCCAGCAGGTCAGCCGACCACTGCCGCATGAAGGCCAGTTCATCCTCATGAACCCGGGAATCGTATCTCGCTGAATCATTCATTGTTTTTCTTCCACCGCCCCGATCCCCGCCACGATCACACAGTCGATGTCGTCAACGACATGTTTGGCGACAAAGCGGATGAACCGGCCAGTCATCGGCTTGGGCAACGGGATCAACCGCATCCCGGTGTCACTCTTCGGGTCGGTGAATTCCCCTTGAACGGCCAACGTCCAGGCTTCGCCGTCGTCGCTCAGATGAAACTCATACTGGTCAGAAAATCCGATCATGGCCGCGAACGGCTGTGTGGAATCGTTGCGCGGCAGCAACGTGAAGGCCTCAACCTTCACCGTGCGCCCCATGTCCAGAACCGCCTCATGTGGCGGCACGCTCTGGGATTTGTCGGAATGATACGTGTGCCAGTAGGTCGTCGGATCGTCGTTCAGCAGGTGCTGCGCTCCGGCATGGCCATTATTATCATAGGGGCTTTCCAAGCTCACCCGCAGCACGCGCCAGTCGCTCCGGTCCATGCCGAAGGTCGCACTGAATGTCTGCGACCAGCTTTCTCCTCCCTCCAGGAACGCATACGCTTTCACCGTCCCGCCAATCTTGAGAAGGAACGGCTTGGTGAAGATCGGAGAGGATGCGCACGGCTCCGCCCCGTCCGCGCTATACCGAATGGCCAGGTTCGGATTCGAGCAGGAGATGCCGATAAAACCATCCTTGTCTTTCCTAAAGGATACGCTGCTGCGCTGGGCGACATCCAGCGGGACGGCAAATACGCCGGCGGGCACTGACCAGGCGCTGAACTCTTTGATTGCCGGCAAGGCGGCGCTTTCGGTTATCGTCAGCCGCAGTTCCGACGCCATCACGGGTTCAAACCGCTCGAGCCTCTTGTGACCGATGCACGTCCCGGCCGCGATGTTGACCCAGCGCCCGCCGATATGCGCCTCAACGACATATTTCCGCACCCGCTCGCCTTGCGCGATATCTTCCATCAGCGACACCATGTTCACCGGCTTCCCTTCCGGCAATTGCAGGAGCAGAGACGTTTCGCTGCCATGCGCCTCGGCGATACGATGAGAATACAGGTTTTTCAACTGTTGTCCGAACTCCGCAAAGCGCTTGCGGTCGGCCTCCGGAACCAGTCCGCGGTTGTCAATGACCATCCCAAGCAGTAGGTTCGTGTTACGTCCTACGCTGGAGAAGTAGCATTCGATGAGGTGATCGACCGAATAGACGGTATGGTCGTCCCCCTCAAGCCAGAACCACCCGCCCTGAAACCCCTTGATCTGATCGTGATTGGGCATGACCGCCTCGCCGGGCGCCCAGAATTTCCCGTCGGGAGTTCCTCCCAAACCGGCGATCTCCACCGTGCCATCCGTGTCAACCAGCTCGTCAGCTGTGCTCCAGAATGGATCGGGCGCGACCGCGCGCTCATTTCCGACGTGGCGTAAAAGGTTGGGCCAGCCGCGCGGACCAGCGAGCACACCGGCGTTCGGCTGGAATTTCTCCAGGAGCGGGATGATGTTCGGCCCGCCTTGTTCGGGCGGGATCACGCCGCCGTCGAACCAGATTTCGAAGACCTCGCCGTATTGCGACCAGAGCTCAGCGAGCTGTGTCTCGACGACTTGATTGTAGCTCGCCATCGCCTCCGGATCCCCCGAAACGGGCCTGCCATGATACACGGTCAGGTAGGAATTCCATGGGGTGCTGCAATACAATCCCGGCTTGACGCCGAATTTCCTGCACGACTTAAAAAAGTCGGCGACGATGTCGCCTTGCCCGCCCCGCCACGGGGTGTTCTTGACGCTGTAATCGTGCGCCTTGGTCGGCCACATCGAGAACCCGCTGCAATGCTTTGCCACGAACACCGCGTATTTTGCGCCGAACGATACCGCGGTCTCAAGCCACTGGTCGGTGTCGAGTTCTACGGGATTAAAGAGCTTCGCGTCCGGCGGCCGCCGCAACGTGCGCCCGGCCTCGCCATAGTTGTAGGTCGGATCATACGCCTGCATGTCAAAATGGATGATCGCCCCGATTTCAGCATCCGCCCACGCCACCTGCGACGGCGTCGGCAGCACCAAGTTGAGATTCTTTTTAGACATTAGTAATTTCTTTTTTGATCGCGATGGGTTCTCATGCCATTACTTTGTTGTTGTTATCATGTGATAATGAACGTGACGATTGAAATACTCCACTCATGCTCTTTTTGTCTATGTCCGAAAAAATCAAAAACGTGTCTAATTGGATCATGAGCCGGGTGATCTGGAAAAATCTGACTGCCGGACAAGCCTGTCTTGCCGGGAAACTGGAGATGAAAACCGCAGCCCATGTGAACCTCGCGATCAATCGCTCAAATGGAAAAAACTCGAGACGCACGTGTCGGCAGATTGGAATCCATTTGTTTAAAAATGCAAGAATATGCGACAGAATATGCACACTGGTACCTTTTCAACATGCCTCCCGAAGCAGGCGGGCGAGCC
>JBAXXD010000114.1:0-12168 GCA_037128135.1 Verrucomicrobiia bacterium
GCCCCAGACCCGCCAGACCAGCTTCGACGGATCGCGGGCAACCGGAATTTTCAGCCGCCGCACAAGCCACGCCCTCAGCGGAGCGCCCGCAGACAGGACCACCGCGCCGCCTGCGGAATACCCGGCCCACGCGGCAACCGCCGCCACCCAGACCGGAGCCCCCGCCGCCGCGCCGGCGGGAACCGCCCCGAGGAAGTAGAGAAAGCCCAAACCGAATGCCGTTGCGATACCGGAAAAAATCATGCTTCAACGAGCGGTCGGATCCAGAGGAACAAGATCACGGGCCTCCCTGCCCAACTCAGCTCTCATACGCGCGACGCTGGGGCATCATGTGGAAAAAATCAATCCTTTCCAGCCGCTTTTCCCGCCCCTCTCCCATCTCCACAAGTCACGTCCCCTCTCCCATGCCTCACCACGCACCCCGCGCCTTCATTTACAATAAATGTCCCAGGTGGGACATTTATTGTAGAGGCTCTTTGCCTTGGTGACCGGTTCGAGGTCGCCGACCACCCAGCGCCTGCCCAAGTAATCGGCTCAATGTGATCGGCTCCAAGCGATCGGGATTGTCGCGACGGGATCGGGCGGCATAAGGTTCCTCCAACATCATGGGCAGCCCGTCATCCCCATCCCGCCGCGCTGCTGACGGAATCACCGGGTTGGGTGCGCACCTGCTGACCGTGCTTCAGGTTCTGGTGACCGCCGGGCTGCTGTGGTGGCTGTTCCGCGACCCCCAGCGGCGGCTTTCGATGTGGAGCGCGCTGCAGGCGGCCGACTGGAGGTGGCTCATCGCCGCGGGTGCCTCGGCCGGACTCTGCGAGCTTTTCGGAATCCTGCGCTGGCAGCTCTTCCTCAAGATGCTGCATCTGCGCGTGCATTTTTTCGAGGTGGCGAGGCTGTTTTTCATCGGGGCATTTTTCAACCAGTTCCTGCCCGGCACGACCGGAGGGGACGTCGCGCGGGTGATTCTCCTGCAGCGCGATCATCCGGGGCACCGGACGGCAGGGTTCCTGAGCGTGGCGGTTGACCGGCTGCTCGCGCTGCTCGTGCTGGTGGCGATGGGGCTCGGGGTCGCATGGGCGCGGGGCAGTTGGTTCGCCGCCAGCTTTGCCGCGGGGAGCGCCATGAAGGTTTTTGCGATCGTTCTGATTGCGATCGGCATCGGGCTTGCGGCGTCGTTCCTCCTCACGAGCCGCCACCTTGTGGGGCGGCTTCCCGGGCGGTTTCCGATGCGCGCGCAGATCGTGAAGCTCGCGGCGCTCTGGCAGCTCTGCATCGAAAACCGGAGGGAGGCGCTGCTCGGGACGGCCTACACGGTTCCGATGCTCCTGTCCTACTTCGCTGCGTTCTACTTTGTCGCGCTGGCGTTCACGGTGAAGGTGAGCTTCCTCGATCTGGCCTCGATCATGCCGTTGGTCACGGCGGTTTCCTCGCTGCCGATCAGCCTCAATGGCATGGGCGTCCGCGAGGCGCTTTTCGAGCAACTGCTCTCCGAACTCTGCGGGGTCCCGCAGGGAACCGGCCTCCTCATTTCCATCACCGGGATGTTCGTCTATCTTGTCTGGGGGCTGCCCGGCGGGCTTTTCTATCTCGAGCGAATCCGGCGGCGATACAAACATTAGCCTTCCGCAGCGGCGGCATTTTTGCGAAAGGCGGATGTTTGACAAGAAAATCCTTCATCATTCCGGATCCGTGGCGCATAGTTTGCCGCCAACATGCGGACTCCATTATTTGAAGCCCACCTTGCCGCCGGCGGCCGGATGGTTGATTTTTCCGGCTGGGAAATGCCGGTTCAGTATTCCGGGATCCTCGACGAACACAGGGCCGTCCGCGAGTCGGCCGGGGTCTTTGACGTCTCGCACATGGGCGAATTTTTTGTGAGCGGTCCGGCGGGCGCGGCCTGGCTGGATTCTTTGCTGACGAACAACGTGGCCGCGCTGGAATCCGGGCGCGCTCACTATTCGCTAATGCTGAACGAGCGCGGCGGGGTGATTGACGACCTGATCGTTTACCGGCTCGGTCCTTCGGAATTCCTTCTCGTTGTCAACGCCTCGATGATCGCGGAGGACGCGGC
The DNA here is from genome assembly GCA_037128135.1 of Verrucomicrobiia bacterium. GTDB lineage: Bacteria > Verrucomicrobiota > Verrucomicrobiia > Chthoniobacterales > Terrimicrobiaceae > QYQL01. Next base: position 2,072 of record JBAXXD010000114.1, read on the forward strand.
GTGGATGAAGGCCCGCCTGCGCGAGGGCGTGGAGTTCGAGAACCGGAGCGAAGACTACGCCGCGCTGGCCGTCCAGGGCCCGGATGCAGGAAAAATCTTTGAGAAGGCCATCGGCGGGGTCATGCCGTCCGAGCGCAACCGCGTTCTGGAGATCGGGGAAGGGTTCGTCGTCACGACCGGCTACACCGGCGAGAAGGGGTTCGAGTGGATCATCCCGGCCGCCAAGGCCACAGACGCATGGCGCAGGATCCTTGAGGCTGGCGCGAAGCCGTGCGGGCTCGGCGCGCGCGACACGCTCCGCCTGGAGATGTGCTATCCACTCAACGGCTCCGACCTCTCGCTCGACCACACGCCGCTCGAGGCCGGACTCGGTTATTTTGTGAATTTCACCAAACCGGACTTCATCGGCAAAGAGGCGCTCGCCGCCCAGAAGGCCGCGGGAATTCCGAGGCGTTTGTGCGCGTTGAAAGCGATGGAAAAATCCCCGCCACTGCGCCCGCATTACCCGGTTTTTATCGGTGGGGAACAGGTCGCCGAGACGACAAGCGGCGCGCATTCCCCCTCGCTCGGATGCGGGATCGCCATGGCGTATCTCCCGGCCGACGCGGCGAAACCCGGACAGGAAGTCGCCATCGAGGTGCGCGGAAAAAAATTCCGGGCTTGCGTTCACAAGAAACCCCTTTACCAAAAAGCCTCATGAACGTTCCCGACAACCTTCGCTACGCCGAAAGCCACGAATGGATCCTTGTTAAAGGAGACACCGGGACGGTCGGCATCACCGACCATGCCCAGGCCGAGCTCACCGACATCGTCTTCGCCGAGCCCCCGGTGCTCGGAAAATCCCTAAAGGCCGGCGACGTGGCCGCCGTGGTCGAATCGGTCAAGGCTGCAAGCGACATCTACTCGCCGGTCTCGGGCGAAGTCCTCGCCCGCAACGAAGCGATCGAGCGCACGCCCGCGCTTCTCAACACCGACCCGTTCGGCGACGGGTGGATTTATAAAATCCGCCTCTCGAATCCCGCCGAGCTCGAAGCCCTTAAAGACCCCGCCGCCTACAGGGCCCAGATCGGGGCATGAGCGCGTTCGCCTCCCGCCATATCGGGCCGTCGGCTGCGGAAATCGCATCCATGCTCCGCACGGTCGGCGCGCCCACACTCGAGGTGCTGATCGCTGAGACCGTGCCCGCATCGATCCGGCTGGGCCGCGATCTGGAGGTTCCCGCCGCGCGCACGGAGGAGCAGGCGCTGGCCGACCTGCGCGAAATGATGGGGCGAAACGTCATCGCCCGCTCGCACATCGGAGCCGGATACCACGGCACCCACACCCCGGCGGTCATCCGGAGAAACATCCTGGAGAACCCCGGCTGGTATACCGCCTACACGCCCTACCAGGCGGAAATCGCGCAGGGTCGGCTTGAGGCGCTGCTGAATTTTCAGACGATGGTCTGCGACCTGACGGGGATGCAGATTTCCAACGCCTCGATGCTCGACGAATCGACGGCGGCGGCCGAGGCGATGACGCTCTGCCACGATATCAAGGGCGGCGACGCGTTCTTCGCGGCCGACCACTGCCACCCCCAGACGATCGCTCTCCTGCGCACCCGCGCGGAGCCGCTCGGCATCAAAATCCTCACCGGCCCTGCGGAGGACGGCCCGCAGGAACCGGTCTTCGGCGCCCTCTTCCAATACCCGGCCACCGACGGCACGATCTGCGACATGGGATTCCTCATCGCGCGCACCCACGATTCCGGCGCGCTGGCGGTCGTCGCCGCCGACCTCCTGGCTCTCACTTTGATCACCCCGCCGGGCGAACTCGGCGCGGACGTCGTGGTCGGCTCGGCCCAGCGGTTCGGAGTTCCCATGGGATTCGGCGGCCCGCACGCCGCGTTTCTGGCCACCCGCGACGAGCACAAGCGCCGGATGCCCGGCCGCCTCGTGGGGGTTTCCAAAGACGCCGCCGGCCATCCCGCGCTGCGCCTCACTCTCCAGACGCGCGAGCAGCACATCCGCCGCGAAAAGGCCACCAGCAACATCTGCACCGCCCAAGTGCTCCTCGCGGTCATGGCCTCGATGTATGCGGTCTATCACGGGCCCGACGGCCTCCGCGCGATCGCGGAGCGCGTCCACCGGCACGCGCTGCGCCTGGCCGGATCGCTCAACCGCCTCGGCCATGCCGTCCATCCCGGGCCGTTTTTCGACACCGTGCGCGTCTGGCTCGGGAACCGCCATGCCGATGAATTTCTGATCCGCGCCGCCGCGCGCGGGGTCAACCTCCGCAAGCTCGACGACCATGCGGTGGCGATCGCGCTCGACGAGACGACCGATGACCTCGCGGCGATCCTCGACGTCTTCGGCGGAAACCCCGGGGATTTTCCGAAGGATCTGCCCGAGATGATCGGGCCCGCGCTCCGCAGGAAGTCCACCTTCCTCACGCATCCGGTCTTCCGGTCGCACCATACCGAGACCGCGATGCTGCGCTACATCCGGCGGCTCGAGGCGAAGGATCTTTCGCTGACGACCTCGATGATCCCGCTCGGCTCGTGCACGATGAAGCTCAACGCGACGTCCGAGATGCTGCCGGTCACATGGGATTCCGTCGCCTCGCTTCACCCTCTCGTCCCGCACGGCCAGGCTTCAGGCTATTTTGAAATGGCCGCGCAGCTGGAAGCCTGGCTGGCCGAGATCACCGGCTTTGCCGCCGTCTCGCTGCAGCCGAACGCCGGCTCGCAGGGCGAATTCGCCGGGCTCCTCGCGATCCGCGCCTGGCACCGCTCGCGCGGGGAAGCCCACCGCGACATCTGCCTGATCCCGGCCTCCGCGCACGGCACGAACCCCGCAAGCGCGGCCATGGCCGGCATGCGCGTCGTTCCGGTCACCTGCGATGCGGCGGGGAATATTGATCTCGCCGACCTGCGTGCGAAGGTGGAAACCCACCGATCCGCCCTCGCTTGTTTCATGGTGACCTACCCCTCGACGCATGGTGTTTTCGAGGAGGGGATCCGGGAAATCTGCGACGTCGTGCACGCGGCGGGCGGTCAGGTCTATATGGACGGCGCCAACATGAACGCGCAGGTCGGGCTGTGCCGGCCGGGCGATATCGGCGCGGACGTCTGCCACCTCAACCTCCACAAAACCTTCGCGATCCCGCACGGGGGCGGAGGGCCCGGAGTCGGCCCGGTCTGCGTTGCGGCTCACCTCGTGCCCTTCCTGCCGGGACATCCGCTGGAGCCGGGAAGCTCGCCGGTCTCGCAGGCGCCGCTCGGCAGCGCGGGCATCCTCGTCATCTCCTGGATGTATATCGCCATGATGGGCCCGCGCGGACTCCGCGATGCAACCGAGGCCGCCATCCTCAACGCGAACTACATCGCCGCACGGCTCGGGAAGTATTTCCCGACCCTCTACAAAGGCACGGACGGACGGGTTGCGCACGAGTGCATCCTCGACCTCCGCGAATGGAAACAGCGCGCCGGCATCGAGGTCGAAGACGTCGCCAAGCGGCTCATGGACTTCGGATTTCACGCCCCGACGATGAGCTGGCCGGTGGCGGGAACCCTCATGGTCGAGCCGACGGAGAGCGAATCACAGGCCGAGCTCGACCGCTTTTGCGACGCGATGATCGCGATCCACGGCGAGATGGCCTCCATCGAACGCGGCGAGATGGACCGGACGGACAACCCGCTCAAAAACGCGCCGCACACCGCCGCAGCAGTCACCTCCGACGAATGGAGCCACCCCTACAGCCGCACCGCCGCAGCCTGGCCGGCTCCGTGGCTCCGCGAACACAAGTTCTGGCCGTCGGTCGCCCGGATCGACAACGTTTACGGCGACCGTCACGTCTTCTGTTCCTGCGTGCCGAGGAACCCTTCGTAGGCCGAGCGGATTCCGTCGGGGAGGGCGATCTTCGGCCTCCATCCGAGCGCGAAGAGCTTGGCCGTGTCGAGGAGCTTGCGCGGCGTGCCGTCGGGCTTGGATGCGTCAAAGACCAGCTCGCCTTGGAAATCCAAGACGTCACAAACCGTCCGGACCAACTCGCGGATCGTCAGGTCGTCCCCGCAGCCGATGTTGATGATTTCCGGCGAATCGTAGTTCTCGAGGAGAAACACGCAGGCGTCGGCCAGATCGTCCGAATGAAGGAATTCCCGGCGCGGGCTGCCGGTCCCCCAAATCGGAATTTCCTTCGCGCCACGGAGCTTCGCCTCATGGACTTTACGGATCAGCGCCGGGAGGACGTGCGACGTGTGGAGGTCGAAGTTGTCACGCGGACCGTAGAGGTTCGTCGGCATCGCGGAAATAAAGTTTTTCCCATACTCCCTGGCATACGCCTGGCAGAGCTTGATGCCGGCGATCTTGGCCAGCGCGTAGGCGTCGTTCGTCGGCTCCAACTCGCCGGTGAGCAGTGCGCTCTCCGGGATCGGCTGGGGCGCGAATTTCGGGTAGATGCACGAGCTCCCCAGAAACAGGAGCTTGCCAACCCCGGAATCCGCAGCCGCGCTGATCAGGTTGTTCTGGATCGTCAGGTTCTCGAGCAAAAATTCGACCGGCTTTTCAAAATTCGCAACGATCCCGCCCACCCGCGCGGCCGCGTCCACCACGACCTCCGGCCGCTCGCCCTCGAAAAATGCCCGCACCGCCGTCCGATCCAGCAGATCCAGCTCGGAACGCGTCCGGAAAAGAAGGTTCCCGTATCCCCCCGCCTGCAAACGCCGCACGATTGCGCTCCCAGCCATCCCACGATGCCCGGCCACAAAAATTTTTACCGTCTTATCCATGTGACCGACATTCTACAAAACGGCCGCCCGGAAAGGAAAGCCGGATGATTCGGCCGGGATCCTTCGCCCCGAGCTTTACAATAAATGTCACGGGCGGGACATTTATTGTAAATGATCTGCAGGGGGCGCGCTGAGGGAAAACCGCTTTTTACTGGCACGCGGCCTGATTCCGATCCAATATGGAGGTATGTTAATCCACTTGAGCCCACGCAATATTGCCCTCACGGGGGCGATCCATTCGTTCATTGCCGAGAAAATGACGCACCTTGAGGAGCACGGGGAGCAGATTCTCGCGGCGCACATCGTCCTCCTCCACGATCAGAACAAAAAGAAGCCGTTTGTCGTCAAGGTCCACCTGGCGATCCCCGGGCCGGACATTTTCTGCGAGGACGCCGAAGCCGATCTGTATGCGGCGATCGACAAGGTTGTCCACAAGCTTTCCGGCCAGATCAGCAAGCGGAAAACCCGGCGGAAGGATCACAAGCAGCACCTGACCCAGCTCGAGCGCGAAGCGGCGAAGCGCGGGTTCCGGCGGCGGTAATTTCCAGTGGAAGATTACAAGGTCAAGCTCGACGTCTTCGAGGGGCCGCTCGATCTCCTGCTCTACCTCATCAAGCGCGATGAGGTGGACATCTATGACATTTCGATCGAGCGCATCACGAAGCAATACCTCGGCTACATGGATGCCTTCCAGGTGCTCAACATCGAGCTGGCCGGGGAGTTCATCGTGATGGCCGCGAACCTGCTCTACATCAAGAGCCGGACGCTGCTGCCGGTGGACCAGCAGATGGCCGAGGAGGACGCCGAGGCCGACGACCCGCGGTGGGAGCTCATCCGGCAGCTCATCGAATACAAGAAGTTCAAGGAGGCGGCGGCGAAGCTGCGCGACATCGAGGCGCTCCAGGAGAAGCTCTTCCCGCGCGTGCCGGTCGTCCCGGATCTGGAGCCCGCCGGAAACCTGCTCGTCGAGGAGGTCGGGATCTTCGACCTGATCCATGCGTTCCAGAAGATCCTCAAGCGGCTCGAGAAAAAAACTGCGGATCTCCGGGAGATCTTCGAGGAGAATTTCACGGTCTCCGAAAAGATTGACTATCTCCTCAAGGTCACGTCGAGTGGGGTCTCCATGCGTTTCGAGGAACTTTTTGCCGATGTGGCCAGCCGCGCCGAAATTGTCGTCACCTTCCTGGCGATGCTCGAGCTCATCCGGCTCAAGCAGCTCCGCGTGCGACAGGAGGCCCAGTGCGGCGAGATCTGGATTGACCGGGCGGACGACGCAATGTCCCTTTTCTCACGGGTATGAACGAAGAACTTTCACTCGACCGCGCCGTGGAGGCGATTCTTTTCGCCTCGCAGAAGCCGGTTTCGGCCAAAGAGCTTTCCGCGATCTTCAAGGGCGCGGCCGAGGGCGCGAAGGAAAACCCGTTTGTCACCTGCCACGCGAAGCCGAAGCGCGAGGATTTCCAGGAGGCGATCCGGAAGCTCGACGAGGAATACCGGGCGGCCGGGCGCGCGTTTGAAGTCCGCGAGAGCGCGGCCGGATGGCAGCTCGTGACGCGGGGGGATTTTTCCCCGTGGCTCCGTCAGCTTTTTCCCGAGAACCGCTCGGCGAAGCTCAGCGCCCCCGCTCTGGAGACCCTCGCGATCATCGCCTACCGCCAACCGATCACGCGGGCGGACATCGAGGCGGTGCGCGGAGTGGCGGTGGACGGCGTGATGCAGACGCTCCTCGACCGCGGGCTCGTCCGCATCGCGGGCCGTTCGGAAGTTCCCGGGCGTCCGCTTCTCTACGAAACCACCCAATTTTTCATGGAGCACTTCGGGCTCAAGGATCTCGACGATCTCCCGAACGCAGACGAACTGCGCAAGATCGCGCTCCCGCAGGCGGCAGTGCCCGCCGCGGAACCACCCGCCGCGGAACCACCCGCCGCCGAGACGCCCGCCGCCGAGACGCCGGAGCTTCCGCTGGAGGAAGCCGCCGTGCCTCAGTCGGCGGATCCGGCCGATCTCGCAGATCTGGCGGATGAGCCTCCGGAAAACGAGGGAGGCCGGTGAGCGATCTGGTCGAGCTGAGGCACAGGATCGACGCGCTTGACGGCGAGCTTCTGAAGCTCCTCAACGAGCGGACGGCGATTGCGAGAGAGATCGGGGTCATCAAAAGCCGGTCGAGCCTTCCGATTTATTCGCCCGACCGCGAAATCAAACTTCTGCGGAGCCTCATCGAGCGCAGCGAGGGCCCGCTTCGGCCGGAGGCAATCCGGGCGATTTACCGCGAGATCATGTCCGCCGCGATCGCCGTGGAAAAGGACGTCGCGATCGCGTGCGTCGGGCCGCTCGGCAGCCCGTCGTATCAGGCGGCCCACGGGAAATTCGGTTCGAGCGTGCGCTACATTTTTTCGGCCGAGATCGCTGGGGTTTTTGAGGAGGTTGCCTCCGACCGCGCCGACTGCGGGGTGGTACCGCTTGAGGATCCCGCCCACGGGATCGTGAACCAGACGCTCGACGCGCTGGGGAGCACCGACCTCTCGATCTGCGCCGAGGTCGCCCCGGACTCCGCCGCCGAGGACGTGCGATCCGCCGCCCGCTACCTCGTCCTCGGGCGGCAGGCGAATGCGCCGTCCGGACACGACCGAACCATGCTCATGCTGCGCATCGAGGACAAGCCGGGCGCGCTCGTCTCCGCGCTCGAGCCGTTCAAGGAGCTCGGCATCAACCTCCACCACTTCGCCAACCGTCCCGCTTCGAAAGGAAGCGCCGACATCTTTTTTTTCATCGAAGCCGACGGGCACACCCACGACCTCCAGATGAACGACCTCTTCCGCGAGCTCTCGAAAAACTGCCGGGCGCTGAAAGTCCTCGGCAGCTACCCGAAGCGCGATGAAAACCATCCTTGATACGATTCTCGAAGACGTGCGGGAGGAGGTCGCGGAGGCGAAACTTCTGCGCGCGGCGGCGGACATCCGCGCGATGGCAGCCGACGCGCCGCCGGCGCGCGATTTTTATGGCGCGCTGGCTTCTTCGTTCGGGCTGATCGCCGAGGTCAAGGAACGCTCGCCGAGCGTCGGCCCGATGCGGGAGGAGAACGTGCGCGAGGCGGCCTGCGCGTATGCGGAATCTCCGGTCGTGCGCGCCGTCTCGGTGCTCACCAACCAGCGTCATTTCGGGATGAATGTCACCCGGCTCCAGGCGGTCCGGCGGGCCATGCCGCAGCCGGTGCTGCGCAAGGATTTTCTTGTGGACGAATACCAGATCCGCGAGGCGCGCGCGTTCGGGGCGGACGCCGTCCTGCTCATGGCAAACGTGCTCGACGCCGCGCGGCTACGGGGGTTTTACGACCTCGCGCGCGAGCTCGGGATGGAGGTTCTTTTCGAGGTTCACACCGTCGAAGAAATTGGCTCGCTCCCGGCGGACGCCCGGATCGCCGGCATCAACAGCCGGAAATTCCAATCCCAATCCGGGTTCGTCGGGGCCGGCGGATCCTCGGAAAAAGATTTCAGCCTGGATCTGGAAGTTTTCGCGCTGGCGGGCGAGCTCCCCGTCGGATGCCTGCGCGTGGCCGAAAGCGGAATCACGCCCTCCACGCTCGGCGGCGTCCGGAAAAATTTTCATGCTGCCCTCGTCGGAACCGCTCTGCTGCGGGATCCGCGAGGCGTGCGCGCCTGCCTGCGGGAGTTTGAAGAGGCGGCGGGCTGAGGGCTACGCCTGTCGCGCGAGAAGTTTTTCCGCGAGCGTGCGGAGGGTATCCGCGCGTTCGCCGAGCGGCGAGAGGGACGCGAGGGCTTTTCCCGTGAGACGGGCGGCCTCTTTTTGCGATGCCTCCAAGCCGATGAGCGCGGGATACGTTTTCTTCCCGGCGGCGGCGTCCTTGCCGGCGCTCTTCCCGAGTTGCTCGCTCGACCGCGTGACATCCAGGATGTCGTCCACCACCTGAAATGCGAGCCCGAGGTGGTCGCCGAATTCCTCGAGGATGCCGAGCACGCGCGGCGTGGCGTCGGCCGCCATCGCCCCGAGCTTCAGGCTCGCAACCACCATCGCGGCGGTCTTGCCGCGGTGGATGAACCGCAGATCCGCCAGCGTGGATTCTTTTTTTTCTCCCTCAAGATCCGCGACCTGGCCGCCGACGAGGAACCGGCTCCCGGCGGCGCGGGCGAGCTCGGAGAAATAATCCCCTGCGGAATACCGCGGGGTCGGTTTCATGCGGGCGAGGATTTCAAACGCGACGGTCAGCAGGGCGTCGCCGGCCAGCACCGCGATCCCCTCGCCAAAGACCTTGTGCGAGGTCGGGCGCCCGCGCCTCATGTCGTCATCGTCCATGCACGGCAGGTCGTCGTGGATCAGCGAATACGTGTGCACGCACTCGACCGCGCAGGCCGCTGGCAGGGCATCCGCGGCACGCCGGATCCCGCACGCCCGCGCCGCCGCAAGGCACAGAACCGGACGCATCCTCTTGCCCCCGGCAAAAATGCTGTAGCGCATCGCGCGGTGGATCGTCACCGGACGGGCGGATTCCTTCGGGAGCCAGAGGTTGAGCATGCGGTCAACCGTCCGGATCTCATCGTCAATCGGAGCGTTCATTGGGAGTCATTGGCGGCGGCACTTGTTCCGCCAGCTCCCGATGAACGGACGGCTGGAGCTTGAACGCGCAGACCGAGAGCGGCGGGAGGTCGATGAGGATCGAGTGCGGCTTGCCCTGCCACGACCAGTTTTCGTCCGACCAGCGCCCGCCGTAGTTTCCGACGTTTCCGCCGCCGTAGGTTTCGGCATCGGTGTTGAGGACCTCCTCGTAGAACCCGTGCTGCTTCACGCCGACGCGGTAGGCACCGCGGATGATCGGCGTGGCATTGACGACAAAGGCGATGTCGGATCCGGCGCGGGATTTGCGCAGGAACGACCAGACCGTGTTGTCGGCGTCGTGGAAATCAATCCACTCGTAGCCCTCGTTGGTATCGTCGAGCTCGTGGAGCGAGGGCTCGCTCGTGTAGAGCCAGTTGAGGTGCTGGACGAGCCGGCGGAGCCCGTCGTGCATCGGAAGCTGGGAGAGGTGCCAGTCGAGGCTCTGCCCGTGCTGCCACTCGTGCCACTGACCGAATTCCATGCCCTGGAAGATCAGCTTTTTCCCCGGGTGCGCCCACATCCAGGCGAGGAACATCCGGCAGTTTGCAAATTTCTGCCACATGTCGCCCGGCATCTTGTCGATGAGCGATCCCTTCCCGTGCACGACCTCGTCGTGGCTGAGGACGAGGACGAAATGTTCCTGGAACGCATACAGCATCGAGAACGTGATGTCGCCCTGGTGGTAGCGGCGGTGGATCGGATCCTTGCTGATGTAGCG
>JBAXXD010000115.1:0-12121 GCA_037128135.1 Verrucomicrobiia bacterium
TTAAATGACACTGTTATGTCCTGCGAACTGTTTGCCGAAATCGTCCCACTTGTCCAATTTCCGCTGAATCCAACCGGATAGGTGATGCCGGTGACTGTCAGTGCCGTGTTGCCGGTGTTGCTGATCGTCATGGTTGAGGACATGGTGGAATTGATCGTCACATTACCAAACGTCAGGTTGCCGCTTATCTCGATGATGCGTGTCGGCGATGCTACACTTGAGGAAGGATATCCATTCCAAAGTGGTGAGGTGAATCCTGTAGCGGTGTTGTAGTAATATACTGTGAACCCGCTTGACGCTCCACCAAAAACTCCGTTGCCCATCGTAGGGGCATTGCCAAGAAAACCATTCTGGAAAGCTTGGAGCAGTTGGCGAACGCGTAGTCCTGAAGGCTGGTTACACTGGCCGGAACGATCACGCTGGTGAGTTCGCTGGCCCCGTCGAAGGCATGCATCCCGATGCTCGAGACCGGCTTCCCGTTGATCGTCGCCGGAATGGTCACGACCCCGACTGGCTCGGTCAAGGCTCCGAGGATCGTCACCGATGTCCCGTTGTCCGTGTAGAGGAACTGATCATTGGGTGAGACCCAGCCGATTTGCGTGTAGCTCACGTTTCCGCCATTGGAAACCGATGGCACAGAGGAGGTGTAGCACACTTGGAGGGAAAGCGCGGGGTTGCCATACATGTCAACCGTTGACACCCCTGAGTTCAGGAACACGCTTGGATCTGCCGAAGGGGCGCTCCCCAAGAACACCGCACGGGCCATCTTGCTACAATTGGCGAACGCCTCTCGCCCGATCCACGTCACGCTGTCCGGAATGACCACGCTCGTGAGCTCGCTGCAGTTGGCGAACGCAAAGTCCCCGATGCCCGTGACTGGCATCCCGTTGATCGTCGCCGGAATGTTCACGACCCCGACCGGTTCGGTCAAGGCACCGAGAATCGCCACCCCCGTCCCACCTCCCGTGTAGAGGAACTGATCATTGGGTGAGACCCAGCCGATTTGCGTGTAGCTCACGTTTCCGCCATTGGAAACCGATGGCACAGAGGAGGTGTAGCACACTTGGAGGGAAAGCGCGGGGTTGCCATACATGTCAACCGTTGACACCCCTGAGTTCAGGAACACGCTTGGATCTGCCGAAGGGGCGCTCCCCAAGAACACCGCACGGGCCATCTTGCTACAATTGGCGAACGCCTCTCGCCCGATCCACGTCACGCTGTCCGGAATGACCACGCTCGTGAGCTCGCTGCAGTTGGCGAACGCAAAGTCCCCGATGCCCGTGACTGGCATCCCGTTGATCGTCGCCGGAATGTTCACGACCCCGACCGGTTCGGTCAAGGCACCGAGAATCGCCACCCCCGTCCCACCTCCCGTGTAGATGAACTTATCATTGGGTGCACTCCAGCCGATTTGCGTGTAGCTCACATTTCCGCCATTGGAAACCGATGGCACAGAGGAGGTGTAGCAGACCTGAAGAAGTGGTAGGCCGGAGCTATCTGGAGTCGTCAATCCTGCGCCGATAAACGCGGTGCTTTCCACGCTCGGAGCGCCCAAGAACACCGCGCGGGCGAGCTTGCTACAATTGGCGAACGCGTAGCTGGCGAGGCTGGTCACGCTGTCCGGAATGACCACGCTGGTGAGCGCGCTGCAGTTGGCGAAAGCATTTCCCCCGATGCCCGTAACCGCCATCCCTTTAATCTTCGCCGGAATGTTCAGGACCCCGACCGGTTCGGTCAAGGCGCCGGTGATCATCACCGATGTCCCGTCGTCCGTATAAATGAAATTTCCGAAAGTAGCGGCAGACAGGTTCCCCCCGATAAAACAAAGCCCCGCCACAAGAATCTTCCATCCAACGAACGGCTTGATTTGAGCGGTCATGGCTTCGGGTCTGCTGGCACTGGCTGAAGTCCCGGTTTATCGCGCTGGGCGAACGGAACTTTGAATAAGTGTCTCTTATCCCATCCAAAATGCAATGAACCATTTCGCCCACATGCTGAGATGAATTCTCGTTCCGTGCCTCTTCGACCTCACAAAAGCGGAGCAAATCCAGTTGCTTCCGTAAAATCCGAAAGGACGAGATTGCAGTGAACCTAGCGATGGGTATAATAGTCAAAAGAACACCATGTCCCATCCTGAAAAAACCCTTGATTATCTGGAACAGCAGATCCCCAGCCTTTCGGCAGATGCCGTGGATGTTGCTTATTGGAAATCGCTGGCAGCGGGGAATTCCGTCTTGGTGAGCGGGGAGGGCGGGATATTTGAGGTCTTTCCAGACGGGACGCAAAAGCTCGTTAAAACCACCGCTCAGCCGCTGAGCGTGCCCGTGGGAACCCGCGTGCGGATTCCGTAACCATGCGGATCCGGTGTTGTCGGGTGATGCTCAAGCATCTCTTGCCCCCGGCATTGGAATCGCTTTCTTGAATTTCGGTAAACCAGAGAGGGTCCCTGATCCGCGCGTAAGCACAACCAATGGAGGGATGTCGCCCCCGGCATCCTCTCTGCCACAGCAAGGGCGCCGAGGGCGACGCCCCTCCCATTCATATATCGTTTCTCCGCTTCGCTCCGGTTGCCCTCCATAGGCCAAACATTCGTCTTACCCACTTCGCAAAGCGCAAGCGCGCTGGTTTTGTCGAGCCGCACTCCCTGCGTCCAGCGTTCTTACACGCTGATTTGGGTCAAGCCCTTTTTCAGTCCTCCGCCATCCCGAGGGTTCCGAGGATCCGGTTGAGATCGTCGCTCCCGTAGTATTCGATATGGATGGAGCCTTTTTTTTCTCCGTGCTGGATGACGACGCGCGTGGCCAGCCGGTGGGTTAAAAAGTTTTGGACCCGCAGCACGGCTGGCGCGAGCTCCGGGACGGGGCCGGGTTTCCCGCGTTTCCGCGCGGTTTTTCCTGTCGCGGCGAGATGGTCGGCGGTGAGTTTTTCGGCGAGGCGCACCGAGGCGCCCTGGCGGACGATCTGCCCGGCGAGCAAAATTTGTTCCTCGTGCGACTTGAGCGAAAGGAGGACTTTGGCGTGGCCGACGGTGATCCGTTCGTGCTTGAGGAGCGACTGCACGTCGGGCGCGAGGTCGAGCAGGCGCATGGCGTTGGCGACCGATGCGCGGCTCTTGCTGACGCGCTTCGCGATGTCCTCCTGCGTGAGCCCGAAGTCCCCCGAAAGCCGCTGATACGCGGCGGCCTCTTCGATCGGGTTGAGCCCCTCGCGCTGGAGGTTTTCTATCAGCGCGAGCTCGAGGACCTCGCGGTCGGTGGCCTCGCGGACAATCGCGGGCGCCTCTGTCAGAGCCAGCTCTTTGGCCGCCCGCCAGCGGCGCTCGCCGGCGATGAGCTCGAAGTGGCCATCCACTTTCCGGACGATGAGCGGCTGGATGATCCCGCGCTCCCTGATGCTTTCAACCAGTTCGTGGAGGTGTTCGAGTGGGAAATCCACGCGCGGCTGGAGCGGGCTCGACCGGATCCGATCTACGGGCAACATCTGGATGCGCTCCCCCAGCTCTTCTGCTGGAGCGGGATTGACAACGCGCGTGTTGATCAACGCGCTGAGTCCCTTGCCGAGTGCCTGCTTTGCCATATAATTTGCCGATCTAATCACCGCGCGCCACACGCGACAAGCAGAAGGAGTGGATTTCGGACCGACGGATGATAGTTTTTCCCCATCATGTTTTCTTTTCTTCTGGTGTGGGAGGATGCCGCCGAGAGATCCCCCTCCGGACAAATGGCCATGGACGAGGCGCTGCTGGCCCTGTCCCCGCAGCCAGTGCTCCGCATCTACCGCTGGGCGGCACCCGCAGTCACCTTCGGCTATGCGCAGCGCCATGCCGTGGCACAGGCTCTGGCCGGCAGCCTTCCGGTCGTGCGGCGGTGGACCGGTGGCGGCACGGTTTTCCATGGTTCGGATCTGACGCTCACCCTCGCCGTGCCGGCTCCGCATCCGCTCTGCTCCGAGAGCCCGGAGAGGATCTATCGCGGGGTTCATGAGGCCCTGCTGCCGGCGCTTCGAGAGAAGGACGCTCGGCTTGCCTCCGCGGAGGACTGCCGCGCAGGTGCCGCATGCTTCGCGAGCCCCGCCCTTCACGATATTCTCTGCGGCGGAAAAAAAATCTGCGGCGGGGCCTTGCGGCGCGGCAGGTCGGGAGTTTTGTATCAGGGTTCGCTGCACCGGGTGCTGTCGGCCGCGCCGCTGGCGGCGGCCCTTGCGGATGCCCACGCGGCCTTCTTTCCCGGCCCGGAGATCGAGAACAAATCCTCGCTCCTCGACCTCACAAAATATTCGACCGACGCGTGGAACAGGATGCGTTGAGCCCGCCCGGGGCCCTGGATGCCGCTTCCGGGGAATTTGCTCGGGAGGAGACTCGAACTCCTAATCCTTGCGGAACCAGATCCTAAGTCTGGCGCGTCTGCCAATTTCGCCACCCGAGCGTCGCTGAATTCCTATATTTTAAAAAATCAATGCCGAAACCCACTTTCCTTGGTGCAAGGATTGCTGCAAGAGTTTTTTGGAAAAGCATGGGAAAGGGGGGTTATTCGCTGGCGGGCCTGCGCTTCGGGCGGTGGCGTGGGGCCGGTTCGCGGGTGAGGAGTTCCCAGAGCGGCCCGGAGTGGTTGCCCATTCTTTTGAGCATCTGGATCGTGCTTTCGCACGAGTCGGGCGGGAAGATGATGTAGTGGATGGAGCGGAACGCGTCCTCGAGGGTTTGATGCAGCCAGCCCTGCTCGACGGCGGGAGAGATGTAATAAACCGGGGTGATGAGATCGTGGTCCTGCGCAATGATCCCTTCACGGATGGCCAGGTTGAGCAGGGGGGTGCCCGGCAGGATGCGGATGCCGAGAAAGACAAAGACCGGCGCCTTCCGGAGCGCCTTGATGTTGGCGATCCCCTCCGCCACGGTTTCGCGGGTCTCGCCCGGGCCGCCGAACATGATGTAATGGGCGACAGGGATCCCGTGATCCAAGAGCAGGTTGTTCGTCGCCTCCACATCGGCCCACGAAAAACTTTTGCCCATTTGTTTGAGGGTGATGTCCGTGGAGGCATCGGTGCCGAGTTCGACCGCCTGAAGGCCGGTGGATTTCATGAGCGCGACGATGTCGGCATCGAGGTTGCCGGGCTTGAAAAATGCGGTCCATGGGGTGCGGAGGTTGCGGCGGGAAAGCTCCGCGACCACCGCGCGGTAGTGGCCCTCGTCGTCGTTGAAGACCGAGTCGGTGAAGTGAAATTGCGTGGCATGGAAGCGGGAGGTCAGAGATTCGATTTCGTCCGCGACGTCGTTCGGATTGCGCGGGCGCAGACGGCGTCCCTCAAGGTAGGGATAGGTGCAATAGACGCAGTGGTGGACGCAGCCGCGCTTGCTCTGGATCCCGGCGAGGCCGCCGCTCTCGCGGTAAAATTCCATCAGTTCCGGCTGATACCATGCGGAGCGGATGTCGTCGCCGGGGATCAGGGATTCCGAGCGGATGCAGGCGGTCTCCGGGAAGCGTCCGGCCGCGGCGTTGTCCGCAAATTCGACGATGCGCCTTTCGCCCTCGCCGACGATTCCGTAATCCGCCCCGGTCTCCCGGAGGATGCGCTCCGGGAGGATCGAGAAGCCGGCGCCGCCGAGCAGGATCGTGGCGCCGCTCACTTCGCGGAGCGCGGCGACGAGCGCGGTCACGTCCGGGATGTAGCACTTTTCGTTGAGGAGGTTGACATTGTCGATGTTGCGGATCGAGATGCCGATGAGGCTCGGTTTCTCTGCGGCGACGATCGCGAGGACGTCCGCCTGCGGCTGGTGGAGCAGGTCGAGCGTGAGCACCTCGTGGCCCGCGTCGCGGAGCGCGGCGCCCACCATGCTCATCCCGAGCGGATAGACCGGGTAGGGCGAGGTGGCGGTGTTCGACGAGATGAGGAGGATTTTCATGCCGGTGGCACCGGGGTTTTCCAGCCGCGGTTGCGGGCCGGACGGACCCGCTTATAGGTGCCGTCGGCCCGCTCCTTGTCCAGCACATCGATGTAAAGTTTCGCCATCCGCACCTCCTTGCTCTGGTCGCGATAAAATTCCTCCCATGCCCACTCGTTGAGCTCCTCGAGTTTTTCGATGCTCATCTTCGCGGGCTGGAAGACGACGTTGTCGCCGGTGTAGCGTATCCAATCGTTGTGGAGGACGCGGCCGGCGCTCTCCATTTCCGCGCGCACCGGGGTGTGCGGGAAGGGGGTCATGATCGTGAACTCGGCGAGGTCGAGATCGATTTCGAGGAGGAAATCCAGGAGCCGCCGGGTGTAATCCTCGTCGTGGTCGTCGCAGCCGAGAATGATCGTCCCCTCGACGCCGATCCCGCGCTCCTTGAGCCGCTTGACCCGCTTGCGCATGAAGTCCGAAGTGTCCACGATCGCCTGGTAAACATACCAGCACCCGGCCGCGGCGGCGAGGTCGAGGATCTCGTCGTCATCCTTGATCGGATGCGAGATCCACTTCTTTTTCAGCGGCGCAATCGCCTTGAAGAGTGCCTTCTCCCACTCGTCATCCTGCGCGAGCGAGTTGTCCACGAAGAAGAGGCGGTTGTTGTCGATCTTCGAAATCTCCTCCGCCACGGCGTCCACATCGCGGAACCGGAACTGCCGGCCGCCGAGGAACTGGGCGCAGCACGGAAAGCAGTTGAACCGGCACCCGCGCGAGGCGTGGATCAGATCCACCATCTGCACGCCGCGGAAATTGTAGCGCGGCCGGTCGAGGATCTCGCGCCGGGCGTGCCCGATTTTGTCCATGGCCGGATGGTCGTGAAAGTGGTTGTAGAGCGGCTTGAGGCGGCCGGCCCGGAAGTCGTCGAGCACCTCGTCGAAGCGGCCTTCGACCTCGCCAAGGTAGACCGCGTCGGCATGCTTCATCGTCTCCTCGTGGTGGAGCATCGTGCCGATGCCGCCGAAGATCACCGTGACTCCGAGCGCGCGGTAGCGGTCGGCAATTTCCCAGGCGCGCGGCATCTGGCAGGTGAGCATCGCGGAGATGGCCACCAGATCAACATCGGCGGCGATTTCCAGCGGCTGGACGTGCTCATCCACGAACGTCAACTCGATGTCGCGCGGGACGGCGGCCGCGAAGCAGATCGGACCGTGCGGGGGGAGATGAAACTCCGGCTGGTGCCGCAACTTCGGCCATTTCGGGTAGATGAGTTTCATGTTCATTGGGCTGGTTCCTCGGCTGGTGATGTGAGATTCGGGATGAGTTGGGAAAGGCGGGGGCAGGCGGCTGCGAGCGCGGCGAGGCGGGAGAGAAGCGGCGGCGAGCCCGCGGTCACAAAGGCCGCCACGGCGGATCCGGCGTCGGCCTGGACGACGAGCATGGCGGGGGCGTCCCCGTTCTTGATCAGCAGCGAAGCGGCTTCCAGGGCGTCCACCAGCGGCGTCCCGGCGCTGATCAGGCAGAAGAGCGGCCCCTGAAAACCGAAATGAATCGCCGCCTCGCCCAGCGCGGCGGTCGGGAGCGTGTGGACGAAGAGGTTGCCGCGCGCGAGGATGCGGCCGGATTCGACATAGTCCTTGAAGTAATCCGCGTTGGCCGCAAGCGGGCCTTCAAACCCCGCGCCCACGATGCCAAACTCATGATGGACGTCCTGCGAATATTCCACGCCAGCGTCCTGCAGCGCGAGTTCGCAGGCGCAGCAGGCCATCCGGGAAACCAAATCGAAACGCCCGAAACGCTCGATTTTTTTTCGGAAAAGCGCGTCCACCGAACCGCCGGCCCCTGCGGTCGCGGGATCCGCGCGGGAGCAGGTTTCGCCATGCCGGATGCGGCCGTGGGCGGCGGCGGTGATCCAGCCGATGCCCGGA
This sequence comes from Verrucomicrobiia bacterium, assembly GCA_037128135.1. Lineage (GTDB taxonomy): Bacteria > Verrucomicrobiota > Verrucomicrobiia > Chthoniobacterales > Terrimicrobiaceae > QYQL01. Next base: position 7,807 of record JBAXXD010000115.1, read on the forward strand.
GAAAGGCCATGAGACTGGGCGGGATCTGGTCGGACGGCGGCGGAAGGCGCGAGGGTGAGGACGAGCGCGGCGTTGATGCCGCCGAAGCCGGAGTTCGTTGTGAGGGCCGCGCGGAAGGCCGCCGGAGGGAGAGGGGTGGGACATTCCGTGACCCACCCAGATGCGGAGGCGTCCGGGTGCCGAAGCCCGACGGTCGGGGGCACGACGCCCTCGGAGAGAGCGCGGAGCGAGAGGAGGATCTCGACGAGCCCGGCCGCGCCGAGCGTGTGGCCCAGCGCCCCTTTGACCGAGAAAACCGGGAGGGCGGAAAACAGGCTCCGGAAGGCCGCCATTTCCATGGCGTCGTTGTAGCCGGTGCCGGTGCCGTGGGCGGAGACGAAGGCGATCTGGCCGGGCGCGACGCCGGCGTGCTGCATGGCCAGCCGGCTGGCGCGGGCCAGTTGCGCGCCCGAGGAGTCGGGCCGCGTGGCGTGCGTGGCATCGTTCGAGAACCCCCACCCCGCGACCGCGCCCAGCACAGGCCGATGCCCGCGCGCGGCACAGGCTTCCGACATGAGAAGCGCGACGGCAGCCGCCTCGCCGAGATTCAGGCCCTGGCGGTCGCGGTCGAACGGCCGCGCACCGACGGGATCCAGCGCGTTCATCGTCGCAAACCCGGCATAGACGAACTCGGAGACGGCATCGCATGCGACCACGAGCACGGACTCCTCTTCGCCCGAGGCAATCAGGGCAGCGGCCTGGGCGACCGCGATCGTCGAGGACGCGCATGCGGCGGAATAAATCCGTCCGCGTCCGAGCCCGCAGAGCGCGCGGAGTTTTTCGAGCAGGCGGACCGGGTCGGATTCGCCGGCGGGCGCGGCGGGTTGTCCGAGAGTTTCGGCCTCGAGGTATTCGATTTCCCCGACGGTCGTGGCGAGAAGGAGCAGAGTGTCCGCCGGAAGGCCCGGGCGGAGTCCGCGCAGCATCGGCTCCAGCATTTGAAGGACAGCCGGGCCGGATCGGGGATCCACATCCGGCACAATCCCGAGCGGGGTTTTTGCCGTGCCGCCGGGGAAGGAGATGCGGTCGGAGGCGGCCAGCGCCGTGCGGCCGGCAAGGAGCCCCTGCCAGGCGGCATCCACCCCGCGCCCGAAGGCGGTCACCAGATCTGCCGCGACGATGACGGCGCTCATTGGAGGGAGGCGAACTTCCCGCCGCGCCAGGCCAGCCGCGAAGCCTCCACAAACGCGGGCAGCGTGAGGAGCGGCGCGCCGGTCGCGGCGCTCGTGAAGAGCTGGACGGTGCAGCCGCGCGCGATCAGGTGCCCGTCGGCATGGAGGATCGTGAATTCCGTGTCCATGCGGGCGGCATCGTTCCAGTGGAGCGCGGCCCGGACGGACACTTCCTCGTCGAGATACGCCGGGGCGATGTAGTCGATGTGCATCTGCACGATGGGAGCATAAACTCCAGCCTTCTGGAAATCGGGATAGCCGAGGCCGCACGCCCGGTGGAGCGCGGCGGACGCGGATTCAAAAAATGCGGGGAAACGGCCATGCCAGAGGATCCCCATCGGATCGGCATCACTGAAGAGCACCCGCCGGGAGATGCTGACAGCGAGCGGCGCGGGATCTCCGGGCCGGGATTCAAAATACGGGGCGCGGGCGCGCTGCTTGCGAAGGGGCTGGATCATGCGGCGGGCAGGGTTTCGAGTTGGATGGAAATCTCCGCCACGCGCTCGCCGTCGCGGGTGACTTTGGCTTTTGCCGAGACGACATCCGCCGACCGGGCGGTTTCGGTCACGGCAAACTTGAGCGTATCGCCCGGGCGAACCGGCGCGACAAATTTCGCGTTCGGGACGCCCGCGAGTTTGAGCGGTGTCCCCCAGGCTTTTTCCAATCCGAGCCGCAGGCTTTGCAGGAGGCAGACGCCGGGGAGGATCGGGTCGTCCGGGAAGTGGCCCCGGAACCCGACGAAAGACGGAGGATAGCGGAATTCCAAAGTGGCGCCCGGGGCCGCGCCCTGCGGGTTCGCCTCCGCTCCCACGAGAGCCTCCTGAAGTTCGTCCTCGATCATGATTTGATTCTCATCTCCTTGAAAAAAAGTGTGATCGCGTAGTGGAGGTGCCGTTGTTTGAAGCGGATGACGCGCGGGCAGGCCGGCAGGCCGGCGTAATCCTCATACAGGATCCTCCAGACAACGCTGCTTCCAGGAAAGAATTTTCCGGGGGTCGCGAAGCGTTTTTCGAGGAGGCGCCCGGTCGTTGGATCGAATCGATATTCCAAGGTGCCGCCGGACGAGGGCAGTTGGAAGACCGTCGCCTTCCCGCGCGGGTGCGGGAGCCGGCAGGCAGCGGCCGGCGGAGACAGATCGAAAAACATATGGCGCACATCGGCGGCGGCACCGGCTACAAGTTCGGGATGGCGCGCCAAAAGGTCGCCCGGCATCCGGCACGCGAGGCGGCCGTCGGTTTCGCTGAGCTCGAAGACATTGATCCCGAGCTGGCTCAGGCCGACGAGCGCGAACCGGCGCTTCGGCACATCCACAGTGATAACTCCGAGCGCAGGAAATTTGAACCACCGGTATTGCATCACCGCGCTGCTGATGGCCGAGTAGCGGGTGGGACCGGAGCCGCCGGGCGCGGCGACGGAACCCGTGCCCGCATCGGCGGAACGACCGAGCACGCAGACCGCGAACAGGACAAAAAGTATCCGGCGGGCGGGCGCATTTCCGAAAGTTGCAGAGCACATGGGGAACGGGAGCCGTGCCTGCCGGCAGGCAGATCCCGCCTGTTTAAAGACTGAAAATCGCATCGGAGTGATGTGCCTCACACGGGCGGGACGCCCAATATTGGCAGTTTTGCAGCGAATTGTGGCACAGGCATTCCTGCCTGTGTTCGGAAATCTCGCATCGGCATTCTGCCCATCCTCCCCATGCGTAACAATCCAGCAAGACATGGGCAGCATCCCAAAACAAGCGCGTAGCGTAGCGCCGGCAATCAGGCAACGGCAAGTTGCCGTGCAATCTGGGCGTCAGTGCGGGCGATGGCCTCGCGGGCGATGCGGGATTCCTCCGGGGTTGCGGGATGGAAGCCGTGTTTTTTCAAGATCCGGTCGCAAGCGGCCACGGTGAACGGCTTTTCCGCATGCTGGGGAACCCGGACGGAAAACCCACCCATTTCAGTGCGCGAGGAAAAACCGGATGTGTTCTTGCGCGTTGGTTTGGAAATCACAGATGGCATAATCAAAAACCTCTTCTCTACTCGACTCGAAAAACCATTCCTTTTCAAGAAGTCCTTTTTTATTCCAAGGATATCGCGGTGGGCCGCGCCGTGCGCGGTGTCGTATCTGGCAACGCAATGTTCGCGTCCAGCGATCTCCGCAATGAGCAGAACGACAAGGGAAACGATCCTCCCGTTTTGGATATCACGCCAGGCGAAAATGTGTCCACAGTCGAGCCATTGAGTGAATTCCTTGTCCGGCATCCGAGGAACTGTCACGCGGTCTTGTGGATGGGAATCACGTTCTGTTGCTGTCCGATGGGCTGGACGGCAAACCATGCAGCAGCTTGTCCGCGGATAGCCCTGCAATGCCTGAACAATTGCGCCGGGGAGTTTCCAGTTCAGGCACAACGGATCCGCAGCTTCCGGTCACGTCGCGCAGAAAACATTCCGGCGGTGGCTTCCTGCTGCGTGGAAACCATTTCGTGGCATGGGCATCCTGCCCATGTCTTGCTGCCGATGGAAAAATAAGGGAACCGGAAGAATCTCCAACACCCAACAAAGAATATCCAAGGCCGGAATCGCGCCCGCTGCCTTTCTGAACTTCATCCTGGGATATTCCTTGTTGGACATGGGATATGGAATTCCCTCCGTCTTCTCTTGCAGCGCCCATCGCCGGATCCAAACTCAAAGGATCTGGAGGCCCACAGCGCTGACTGCTCCGGCAGCAGGAATGCGAACCGCGATTTCCCGGGGATCACTTCCGATCTGTGCAGGGCTTGGGGGAAATTGAACAATGTGCGGAACCCCTTTCCTTCCGGGGATCCCATTCAAAATGTCAACAGGCATAGCCTCTTCGACACATTCGAAATGTCAAAGAGCAAGGCCTTCGCCTGTTCATCGGTTCGTCACATATTTTTCCTTCACTGCGGCTTAGGTTTGTGCCAGCGGCCGTCAGTCCCACGTAGATAGACCCCATCCTTCTTCCATCGGTCAGTAATGTCGAGCCCATGCTTTGCCTGTGAATCATCGGAGAGGAGAATCTCTTTTCTGATTGATTCCGGGCAATTCGGATTCATCGAAAACCACAATATTCCGAGGTTTCTTGTCTTACGGAGA
>JBAXXD010000116.1:0-12057 GCA_037128135.1 Verrucomicrobiia bacterium
TCGCCAGAGGCCAGATAGCCGCATGACCCTTGGTAACTTTGGCGTCGTGCACCCGGCGGTGAGTAGGGGGCCGATGGAAGCTTGTCATGGGGGAGGCATCCCAGCAGAATATTTTTTCAAATGAGCGAAGAAGACCGTTGGTATTGCATCAAGGCGCGGCCGAGGCAGGAGCGATCCGCGAAGCTGGCACTGCAGCGCGACGCGGGGGTGGAGGTTTTCTGTCCGATGCTGAGGTTTGAGCGGGCGCGCAAGAGCGGCCGGGTGCGGGTGACCGAGGCGATGTTCCCAGGGTATCTTTTTGCGAAGTTCGCCTACGCGCGCCAGTTCCGTCTGGTGCGAGCAACAAACGGGGTTTCGACGATCGTCTCGTTCGGCGGGATTCCGTCGGTTGTTCCCGAGGACGTGATCGGCGAGCTGAGATCTTCGGTGGCGGATGGGGAAACCGTGGAGATCCCGACCAGGGTGGCGGTCGGCGAGGAGGTGCAGTTGATCGAAGGCCCGTTCCAAGGAATCCGGGCGATCGTCACCAGCGTGCTCCCGGCCCACGCCCGGGTCACCGTGCTCATGGAACTGCTCGGCATGGAACGTGAAATCGAGGTTGCCGAGCGCGCGGTGATGCCGGATGTCCTGCACCCGATGGCTCCGCGATGATTTGACGAATCGAAAGATTTCCGGAAAAAATCCCTACCATGCCGATCTACGAATTTTACTCGCCCGACACGAACAAGGTCTATTCGTTTTTTGCCCGCAGCCTGGCGCAGGGGAAAATGTTCCCGCGCTGCCCGGACAAGCCCGGGGCGAAAATGGAGCGGATGGTTTCGCGGTTCGCGGTGACCGGGCGGGCATCCGAGAAGCCCGATACCGCGGCGGATCCGTCCGACCCGCGGATGGAGCGCGTGATGGCGGAGATGGAGCGCGAGATGTCCGGCCTCGACGAGAGCAATCCCGATCCCCGCTCGCTCGGGCGGATGATGCGGAAAATGACCGAGGCGACCGGGCAGGCGATGCCGAAGGAAATGGAGCAGATGATCCGCCGCCTGGAATCCGGCGAGGATCCGGAGAAGCTCGAAGAGGAATTCGGCGACGCGTTCGAGGGGATGGACATGCCGGACGAGCCCGGACCAGACACCTCCGCCGCGCCGCGCGCCGCGCGCCGACCGGTCCGCGACCCCGCGCTCTACGAGATGGCGGATTTTATCTGATCCGTTCCGGAAGACCAGCCACGAGCCACCAGACCAGCGCGAGGGTTCCCAAAAAGAGCGCGAGGCCGACGGCCTCGTGCATCGCGAAATAATGCGCGCCGGCCGCCGGGGCGAGCAGGACGATGACAACGATCCGGAGCGCGTTCGAGAACATCCCGATCAGCGGTGCCAGGGCGAGCATCGCAAGCTTGTCCGCCACCCGCAGCCGCCGGCTGAAAACCAGCAGCAGCGCCAGCAGCGCGCAGCCGCTGATGAGACCGAATCCGCTGCACTCGGACGCGACCTCGAACGGACGCCCGCCCGCCAGAAGGATCAGGCGCGGTGGGGTGCCGGAAAATCCGAGCTGCGCGGTCTGCCCGAGCAGGCCGAGAAACCAGGCGGCGGTTTTTCCCGCGAGAATTCTCAACGGCCAGTCGGCCAGCGGGAAGAAAATCGAAAGGGCGGTGAAGACGGCAAAGGCCAGGCCGAAGCCGAGGGCCGGGCGGAAAACGGATTCGCCGAAAACAAAAAGCAGGGCGGCGCCCGCGAGGAACCCGAGGCCGCATAGCATGAACACCGGCTGGTGCAGCAGCCCGGCCAGCCCCGCGCAAAGGCAAGCGCCCGCATAGAAAAACATCGCCCGGGAGCCGAAACGCAGGACGAGGGAATTTCCGCCCGGCCGGTCGAGGAGCAGGAAGACAAGACCGAAAACCAGGATGACGGCGGCATGGACGACCTGCCCGCGAACCAATGCGGTGGCGGTCAGCCACGAGAGAGCGCGCCAGAAAAGCAGAAGCACGGCGGCCCAGGCGGCGAGGGCGAGGCGGACATCGTTCCGGGAGGCGGTCGCGCTCATCGGCCCGTGCGCGGCGGCGCGGAAAAAAACGGGTTGTGCAGGATCTCCTGGGCAACCGTGGTTAAGGGGCCGTGTCCGGGGCACAGAAGGGTTCCTCCGGGAAGCGAAAGGATTTCCCCGCGCGTCGTGCGCAGCCCGTCGGCATAGGAAAATTTTCCGCCGCCCATCGAACCCGCAAAGAGTGCGTCGCCGGTGACCGCCAGCCCGCGCGCAAGGCCGTCCACAACATACGTCGCGCCGTGCGGCGAATGCCCGCAGGTCAGGCGCGAGAAAATTTTCAATGCCCCCACCGCAAATGTCCGGCCCGGCGAAAAAACCTCCGCGCCGCCGACCGGCTCGGACGCCCAAGCCTTCGCGCCGGTTTTTTCGAGCAGCCGGTCGAGGTCGTAAATATGATCGCCGTGCGCGTGGGTGATGAAGACCGCCTCCAGCGTGAGCCCGCGGTCGCGGACGAGATCGAGGACGCCATCGCAGTCGGAGCCGGTATCGAACGCGGCCGCCCGCCCGCTTGCGCCGTCCCAGACGGCAAACGAGTTTACCCGCATGTCGCCGAATGCCGTCGTGAACATCGCGAACCCGTCTGGCAGCTCGCCCGGTGCCGGGTGGTAGCTGTCGCGGGCGATGGCGCAAAGCGCGTCAGCCCCGAGCCCGAGCGCCTCCGCAGCCGCCCGCAGCGCGGATTCGTCGGGCAACGGGCGGAACGCATCCGCAAACCGGCCCAGCGAAATCCCGAGCCCCGCGCACGCCTTTCCCAAAATATCGGCATGATTGTCTTCAAGCATATCGGGAAGTTTCGCTGAAGTTTGCGCTCTGTCAAAGCCCCGCTTGTTTTCTGTCGCGGGTTTTCCCGCACGCCCGGCACGGGCGTGCTACAGGTCGTGCGGACCACGCGGATCGCCCGATCCCTCGCTCCGCGCTGTAGCCGCGCCCGTGTCGGGCGCGCTGGCGGGAGTATCGCGCCGCAGCAAAATCGCAGAGACGACTTCCTCGGTCGTCATCTCGTTCATGCAGCGGAAGTCGAGCGGGCAGTCGCGCAGGAAGCACGGGCTGCACTCGACCTGGCGGCGGATCGCCGTGCTGGCCGGGCCGCGCGGGCCGGTGAGCGCCGGTTCGGTGGATCCGAAGAGCGCGACCAGCGGAACCCCGAGAAAATCCGCGAGGTGCATGGTGCCGGTGTCGTTGGTCAGCAGAACCGTGAGCCCGCACAGCGCGTCCATCAGCTCCTCCAGCGAGGTTTTTCCGGTGAGGTCGGTGATGTTTTGAAAGCCTTCGGAGATCGTGCTTGCGAGCGGGGCGTCGGCGGCGGTTCCCACGATGACCCACCGGCAGGGGATCCGGGAATTCAGGTTTTCGATCACCTCGCGGAAGCGGCCGGACGGCCAGCGTTTGGCCGGGCCGAACTCCGCGCCCGGGCAGATCCCGATGACAGATTCGCCTGCGGGCGGCTTCCACTGGGGCGGCATCGGCGGCGGCGGTTCGGCACCGCAGCGGGCGGCAATCCGCCAATACCGGTCGGCATGGTGCTCCTGATGGCGTAGCTTTTTTTTCGGAGGAGGAATGATCTGGTTGAGCAGCGCCCCGCGGTGGTGGCAGTCGAAACCCACCCGCCGGGGGATCCCGGCCAGACGCGCCTCCAGAGCGGATCGGAAGGAGTTGGGGAAAAGGACGGCGACGTCAAACCGCCCGCGAAGTTTTTTTGCGGTCGCGAAAACCGAATCCCCTTTTGAAAACCCGATGACCTCATCCACCTCCGGCACGCGCCGCCAGAGCCCGGCGAGTTTGGCCGGCGCAAGGACGGCGACGCTGGCATCCGGACGTCCGGCCTTGAACGCGCGGGCGGCCCGCAGGCACATCACGGCGTCGCCGAGCCAGTTCGGCGAGCGCAGGACGATCCGGAACGGCGCGAGCGGCGGGGCGGCCGGCGGGACAAACGTGCCGCGTTTCGCCGAGGCGGTGAGGAAATTCGGCCACGGCATTTTCCATCGGTTGTGGACCCAGAACCAATCCTGCGGTGCCACGCGGATCTGGAGTTCGAGGGCCGCGTTGATGTCGGCGGTGAGCTTCTCTGGCTGATCCGCCTGCCACGGAATCTCCTCGCCGAGCACAACACGCCATTTCGCAAAGCCGTCGGTGTAGATCGCCACCGGAATCACCGCCGCGTTCGTGCGGATCGCCAGCGTGGAAGCCAGCGGGGAGGTCGAGGACAGGCGGTTGAAGAACGGCGTCCAGATCCCGGCATCGCCCGCATTCTGATCCACCAGCACACCGACAATTCCGGGCTCGCGGAGGAGCCCGATCGCCGCCGCAAAACCTTTTTTCCTGTCGAACGTCGCGACCCCGAGCCGCCGCCGGTCGCGGTTCACCAGATCGTCCACGAGCTTGTTGCGCAGCGATTGATAAACCGTCCCGAACCTCGCCCCGGGAACCTGGAAGACAAGCTGCGCGTAGAGCTCCCAGTTTCCGATATGGTTGATCGCCAGCACGACCGGTCGCCCGGCCGCGAGGTTCGTCCGGATCCGGTCGAGGCGCTCGATCCTCGCAATCTTCGCGATCTCGTTTTGCGGAACCGCCGGGATTTTGAACGCGCAGACCGCGTTCGCTCCGAGCGTGGTGAAGTGCCGGAATGTCAGCGCCCGGGCCGCCGACATTTCCCCGCCGAAGGCCCGCAAAAGATTCTCCCGCGCGAGCCGCCTGTAGCCGGGCAGGACAGCCCACAGCACCGCCCCCACCGCCTGCCCGAGGATGAAGCAAAGCGACAGCGGCAGCCGTCGGATGAAGCCCACCGCGCACGAAGCGAGAAGATAAACCAAACGATCCGTCATGTCAGGCGCGGGAAAGCGCGTTCGCGCTGACAAAGATGTTGCGCTCGCGAAAGGCCGGAGGAGATTCCTGAAGGAGAATCATCCTCAGCCCGTGAGATTTCGCAGCGAAGTAGGGTTTCGCGAGAATGCGGGTTTTAGATCTGCTCCAAGCCGGTCCCGGCAGGCGATACCTCCTGCAAAGATGGTCACAGACAGCCGCGAGATAGGCGTCGGCAAATCCCTCATCAGCCAACAATTCGGCCAATCGCGGAGGCTCCTCAGACAGCTTTTGGAGTTTTGGATCGGCGTAAAATCCATCCAGAAAATCACGCAAAGGATAGCTGATCTCCCGTTCTTCAAGAGCGACCTTCGCGACTTCCGACAAACTGGCGATGCGCTCAGCTATCATCTTTTCCTCCTTTCTCCAACGCCGGCCCCTTGGCCAAGCCGGAGACAATCTCGCTCACAAAATAGCGGGTTTTGATATGGATGTGATCGACTGGATAAAACTGCCCGACGATCGCGAGGACTTGATCTTCGCTGGTCAACCCAAGCTTCCGAATCAGGAATTCCACGTCCGTGCGATCATCCGCAGTATCATCAGACCGTGCAGCCAGGCATTTCATGGCGAGCAGATATTCCGCCGAGGGCCAGACAATGCGCAGGTGAGAGAGCCCTTCCAACTCGGCTACCGGCGCCTCGTTCAACTCCTCGCTATGGGACAGAAATCCCTTCACCCCATCGTTGAGCCAGTCCGCAGGAAGACTCAAATCCCCGGCCACTGCGCAGGCCGCAGCTTGAATTTCGGATTTTGGACGAAAGACGGCATCCACATCCCGCGTCGAAGCTCTGGCGTCGAAAACCAAGACCATCTCGGCCCCGCCATAGATGCAGATTTCCCCCCCGATGCCGCGCTTGGCGCACTCGGCCTCCAAGGCGAGAAGCGCCGCCACGATTTCTCCTCTGGTCAGCTTGTCGGACATCCGCGCAACCTACCATGCCGGGCAGCGCGCGAAAAGGGTTGTCTGTGAGGATTCCGTCCGGGATTCACCAGATCGAAATCATCTTCCCGGGGTAATCGATTTCCACGCGGCCGCTTTGTAGAATCTGGCTGCCGAGGATCCCGTTGCCGCCGAGATAGGGCACCTCGAAGATCGCGAAGAGCATGTCGCGATAACGGATCCCGCCAATGGCCACCTCATCCACGATGCCCAGCGGAGACGATCCGGTGCCAACCCTTCCGCCGTCGCTGATTTTCGTGCCGGCGCCCAGTTTACGGAAATGCGCGCCGAGCCCGTCGAGCCGGGGAAGCAGGTTCACCTGGGAGCCCGTGTCGAGGAGCATCGGCCAGGCTTTTTCTCCGATCCTGACGTCCATCATCGGCGCGTGCAGGTAGTAGAAAAAGGGAACCGTTGCCCGCGGCGCGGGATGCCCGGCGGCCTTCCCGGGAGGGGAAACCTCGACGGTCCGGTTTGGCCAGTCGAACGCGAGCACCGAGTTTCGGAACTGCTCGAACCCGAGCGCGCCGAGCAGCGGGGTGATCCCGGGCACTTCCATTTGCGAAAACCCGTGGAGCTGACCGCGGATGTCGCGCGCCACAAGGTTCCCCCACTTGAGCTCGCGCACGAACGCCCGCTGGGACTGCCCCTGCAGCCCGAGCACGGTGCTCATGATCCCCGGCATCCCGCCGCCCTTCTCCGGAGAAAAATATTTGGAATTGAGGAGGAGATTCGAGCTGCCGGTATCGAGCAAGAGGTATCCGGTGCGCCCGTTGACCAGCCCCCTCACGAACATCAGCCCGCTGGTGGCGACGAACGGCGAGCGGAAGGGGGCTTTCACCACCGACCCGCGCGATTTCCAAACGGGATCCGCATCCATCGTGCGGATCCGCCACTGGCTGTCGAACCCGACGCGAAGCAGCAAAAACCCCCGCGGCATATAATAAACCACCCGGGCTTCGACTGCCTCGGGAGCCCCGGAAATCTTCAGGATCTGCATGTCATCAATCTGCGCCGTCGGCCAGAACATCCCCCCGCGCAGCCCCGCCCGCGAAAGCTCGTCGGTCATCCCGTCCACCCGGATCGCATCCGAAAGTAGCGGCTCCATCTGATCGAACGAACGGCTGTTGAGCGCCACCCGGCAGGCCTCGAGCGTCGTCCGGATCTCCCGCTTCTGTGCCGAACCGCCCGTCTGGCATCCGACAAAAAACGAAACGGCCGCCGCCGCCAGCAGGGCTTGCCAAACGCCGATGAATTGAAATGGCTTCACGCGCTCCGAAGATTCCGCAAACCGGCGGCGTTGGCAAATCCATTGCGCCAATCCCTTGCGCCCCCGCGTTTTTCTGCCGGCTGCCGGAGATTATCGGTTTGCCATGAGCGGTCCGACCGGGAAGGCTGGCGGCATGAACTGGCGGCAGATTCTCAAAACTGCGGAGGAGGTTACCGCCGCAACCCTCGCCGAGCTTCCTGCTCCGGTGGGTGACGAAATCCGCAGCGTCCCGATCCTCCTCGAAAAGCTCCCCTCCCCGGATGATGTCGCGGACGGCATCGAACCCGACACGCTCGGATACTTCGACGTCGACGACGCCGGGCTCGTCCGCATCCGGCTCTGGCTGGAAAACATCCTCGACTACTCGGATCATGACCCGGAAATCTTCCGCGAAGAGATCCGCACGACCCTCCTCCATGAGATCGGGCACGTCCTCGGCTGGGATGAGGACGAGATCGATGTGCGCGGGCTGGGTTGAAAAATCATCCCGGAGTTGCGGCGGGGCAGGAATTTTGACAGGATCCCTGTCGTTCATGACACCTATGATGAAAAAATCCGCGATGAAGAAATGCGATGCGTGTCCGGCCGGAGGAAAGCCGGTTTCCGGGATAAAAAAATCCACTGTCCTTGGCCAGGAAACCCGCATGCTCAAAACCCGGTGCGTGGAAGCCGGAGTGACAACCGCAGGCGGCCACCTCTGGCCGGCGAAATTTCTTGTCGGCGGCCGGTGGGTTGCGCCGCTTTCGGCCGCGCCTTGGTCGGCCGAACCGCTTGCCCGCTCAACGCCGGAAATCCTCCGGCTCCTTCGCGGGGATTTCTTCTGCCTGCCGTTCGGCGGGAACGCGGCGGAGCACGGCGGTGAGCGTCACCCGGTTCATGGAGAGACGGCCAACAGGCGGTGGACATGCGAGGCCTCGGACAACCCGGCCGCGATGCACTTTTCGCTGAAGACCCGGGCGCGCGGCGGGCGGGTGGACAAATGGATTTCTCTGGTCGAGGGGCACCCCGCGATTTATCAGCGCCATGTGATCTCCGGGATGTCCGGGCGGATGCCGCTCGGCTACCACGCGATGCTCCACCTCCCCGCCCAGGGAAGCGCGCGCATCAGCACGAGCCGGTTTGTGCGCGGGCAGGTTTTCCCCGGCGCATTTGAAAATCCGGCGCAGGGCGGGTATTCGTGCCTCAAGCCCGGCGCGAAGTTTTCCTCACTGAAAAATGTTCCGCGTTCGGACGGCGGGCGGGCGGATCTTTCGGTCTATCCCTCCCGCGAGGGGTTCGAGGATCTGGTGATGCTCGTCTCCGACGACGCGCCGGCGTTCGCATGGACGGCCGCGGTCGTCGCCGAGGAAGGCTGGATCTGGTTTTCCCTCAAAGACCCGCGCGTCCTGCGCTCGACGATCTTCTGGATGTCCAACGGCGGCCGCCATTATGCCCCGTGGAACAGCCGCCACCGCCGGGTCATCGGACTCGAGGATGTCACGGCGTTTTTTCATTTCGGCCACGCGGAATCGGTCCGGCCGAACGCGCTCAGCCGCGCGGGAATCCCGACCTGCGCGACGCTCGATCCCTCGCGCCCGCTCGCGGTCAGCTCGATCATGGCGGTCGCGCCGGCCCCGAAAGGTTTCGATGAGGTCCGCGACATCCGCGCCGTGAAAAATGGCGTCGAGCTCGTCGCGCGCTCGGGAAAATCGGTCGGCGTCCGGCTGGATCCCGGGTTTCTGACGAACAGCTCGCCCGTTGGCGGGTCCGGTGGTATAAAATAAAGGCGAGCCCATTTATCCCATGGAACCGATCCTCACCTACAACGTCATCCCGAAGCTTCCCCCCGCGCTCGAGCCGCTGCGCGAGATGGTTTACAACCTCTGGTGGACGTGGGAGCCGTCGGCGCGGCGGCTGTTCCGGTTTCTCGACATCCCGCTGTGGGACGAGACAAATCACAGCCCGCTCCGCATGCTGCAGACCTGCCGCCAGTCGCGCCTCACCGAGGTCGCGGGCGACGAGCATTTTCTCAGGGATCTGCAGGCGGTTTACTCGCGCTACCGCGCCTACATGGAGCGCAAGGACACCTACGGGAAACTCCGCTGCGAGACCTCTCCGCTCCAGAATCCCGTCGCCTATTTCTCGGCCGAATACGGGTTCCACGAATCCTTCCCCAACTACTCCGGCGGGCTCGGCATCCTCTCCGGAGACCACTGCAAATCCGCCTCCGATCTCGACCTCAACTTTGTCGCGGTCGGACTCCTCTACCGCGACGGGTATTTCAAGCAGCAGATCAACCGGGACGGATGGCAGGAGGCGGTGAGCCTGAACCAGAATTTCCACCATCTGCCGGTGCAGGAGGTGAAGCTCGACGGCGTGCCGCTGAAGGTCGCGGTGACGATTCTCGGGCGCGACGTTTTCGTCAAGGTCTGGCGGCTGGCGGTCGGGCGGATCAACCTCTACCTGCTCGACACGCTGCTCCCGGAAAATTCCCCGGCCGACCAGGCGATCACCGCGCAGCTCTACGCCGGAGACCACGAGTTCCGGCTGCGCCAGGAGATCATGCTCGGGATCGGCGGCTTCCGTGCGCTGCGCGCCATGGGGATCTCCCCGCAGGTCTTCCACATGAACGAGGGGCACTCCGCGTTTCTCGGGTTCGAGCGGATCCGCGAATACGTCCGGAACGAGGGGCTCGACTTCAGCGCCGCGCTCCAGGTCGTCGCTGCGTCGAGCATCTTCACCACCCACACCCCGGTGCCCGCCGGAAATGACGCGTTCTCGCACGACCTCATGGCAAAATATTTCCGCGACTTCTCCGCCCAGGCCGGGATCGCGTTCGAAAAGTTTTTTGCCCTCGGGCAGGCGACGGTCGCGGCGGAGAACACGTTCAACATGACGATTTTTGCGCTGCGCACGAGCCGGTTCGCTAACGGCGTGAGCAAGCTTCACGGCGAGGTGAGCCGGAAGCTCTGGAAGGACGTGTGGAAGGACGTGCCGGGAAACGAGGTCCCGATCACGAGCATCACGAACGGCGTCCATATCAAAACCTGGGCGGCCGGCGAGTTCCAGGATCTTTATACCAAATACCTCGGAGCCGACTGGGAGGACCAGCTCTCGAACAGCGATTACTGGCGCGGGGTCATTGACATTCCCGACGCCGAACTCTGGAACCTCCACCAGCTTCTCAAGCAGCGCTCGATCGAGTTCCTCCGCGAGCGGATCCACCGCCAGCGGGCGCGCAACGGGGAGCCGCCCGAACAGGTCCGCCACGCAAACCGCCTCCTCAACAGCGAGGTGCTCACGATCGGGTTCGCCAGGCGCTTCGCCACCTACAAGCGCGGAACCCTCCTCTTCCGCGACCCAGAGCGCCTCAGAAAACTCGTCACCTCCCAGGAACGCCCGATCCAGTTCGTCTTCGCCGGAAAATCCCACCCGGCGGACGACGGCGGAAAGAAGCTCATCCAGGAAGTCTATAAAATCTCGCGCGACCCGCAGTTCGAGGGGCGGATTGTTTTTATTGAGGACTACGACACGAATGTCGGCCGCCGGCTCTGCCAGGGCGTGGATCTCTGGCTCAACAACCCGCTGCGCCCGCTCGAGGCGAGCGGCACAAGCGGGATGAAGCTCCCGCCGAACGGAGGGCTGAACTTCAGCGTGCTCGACGGCTGGTGGCCGGAAAGCTGGAACGGCAAGAACGGATGGGCGATCGGCGCCGATATCACCGGAGGCCCCGAGGCGCTGCAGGACGAGGTGGATATCCAGAGCCTCTTCCATGTCCTCGAAAACCAGATCATCCCGCTCTACTACGCGAAGCCCGACGGCGTGCTCCCGCTCGCATGGATCCAGCTCATGCGCGAGTCCATGCGCACGGTCGTGCCGGTCTTCAATACCCACCGGATGGTCTCGGAATACAACGAGCGCCTCTACGAGCCGGCCGCCGCCGCCTTCACCGCGCTGAGCGCAAACCACTGCGCGAGCGCGGTCGCCCTCAGCGAATGGAAATCCGCGATCCGCGCGCAGTGGCCGCAGATCAAGATCCAGGATTATGCGATCTGCTACGATATCCCCGAGGGCAAGGTCGCCCACGAAATCTTTTACGTCGGCGAGCAGATGAAGGTCACCGCGCGCGTCCATCTCGGCGCGGTCAAACCCGAAAACGTCCGCGTCCAAGCCTACTTCGGCCCAGTGCGCGACAACGCGATCACCTCAGCCACGATCGCCGACCTCCCGCTCGAAAAACATGTGGACGACGGCAACCACATTTTTTCCGGAACAATCCCTGCCAGCGAGAGCGGAAGCTACGGCCTCAACGTGCGGGTCATCCCGACCCACCCGCACCTGACGCAGGACCACGAGCTGCGCCTGATCACCTGGGCGCGATGAACGTCCTTGCAGAGAGCGGTGTCCGGGGAACCGTGCGCACCGCTTCATCCTTCATCCTTCATCCTTCATCCTTTTCCGTTCGCGCATGACGCTCTCGCTTTCGACCTGCTGGAACGCCTCGCGCCACACGTGCGGTCTCGCGATGATCGAGGAGATCCTCGGCATGGGGTTCCGCAGTATCGAGCTGAGCCACGGGATGAGCGCCACGCTTCTCGAAGGGGTTCTCGAGGCGAAAAAAAAGCACCTCTTCCAGATCAGCAGCGTCCACAATTTTCTCCCCTCCCCGCCCGAAGTCCGCGCGGACAACCCGGATTGCTACGAGTTCACATCGCACCGTCCGACCGACCGCGCGCGGGCGGTGCGGCTGACGCGTGCGACAGTGGACTGGGCGGCTCGGCTGGGCGCACCGTTTGTGGTCGTCCACTGCGGGAGGATCCGCTCGCTCGACCTCACCGCGAAGCTGCGGGAGCTCGTCGAGGCGGGGAAGTCGCCCGGCAGGGAATACGCGGCGGCGAAGCTCGCGGCGGTGCGCCGGCGCGAGCAGGTCGCCGAGATTTATCTCCAGCGCGTCCTCGAGTGCCTGACCGAC
>JBAXXD010000117.1:0-11986 GCA_037128135.1 Verrucomicrobiia bacterium
GAAAACTGTCCACTTTTGAACAGGCGAGAATTCCACTTTTGAACCGTCGCCGACAACTTTTACTTCTGGGTTTGACATTTGCCTCAATCTCCGCGACGAACGCACGTTCTATGGACGACATCCGCATCATTGTTAAAACCAGCAAGGGAAATATCGAAGGCACGCTGTTCGCCTCGAAGGCTCCGCTCACCGTCGCAAACTTCCTCAACCTCGCGAAGCGCGGGTATTACGAGGGCATCACATTCCACCGCGTGATTCCGAACTTCATGATCCAGGGCGGCGACCCGACCGGCACCGGCGCGGGCGGGCCCGGCTACAAGTTCGAGGACGAGGTCAATACCGGGCTCAAGCACGACAAGGCCGGGATCTTCTCGATGGCCAACGCCGGCCCGGGCACAAACGGCAGCCAGTTTTTCATCACCCACCTCCCGACCCCCCACCTCAACGGCAAACACACCGTCTTCGGCGAGGTCACCAAAGGCCAGGACGTCGTCAACGCGATCGCCCAGGGAGATAAGATTCTCAAGATCGAGATTTTGGATTCCCCGGACGCGCTCTTCGAGGCGCAGAAGGCGCGGATCGCCGAGTGGAACAAGGCGCTGAAGTGAAGTTAAGCCAACGTAGAAGCGGCATCGTGCCGCTTTTCCCAGAGAGATCCAAGCGGCAAGATGCCGCTTCTACATCCCAAACCGCTCTTGAGTTAGTGCCATTCGGTGCTGAAGTGAATTAGCATCGTGAAAATCCGCAGCGCGACATTTCATTCCAGCGCTCCGGATTTGGACTCCTGCCCGGATTCCCCGCTCCCGGAGTTCGCGTTCATCGGACGCTCGAACGTCGGAAAATCGTCGCTCATCAACATGCTGACCAGGAAAAATGACCTGGCAAAAATTTCCAGTACGCCGGGAAAAACCCGGCTGATCAACTTTTTCACGATAAACGGGAGCTGGAGTTTGGTGGATCTTCCTGGCTACGGGTATGCGAAGGTCGGCCGGAGCGAGCGCGGCGACTTCAGCGCGTCCGTGGCCGGCTATTTGCAGGGACGCCCGAACCTCCGGGGAACTTTCGTGCTGATTGATTCGCGGCTCAGCCCGCAAAAGATCGATCTCGAGTTCCTCCATTGGATGGTCGGCTGCGGGCTTCCATTCGCCCTCGTTTTTACCAAGGCGGACAAGCTTTCCGGCGCGGGCGCGCAGGAAAATATCGGGGCCTTCATGCACTGCATGGAAGAGATCAGCGGAGATCGTCCGGAGTCGCTGCTCAGTTCTGCGAAGCTCGGCCGGGGCCGCCCGGAGATCCTGGCCTTGATCGCAGCCGCCCTCGAAGAAGATCCCGACGACGCATGACCCTCGAAGATCTCGGATGGAACGCCGCCTTCGCAAAGGAATTTTCCATCCACATCGCGAAAGGCTGGGTGCCCGCGCGCCTGATCCGCGACAACAAGATCACCTATGGCGCCCTGCTGGGAGATGGCCGGGAACTGGTGGTCGTGATGGGCGGAAAGCTTTATCACGATGCGGAGACCGATGCGGAACTGCCCGCAGTCGGCGATTGGGTGGCGGTCGAGACCGGCGGCACCAACAAGGAACACGTCATCCGCGCCAGGCTCTCCAGACAAACCTGCCTGTCCCGCAAGATGTCGGGCCGCAGCACCGAGGAACAGGTCATCGCCGCCAACGTCAGCGTGGTCGTCGTGGTGACCGATGCCGGACCGGACCTCAACCTCCGGCGGATGGAGCGCTATTTCGCAATCATCGGCCGCAGCGGTGCGAAGGCGGTCGTGCTGGTCAACAAGGCCGACCTTTTTCCCGCCGCTCAAAACCGGACGGCCGCCGATGCCATCCGCGCACTGAATCCCGAGGCCGACGTGCATGTCACCAGCCTGGAAAAAATATCCGGCCCGGATGTTTTGAAGCGCTATCTCGGCCCCGGTATTTCCCTCGCCTTCATCGGCTCGAGCGGCGTGGGAAAATCGTCCGTGATCAACAGCCTTCTCGGCGGGGAATATCAATGGACCGACGAGGTCAATGCCACCACCGGTAAGGGCCGCCACACCACCGCGGCCCGCGAGCTGATGGTGCTGCCCGGGGGCGGAATCCTCATCGACAACCCCGGCATCCGCGAAGTTCACATGTGGACCGATGAGGCGACCCTGCGCGAACGGTTTGCCGACATCGAGGAGCTCGCAGGACAATGCCGGTTCGGCGATTGCCGGCATGGCCCGGACGCCGGATGCGCGATCCGGGCGGCTCTGGCCGCGGGAAAGATGGACCCCTCACGCTTCGAGGGATTCCTGAAGCTGGATGAGGAGATCGCCAAGCTCCGGCAAAGCCGCAAAAAACGCCAGATGACCGCCGACATCCGCGCCAGGCGCGAGCACCGGAGCAAATCGCGCAAATACGCCGACCGACACGATCAGGAATCTTTGCGATGAAAACCCGTTGAAGCGGCATCTTGCCGCTTCTACATCCCAAACCGCTCTTGAGTTCGGGCCATGCCCGTCAGGACCAGTGTTCGACCATCATCTCAAGATCATCGGAAATCACGCCCATCTTTTTCAAATCTTTCAGGCGTCCTTTTCCGGGCTTGATCCGAGGATCGCGGAGAAGGGTGAGCATATCCCGAATGTCGCGCAATTTTTTCTGCGGGATGTTTTCAGGCATTCCCAGATTCTCGACGAGAGATTTGATTCCGGCGAGCCGGCAGTCAAAGTTTGACCGGGCGGCATCGTAGGCACCGTGGCCTGCGGCGCGGAAATGTTCGATTTCTTCGAGAAGCGTTTTAGCAGGCGATGCCTCGGCGGTTGATTTTTTCATGCTTCAATAATCCCGCACCGCCTGCGGGATCACAAGCGGCAATCCTTCCGGGCAATGTCACAGTATTGTCACACGGGAAATGTTTCCCGACGGATCGATTCGGGGGAGGATCTGGATATTCCATGAATCATTACCGGACGGGATGGATTTCGGACGTTCATCTTGGCACCCGAGGCAGCCAGGCCGCACAGCTCCTTGATTTTCTCAAGGAAAATGATTTCGAAACGCTCTACCTTGTCGGCGACATCCTCGCGCCCAGCAAACTCCGCTGGCAAGACAGGGCGGGACGTGATTGGATACCCGGCTCATATGACCGACTGGAAATCTCTCACCCTGACGCTCGGCCACTCGCCGGATCCGGACGATGCCTTTATGTTTTATGCCATGGCCACCGGGCAGATCGACCAGCGGGGCTACCGGTTCGAGCATATCCTGCAGGACATCCAGACGCTGAACGAGCGGGCGACGCGCGGGGAGCTTCATATCACGGCGGTTTCGATCCATGCGCTCGCCTACCTGCTCGACCGCTACGCCCTGCTGCCCAGCGGCGCCAGCATGGGCGATGGATACGGGCCCATGTTCATCACGTCCGACGAGCGGGCGAAGGAGCTTCCGGATGACGGCGCGCGGCGGGAGTGGCTGCGCGCGCGGCGGATTGCGATTCCGGGAAAAATGACGAGCGCGTATCTGGCGGCGCAGCTGTTTCTCGGGGCGGATTTCCCGCATGTGGTCGTGCCGTTCGACAGGATTTTCGATGCGGTGAGAGACGGGAGCGCGGAGGCGGGGCTCATCATTCACGAGGGCCAGCTCACGTATGCGCGGGATGGCTTCCATTTGGTGCGCGATCTCGGGGCGTGGTGGAAAGAGGAGACCGGACTCCCCCTGCCGCTCGGCGGAAACGTCGTGCGCAGGGACATCCCGCCGGCCGTCCGCTCCGAGCTTTCGGACATCCTGCGCGAGAGCATCCGCTTCGGCCTCGGACACCGGAGGACGGCGGTCGAGCACAGCATGGCCCACGCCCGCGGGTTGGATGTCCCGCTCGCCGACGAGTTCATCGGGATGTATGTGAATGATCATACGCTCGACTACGGCGATGCCGGGCGCGAGGCGATCCGGCGGTTTCTGGGGGCCGCTGCGGAGCGCGGGCTGATCCCCCCCGTGGACGAAATCGAGTTCGTCGAGTGAGCCGGCGTCACTGGCCCGGCATCGCGGGAGTTTTCACGACGCGCGAGGTATGGGCGTCGAGCTTGCCGGTGAGCAAGGCATTTTCCGGATCCAGCCGAAGAGCTTTCTGCCAGTAATGGACGGCCTCCGGGGAGTTTCCGAGCTTCTCGTAGGTGTCGCCGATGTGTCCGAAGACGACGGGGTCCGGCTCCGCGTCAAACCGTGAGGCGGCCCGGAGGAGCTGGTCGAGCGCATCCCCGTATTGGCCCTGCCGGAAAAGCACCCAGCCCAGGCTGTCGAGATAGGCCCCGTTTTCCGGGTCGGCACCGAGCGCGCGGCGGATCAACTGCTCGGCCTCGGCGAGGTTTTCTCCGCGCTCCGCCCACATGTATCCCAGGTAGTTGCACGCGCGGGCGGCATTCGAGGGATCGCTCGCGATGGATTTCTTGAAAAGTTCGGCCGCTGTGTCATGCCGTCCGGCCTGCTCGGCGGCAACCCCGTAGCTGAAGAAAAAATCCGCGTCGAGGAGTTCGGGGCGGAACGTTCCCGCCTCGATCAGGATCCGCTCGAAAATTTTGACGGCCTCCTCGTGCCGCCCCGCACAGCTCAGGGCGAGCGCCTTGCAGAGCGCGAACTCCGCGACGCCCGGAAATTGTTTCTCCGCATCCTCCGCCGCTTGGAGCGCCCCGCGGCCGTCATTCATGGCCAGGCTCAGCCGGATGATCCGGTCGTGGCGGCGCGGATCGGGCGGGGCGATGAGGAGTGCCTGGCGCATGTTCGCGAGGGCGCGCGTGAAGTCGCCGGCACGGAAACGAAGATCAGCAAGCTGGTCATAGGCCCGGAGGTCGAGAGGATCTGCCCGGAGGATCTCCTCGATGATGCGGCCCGCTTCCTCGCTTTTCCCGGTCTGCAGCAGCGCCGCGGCCAGCCGCTCCCGCACACCGGGCAGAGACGGACGGAGCGCGAGGGCCACCTCAAAAAGTGGAATCGCACGGTCGGGTCGGTTCGCGAGAAGAAAATATCCGGCGACGCGGGCGAGCGGCTCCGGGTGATCGGCGGCGGCCTCCTGGGCGCGTTCGAGAAGCGAATCCAGCGTGGAGGAATCCGGACGGACGGGCGGGCGGAGGCGCAGCTCCGCGAGGTCGAGCCAGAAATCCGCCGGCGGCGAGGGCCGCTTGAGGGCCTTCGCGAAGAGCCCGTCCAGCTTGGAATTCTGCCCCCCGGCTTTGTAGATCTCGTAGAGGATCTGGTAGGGCGCGGAATCGTCCGGAGCGCTGGCCAGTGACTGCGCGGCAAATTTCTCGGCGAGATCCGGCTTCTCGAGCTGCCTGAGGTAGATTCCTGCCAGAGCGAGCGGCGGTTCGACGCGTTTCGGCGCGGACTTTGCCGCGTCCTTGAGAACGGAGATCGCCTCCTGGACTTCCCCGTGCCGCAGATATTGACGGGCGACATCCATCGCAAGATCTGTGAACCCGGGATCGAGCACCAGCACCTCCCGCTTCGTCGCCAACGCACGGTCCGGCCCGAGGGTTTCCTCCTCGAAAACCGCCTCCAGAAACCTCGCAATGCTCCCCGCACGCCGCTCGGATTCCACGGTCAATGCACATTCCTTCGCAGGCGCAACCGCCTCCGGCAGGATCAGGTCGGCCTCGAGCGCATTCCCGCCCGGCACAGCAAGAAAAAAACTGCAAACCGCAGCGATGACATTGCCCGCCGATCCCCGTCCGTTCCTCATAACAGGAAAATTATCGCCGATCTTCGCCCTCCGCAAGCGATTCGCATGCGCTTTTTCCCAGATTCAGAACAAGGTCGGCTGATCGGCGGTTCTTTTTGCCTTTTCGACGGGCTTGGGCGTCCTGCCGGAAGACGCGGGCTTGGCTTGCACAGGCCCAGCCGGCCTCGAAACCTTGCCGACCACCCGGCCCACCAATTCCCCGGCTTCCATCTTCTTCGCCGCCTCGATCACTTTGAAAAATGCTCCCACCATCTCCGGCTTGCGGGAAAAAAGTGCCTTGGCCTCCTCGATCACCCCACGCACATCGTGCTCTTCCAGAGCCGCCACCGTCACGCCGAGAGCTTTCGCGAACTTCGCGAACGTCGCGGTAGATGGGTTTCTCTTGCCGCTCTCGATGTCGCTCAAATGGGCGAGGCTGCGAAAGCCGACCGCCTGCGAAAGGGCCCGCTGGGTCATGCCACGCTCAACACGCAGGGAGCGTATAAACTGTCCGAATGTCTTTTTCATAGATGGATTTGCCGTTTTAGCGCTTCGGAACCGAAGCGAGTCAGCCGCACGCGGACAATGCACTTCGCGGACTTCGCGATCAATGATTTTTTTCGGAGAGCAAATTTGCTTGTTTACAACACCCGATCCGTCCTGTTTTTGTGCCGGAATGAATTTCCCACCCGGCAGGGACTGCGGGACGAGCTCACTGATCGCAATCCCGCAGGGGCAGAGCCGCTGAATCATTCCACAAACAAGAACAAAACCATGTATCTCCCACTCGGCACGTACTCACCTGACATCCAACTCGGCCTGGTCTCGGCCTCGCGGAACTGCTTTCCGCGCGCGCTTTCCGACGAGCGCACCCGGCGCCTGCTCGGGGCCGCGAAGGCGGCGGGCATCGCGCTCACGACGCCGGAGGGCGAATCGGCGATCATCGAAACCAAGGATCACGCGCTCGACGCCGCCCGCCAGCTCCGGGCGGCCGGCTGCGATGCGGTCGTTTTTTATCTCGGAAATTTTTCTCCCGAAATCGAGGACGCATGGTTCATCAAGAATTTCGACCGCCCGGTGATGATCCTTGCCGCCGCCGAGGAATCCGGCTCGTCGCTCCTGCAGAAGCGGGGCGACGCGCTCTGCGGGCTGCTTTCCGCCGTTCTTGGCGTGAGCAAGCGGGGCCTGCTCGGCAAGGTCCACATTCCCGAAATGCCGGTGGTCAGCGCGGAGGAAGGGGTTGTGGAAATCGCGCATTTCCTCCAGATCGCAAAAATCGTCAAGGGCACGGGCAACGCAACGGTCGGGCTGTTTGGGCCGCGTCCGCGCGACTTTGAGACCTGCAACTACAATCTGGCTTCGGTGAATTCCATCGGGGTCGAGGTCGAGGAGCTCGGCCTTTTCGACCTGCAGAACGAGATCAAGCGGATCCGGGAATCCGAGGGTGCGGCGGAAATCGCGGCGGACATGAAAAAGGAAACGCCGAGCATCCCCGACGACAAGGAATTTGTCGCCCGCCTCTCCACATACGAAAAGGCGGTGAGGAGCTTCCGGGACCGGCTCAAGCTTTCCGGCGCGGCCACGCAGTGCTGGAGCGAGCAGGAGTTCAGCCTCAAGCATGTGCCCTGCTACATCAACGGCCGGATGGCCCAGGGCGGGTTCCCGATCGCGTGCGAAAACGACTGCTACTCGCTCATCGCCGAGCTGCTCGCTCAATACGCCTCGGACAACGCCGTGGCGATCCTCGACATCAACCACAGCATCCCGAAGGATCTGCACGCGAGCCTCAAGCAGTATCCGATCCAGGACATGGTTGGCATGTTCCATTGCGGCAACGCGGCCCCCAAGCTCCTGAAGAATCCCGAGATGAAATACCAGGTCATCATGAAGCGGCTGATGGAGCCGGAGACGCCGGCCGACATCACGCGCGGCACGCTCGAGGGCCAGTTCATCGGCTCGCCGATCACCGTCGTGCAGGTGCACGGCACCGGCGACAGGATGCGCGCCTACATCATCGAGGGCCACTTCCTTGATCTGGATCCGAAAACCTTCGGGGCGACCGGCACCGCGTATCTGCCCGGGTTCAGCCGGTTCTACCGGCACGTCCTGCTCGGGCGGTTCCACCACCACGCGGCCGTCGCGTTCAGCCATTGCGGTGCCGCGCTTTTCGACGCCTTCAAGCTTCTCGGTTTCGCCGAGGTGTTCACACCGAATCCGGAGTGCGTCCCCTACCCCGGAGAAAACGTCTTCCGCGGCCTGCTGAAAGCAAAATAAGCCATGGACGATCTCAAGCGCGAGTGCTGCGAGGCGAACCGGCTGCTGCCCGCGTGCGGGCTCGTTGACCTGACGTTCGGCAACGTCAGCGTCTGCGACCGCGGGCGCGGGGTGTTTGCCATCAAACCCAGCGGGGTGGACTACGCCGCCCTCCGGCCCGAGGACATGGTGCTCGTTGATTTCGACGGGCAGGTTGTCGAGGGGAACCTGCGCCCCTCGTCCGACACGCCGACCCACCGCCGGCTGTTTCTCGGGTTTCCCGGGATCCGCTCGGTCGTGCATACCCACTCGCGCTGCGCTGTCGCCTTCGCTCAGGCGGCGGAGGAAATCCCGCTTTTCGGCACCACCCATGCAGACTATTTCCGCGGCCCCGTGCCGGTCACCCGTGCGCTCACTGCGGCGGAAGTCGAAGCCGCCTACGAATGGGAAACCGGCCATGTCATCATCGAGCGGTTCTCAGGCCTGAACCCGCTCGATATCCCGGCCGTGCTCGTGCGCAACCACGGCCCGTTCACCTGGGGAGCCTCCGGAAAAAAAGCCGTCGAGACCGCACAGGCGCTCGAGATTGTCGCGGACATGGCGATGATGACGCTGGCCATCAACCCCGGGGTCACTCCCGCGCCCGGGTATCTCTCGGAAAAACATTTCCTCAGAAAGCACGGGGAAACCGCCTCCTACGGCCAGGTGCCGTAGCAAGGACGGGGCGCATCCGCTTGAGGACTTGCTCAACGACCCTCTCTGCCAAGGGCAGGAGCCAGAAGTCCGCCCCGGAGAAAAGTGCTGCCGCCCCCTTTTTCTTTCGGATTAATTTTGATGCCCCATGAGCCAGAGCCCCAACATTTTCACCCCTCCGAGCAGAGCCCTGCTGCTGTCAAACATATCGGCAATCTGATAGCTCAGGAGAAAAAACATCGGGTAAAAAACATGGGGCTTCTCGCGCGACCAGCTCACGATCAACCGGATATTCCTGTTCCGGAAGATGTAGAGGTTTCCGGCTAGGGCAACGGCAATTCCGATCAGTGCCCCCGCAATGACGTCCGTCGGATAATGCAATCCTAAATAGACACGCGGCAGAGCAATAAACAATGCGCTGTAAGCGAGCGCAAAGACTCCCACCCGTCTCGAGATGAATAACACGCCGGTGGACAGGGTGAAAAACAGCACGGCATGGTCGCTCGGAAATGAGCTCCACCCATCTAAAAGAGCCGGGTTCCCTCCGTGCGGAAGAAAAAAGTTCAAGCTCGCCTCGTGAAGGGGCCTCAAGCGGAAGGGCAGGGTTAATGCCATGGCTCTTGCCAGGACAAACCCGGCAACGCAACTCAGCAGGGTTGCGATGACGTGCTCGCGGTTGGGTGCGCTCCCATGCTTGAACCATGCCCACCAAAGGATCGTTGCCAGCACGCCCCCTTTCAGCAAATGATTCGTGGATAATATGCCAATGAGATTGTCGAACGTCCAGGAATGCTGGGAAAACTGGTTGAGCCACGTTATGATTTCAAAATCAAAAGAGTTCATAGGATCCTAACGCTGCGGCTGAACATCAACTATTCCATCAGGAAATCACTCGCTTGGCAAGCCATCTACCATTTAACGGCTCACCAGCTTTCCCCGCACATCAGGATGTCTGAAATTATTGCCCGCTCATTTCCCGCAGCCGCTCGAGCGCCTTCCGGTGCGGGGAGGGCATCGGGGGGAGACTGGTAAGCGGGAAGGGCGTCCAGGCATTTGAGGCACGGGCCCGAACGACTTCCATGCGGATCCGGTGGCGGGTGACCGAAAACGTCGATTCGAGAAGCGGCTTCGCACCGGGCTGTGCGGGCGGCAGCAGCCAAAGCCCGCGCCAGCGCGGGCCGGCGGAGCACGTGAGAAAAACCATTCCGCCCCGGATGGCAAACCCGCGGATGTCGCGCTCGTGGATGAGAGATTTTTTCGCGGGCTTCACCGGAATTTTTTCCGGTGCCTTGGCCAGGCAGAACCTTCTCAGCGGGCACGCGGCGCAATCCGGCGCGCCCGCCCGGCAAACGGTGGCCCCGAGATCCATCAGCGCGGAGGAATGATCGCGCCCGCCGGAGTCCGGCAGGAACCTGCGGGCGGTCCGCTCGAGGAACAGCTTCCCTGCGGCGGTCGTCACGGGCTTTTTGAAATCAGCAAGCCGCGCGATCACGCGGAGGATATTCGCATCGAGCACGGGGACACACTCGTCAAACGCGAACGCGGCCACGGCGGCGGCCGTGTAGGGACCGATGCCCGGAAGCCGGCGCAGGGTGCGCGGATCGCGCGGGATCGCGCCACCGAACTTTTCCTCCAGTTCCCTCGCGGCGCGGAGCAGGTTGCGTCCGCGCGAGTAGTAGCCGAGCCCCTGCCACTGCCCGAGCACCGCTTGCTCGTCAGCGCGCGCCAGAGAACGCACGTCCGGAAACATCCGCATCCATCGCTCAAAATACGGGATCACCGCCGCCACCGTCGTCTGCTGGAGCATGAATTCGGAAACCAGGATCGCATACGGATCGCGCGTCCGCCGCCACGGCAGGTCGCGCCCGCATTTGCGGAACCACGCACGGAGCGCCCGATGGAAAGTCTTCGGTATCATCTCGACAGCCTCCCGGGATTACGCACTGAATAGCCCGATGCCGCAATCTTTGCATTCGCACACGGCGCCGCTCACTCCGGCTCAGGCGGAACTCCTCAAAGAGATCCTGGCCGAGGAGGGATACGACTTCGAAGACAAGCCGTATATGCTCTACTCAGCGCGGAAGAACAAGCTCACGATCGCCGTTTACGAAAAAGGTCCGAAGGCGGTGATCCAGGGAAAAGGGATCGAGGATTTTATCATGTTCCTGCTCGAGCCGCGCGTGCTCGGCGAGGCGAAACTCGGGTATGAAGAAGTCCATTCCCCGGAGCTTTTCGAGCCGCATTTCGGCATCGATGAAAGCGGAAAGGGCGACTTCTTCGGGCCGCTCGTCATCGCCGGGGTCTATGTGGATGGCGATCTCGCCCGGACTCTCCGCGACGCCGGCGTGCAAGACAGCAAGGCGATCGGCTCGGACAAACGGATCCGAACCCTCGCGGCCGCGATCCGGAAATCCGGCGCGCCGCACAGCCTCGTCACCATCGCCCCGCCGCGCTACAACGATCTCTACCGGAAAATCGGAAACCTCAACCGCCTGCTCGCGTGGGGCCACGCCCGGATCATCGAAAACCTTTGCGAGGCCCGCCCGGATTGTCGTCGCGCCCTCTCGGACAAGTTCGCCGACGCGCGCGTCCTCGAGCGCTCGCTCATGGAAAAGGGACGGCAAATCCGCCTCGACCAGCGGACGAAGGCGGAGTCGGATTTCGCCGTCGCCGCCGCCTCGATCCTCGCCCGGGAAAAATTCATCGGCTGGCTCGAGCACGCCGCCAGCTCGTCCGGCATCAGCCTCCCGCGCGGCGCCTCGCCCGCCGTCAAAGCCGCCGCCACCGAACTCGTCTCCCGCCACGGTGCCGAGGCGCTCGAGAACTTCGCGAAAACCCACTTCAAAACGGCGGCAGAAATCCTGACAGCCGCCAGCGGGGTAAGCATCCACTGAAAACAGCGGACGAATGTCAGGAACAGACTCGCGCGGAGACGCTGAGACGCTGAGGCGCAGAGAATCCTGTCAGAATGAGCGAGAATAAAATGGGCACAAGGGGGCTCGAAGAAAAAACAGCATCCCGAGTCGAATCATTCATCCCGGCGGGAACTCACCGCGAAGGCAGCTTCCGGGAAAACATGCACGGGCACGGTGCCAGGCGTCCGGCCTGGACATCTGCCAAACCCGAAAAATGCAAGAATATGCAGACTGGTACCCGAATGGCTAAGTTAAGGCGGTTTTGGGATGCTGCCCAATTCAGGGCAGGGCTCCTCATTTTTCAAGACCCAGGGCGGCGCGGACCCTTGCCCTGGGCTTGTTGGATGTTGCCCCTTCGGGGCTTAACTTAGTGGCATTCCACACTGGTACCTTTTCAACATGCCTCCCGAAGCAGGCGGGCGAGCCCGTAGGGC
>JBAXXD010000118.1:0-11948 GCA_037128135.1 Verrucomicrobiia bacterium
CCTTTGATCAGCAGTGTGTTCAGGGCATCCAGCACGGTGACGCCGATGCGCTCGTGCCTCTGGTCAATCCCGGACCAGCCGGGAACATCTGCGGCGAGGTTCAGATGAACGACGGCCAGGGACCCCGGCACGGAAAACCCCGCCTGCTGGAGGAGATTGAGCGTTCCGTTGTGGCAGCAGATGATCACATCCGGGCGGCGGGAGTTGATCTGCCTGCGCATGGTGGCCGGATCCTGTTGCTCGAACGACCACAGCAGAGGATGGTGCCGCCCCCGTTTGTGATGCCAGCCAAGAAATGCGCTGGAATAAGTGTCCCGGATTTCATCCACCCGATCCTGCAGCCACAGGGCCGGCCTGCGGTAGCCGGCCTTTTCCAGCTCATCAAGCACGATCCGCATGTTGCTGTGGCGGTCGCTGATCACGTGCGGCAGGGAGAGTCTGACATCATATTCGTCAACGACCACCGCGGAAAACTCATCCCATGGAAAGCGCGACCAATATTCCGTCTGCTCGGGAAACGGGATCAGCAGCCCATGGATTCCGCGGGCTTTGAGAACTTTTGCGAGCTGGGCAGGGGTCTGATCGCGTATCCAGACCTGATCGATATCGTAACCCAGCTCTTCCGCGCGCCGGCGGCTTCCTTTCAAATATCCGGAGAGCCAAGGCAGCGAGGTCCAGGCATGCTTGGATTTCGCGCTGTTGAGCCAGGCGATATTCCAGACCGCCTTGCGGCGTCCGCGCTTCAGGAGGGACATGAGATGGCATACGCGGGGATCCCCCTTGTAGCCGTGCTTCGCGGCGCAGGCCTGGATCCGGGCCCGCGTCTTTGCCGCAACGCGCGGATCGTTCCGCAGGGCCATGCCGACAGTCGATTTGGAAACGCCGCAGAGCTCTGCCAGCAGACGGACGGTCAGGTTTTTTTTCGGCATAAAAATTGGACTGTCCAATTTATTCTCTTTGCCGCGGGAACAAATCAACAGAATTCTCGCCGGCATGAAATCCTTGAGAGCGGCAATCATCGGTTGTGGTCCCTGCAATGCGTCAAGAGGCGGAGTGAATTCCATTGCGTATGCGCACGCCCGCGCGCTCGTGCCGCTTGCCGGTGTGGAGCTCGTCGCGGCCGCCAGCCGGAACCCGAAGAACGTTTCAGATTTCTGCGGGGAATTTCCCGGGGTGCAAGGATACACCGATTATCGCGAGATGCTTCAAAAGGAAAAGCCGGAATGGGTGAGCATTTGTGCCTTTCCGCCCGACCGCGAAGAGATGGCGATGGCTGCTCTGGAATCCGGATGCGAAGTTTTGGTGGTCGAAAAGCCGTTTGCCGTTTCCATGGGTGCCGCCCGGAGGATCCTGGCGCTGGCAGAAACGAAAAATGCGCGTGTCTATGTCGATCATCAACGCCGATACGGGCGATGTTTTGAATGGTTCCAAGACCAGGTTGCGGGCGGGGAATACGGAGCTGTCCGGCAGGTCAACCTGCAACATCCGGGCAAGGGGTTCATCAACTTTGGCCCTCACTTGGTGGACACCTGCCTGCTGGCTTTTGAAGGCCGCCAGCCGGTTGCCGTTCAGGCTGCCGTGGACTGGAGCGACCCCGCTGTTTATCAAGGCGTCAAAACCGAAAAGAACATTGTGGCAACAGCATTTTTCGATGACAAAAGCCGGCTTACGATCGAGTCGGGCGACCGCTTCACGCAGCCCTGTTTGCAAGCCGTGTGCGAGAACGGCCTCGTCGAGCTCTACCTCTCGCCCCATGATGCCACGGGATCGATTTGCCGGGCGGTTGGCGGCGGGCGGCCCCAGCAGTCGCCGGTCTTTGGCGAGCATTTTCACCACAACGACTCGGACATGAATTTGTTCTATGACCGCGCGTTCCCCGACATGCTGGACTGCTTCCGGACCGGCAAGCCGTGCCGCATCGATGCGGCCTATGCGCTCACGGGATTGGAAATCATCCTCGGGCTCTACGAATCCGCCCGCCAAGGCCAGCGGATCGCTCTGCCCTTGCCCGATGGCGTTTCGCTCAACTCTTCATCTCAACACTAAAACTTTAAAAACTCAAACCCGCGTATTCCATCCATCCTATGAAAACCCAAGCCGTCCTCTTCTCCGCTCCCGGTGTCGTTGAAACCTGCACCGTCGAAGTCCCCGCCCTTGGGGCGCGGGAAATCATGACAGAAACTATCGTCAGTGCGATTTCCCCCGGCACCGAGATCCGCATGCTGGCCGGGCACTACGGGGCCGGCAAAAAGTTTCCGTATATCCCGGGATACAATGCGATTTCCCGTATTGTGGAAGTCGGCACCGAAGCCAAAGAGTGGAGGACAGGGGATCTGGTCAGCACGATAAATCCGCGGCCTTTTTCCGACATCAACTGCCTCTATGGCGGACACTCCCGCATTCAGGTTCACCAGATCGACATCGACCAGCGTCCCATTCCGTTGCCGGAAATCGAAGATCCCACCACCTATGCCCTCGTCGAGATCGGAGCGATCAGCCTGCGGGGAGTCCTTGCCGCTGCTCCGAAACCGGGGGAAAGCGCGGTCGTGATCGGGCAGGGGCTGATCGGGCTGCTGTCCGCCGCATGGCTTCTTTCCAAAGGTTGCCGGGTTGTGGTGGCTGACTTGTCGCAGGAGCGGTTGCAGCGCAGTCGGAACCTTGGAGTGGACATGGCCTTCGACGCCGGGGAACCGGATGTCAAAGCGCGTCTGCTCACCCACAGCCGGGGCGGCTTCGATATCGTCGTCGAAGCCTCCGGTTCACACCCCGGCGCCCAACTGGCCTGGGGGCTTACGCGCCAAACTCCCCCCATGGCGCGGGGGCAGTATATCCGCGAGCCGGTTTCCATTTACACGAACAACTGGCCGCGCCTTGTTTTTCAAGCCAACTACCTGGAAGCCTTCCCCTTCAATCCAAACGGCCAGATGAGCGGTGAAGGCGTGGTGGTGATCGCCGCCGGAGACCGGGGCATCGATGAGCGCCTCCGTTGTGCCCAAGGGCTGCGAAACGGGGAAATTCCTGCCTCAAAGCTCATCGATCAGGTTTTTTCCTGGAAAGACGCTCCTGCCGCTTATGCCCAACTTCAGGAACTGAAAATCCAAAGCGCTCTGCTGAAGTGGTGAGGCCAGGAAAAAGTTGCCCCGGCATCTTCCGAGAAGGAAACTTCTGGCAAAGCAACAGTTCGAATTTTTCAGGGAAAGAAAATTTCGCGTTGAGTTTTCTTAATCCTTGGTAGATCTTTTTCATCATCTTCTCCGAACAGCCGGTTGGCGAAATCGTCATTGACTGCCTTTCTGGTCGGCTGCTTGTGTGGGTGATACAAATGGAAATGTCCAAATTCTGACTCGCAAAAACCCGATGAAATGCCCCCTCAACTCCCTGGCTGCGGCAGCCGTGTTATGAAAATCGTTCAATGCTGGGATGATGGAGTCGTTGATGATGTCCGCCTCATAGAAATCCTGCGAAAATATGGTGCCAAGGCGTCGTTCAACCTGAACATCGGCCTGCACAAAACGCAACGCTATACGGGCTGGAAATTTCAAAACACCAAGGAAGTCTGGAAGCTTTCTCTGGACGAGTTGACCGACGTGTATTCCGGGTTTCTGGTGGCCAACCATACCGTATCCCACCCCTGCCTCACTCAGGTTTCCCCTGAGCGGATGAAGAAAGAGATCGTCGAGGGGCGCAAACGTCTGGAGCAGTTGTTCGGCTATGCGGTGACCGGGTTCGCCTATCCCTGCGGCGACTACAATTCGGAGGTGGAGGCCGCTGTCCGGGATGCGGGGCACCTCTATGCGCGCACCACAAAATCCGTCACTCCCAGCTTTCCTCCCGCGGAGGCCATGGCGTTGCATGCGGACTGTCATTTTCTCGATCCGGAATTCTGGCTGAAATACAAGAAAGCGAAATCCCTGGGGAGTGTCTTTTATTTCTGGGGTCACAGCTACGAACTGATCAGCGAGGACGACTGGCAAGCATTCGATGCCAAGGTGGCCCGGCTGTCCCGTGACGGGGAGTGGGCGAACCTGCCGGATCTGTTCCGATAATTTCCTCCCATCACATCCCCAAGCGGTTACTGACATGTTATGAAAAAGCGAACAATTCTGAATCCGGCATCCTTGAGTTTTCTGGCGGACTTTACCCGCGATTCCATCGAGGCCGCACGGGTCCGGCCGGGCGAACAGGTGAGCCGGAAATTTCCGGCAAACACATCCGGCTGCACGCTCATCCGTCCGGGAGGACGCAACTGCTACCCTGCCGTCTGGACGCAGGATTTTTCCCTCACGCTGGGAACGGGATTCGTTACGCCCCGGGAGGTTTCGGATCACCTGAACCTTATCGCCGGAACTCAAAACGGAGCGGAGGAAAGGACGTTGAAAAGCGGGGCGGTCATCCCGCCTTTTGCGATCCCCGACCATGTCTTGTTCAACGGGAAGCCCGTGTTTTTTCCGGGCACTTACTCCAGCGGAGAAGATCAGGGAGGGGAGCCATGGGGAGTCACTCCGCCGACAAATAACCACTTCGATTTTATTCTGATCGCTCATCATTTCTGGAAGAAAACAAAAAGCATCGGCTTTCTGCGCAGGAAGGTCGCGGGTCTTGCGTTGATTGAGCGCCTGCGCCGCGCATTTCAGGCCCCCCGTGCCGACCCGCAGAGCGGGCTCATCTACACTGATGCCAAGCGCCGGGCGGTCGGATTTATTTTTTGTGATTCCATCTACATGACCGGCCATCTTTTATTCGCTTCCCTGCTGCGATGGCGCGCGGGTCAGCAGTTGGCTGAGCTTGAAGAGGCATTAGGAAATTCTCGCAAGGCGGAATTCTGGCGCGGAGGGGTCAGTGCCATTTCAGAAAATCTGGCGCCCACCTTTGATGAGCCCTCCAGGATTGGGGGCTGGCTTATGGCGGCAACGGAGATCGGGCGGCAGCCCGATGTCTGGGGAACAATTTACGCGCTGTATCTGGGGCTTCTCAAGGGCCGGAGAGCCACGGCCGCCCGGGCGGAGATCGTGAAAGCGCTCGACGAAGGGACGATCTGTTATCGGGGGGCACTCCGTCACGTTCCGACCAACCATGATGCCTCCAAAAGCTCCGCGTGGGACAAGTCTGTGACTCCCCATAACCATTATCAAAACGGGGCGTATTGGCACACGCCGAGCGGCTGGTTGATTTCGGTGTTGAGCCGGAAATATCCTGATCGCGCACGAGGGATCTTTGACGAGATGATCCGGCAGTTTCAGGAAGAAGATTTCCGGAAAGGAAAAAACTTCCATGCGCCGTTGGAATGTTTCGGGAAGAACGGCTCCGCGCAAAAGAACCCGGTATTTCTCGGCTCCGTGGTGGTTCCCTACGGAGTCCTGAAACAGAGAAGCGAATCCAGTTGTTAATTTGAATTGGAATCTCGTGGTTTTCCCCTTTGTTTGATGGGCATGTCAAACCTGTTGACGTCGTTTCCAGCGGGAGGTCCGAAATGAACTTGGCGTCTCGCCTGTATGGTTTTTGAAAGTGTGAGCAAAGGCGGCGACATCGAAAAATCCACAATGCATCGCGATTTCCTTGACGGAATCCGAGGTGCAAAGAAGCCGTTCCTTGGCGACATGGATTCGCTTTTTTATCAAAATCTGATGTGGAGTGTTCCGCGTCTGCTTTTGGAACTCGTTGTGAAGGTGGGAGACCGACCAGCCGGCTTCTTTGGCCAGTTCTTCGACCCGCAGCGGGCTTGAGAAATCGCGTTCGATCCGGGCCATCACCGCGCCAACCGGTCCGGGGTATTGCGGTTCGCTTAACTCGAGCTCATAAGCTCTGACTTGATACAACAAACGAAAATAGAGGTAGTCGCGCAAGACGTTGCGGTCGAATTTCTCGTTCCAAACCCTGCGGATGCTCTCCTGTGTCAATCGCTCGATTTCCTCCGTGTCCGTCCATTTTGAAAATCGCCGGATCCCCATCCCTTCCGGGCGGCTGACTTGGAATTCCACGGCCAGGCAGCTGTGGAGGTTTTCAGGATCGGCTCGCGTAGCAACCGGGTCGCCGGCCGCAAACCAGATCAAATCGCCGGTGGTGACCTCGCGCCACTCCTCTCTGTCGCGCACCCACGTGCGACCTCCCAGTATCAGCAATACCAACTCAACGAACGGTTTTACGATGTCGTTTGATGGGATGGAGCTGGGCTGGTGGCGATGATGGAAAACCTTGAGGAGCGAAACCGGAGGAGGAATAGAGTTCATGGGGAAAGATGGCGGGAGAAATTTACAGCATAAACGTATCTTTTTACAACAATGGCTCCTTGTGTCGTCCGTGATGATTCTGTAAGGCTCAAATCGGAGCAAGAGTTTTATTATATAAACCCAAACACAATAAATCAACTTATTTAGGAACTTGAAAACCATGTCCCCACCCCCCGTCTACGACAACGCCCTCCGCGCCCGCAGTGCGAAATTCATGGAGGTCTCGAAGCTTCGCGTCGAGCGCGACGTCCCCACCCAGAAGGAGTCGGTCAAGCGCCGTAACATCGGCAAGGCGTGCTTCGAAATTTATCAGGACGAGCCGTCGATGATGAAACGTCTGGCCTTGAGCTGGGCCTACGCACTCGCCCACGAGCCCATTTACTTACAGGACGACGACCTCCTGGTCGGGCAGCTCTACTTCGCCCCGACCATCAACCGCCAGGAGGAGCCGCGCTGGGCCGACTTCGATTACGGCCCACTCTACGACGAGCGGATCAGGAAAGAGCTCCCGGAGCTCTTCCCACTCCTCGGCCAAGAGTCCCCCGACGCCGAGCGCTCGCCCGTATCGTGGATCTCCCTCTACTCTTGCGCCTCCACCGGCCACATCGGCTGGCATTGGGATTGGATCGTCAAGGACGGTGTCGAGGGGATGTTCAAACGGCTCGATGCCGCGATGCCCAATGTGGATGCCAAAGGGCGGGAAGTGCTCGAGGCGATGAGGATTAGCCTCCAGGGGCTCCTGGACATGAACGCCGCCCACATCCAGGCTCTCGAGGTCAGGCTCGCCTCCGCTCGTGGGGACGCCAAAGCCGCCCTCGCCGAAAAGCTGGAGATTTGCCGCCAGGTTCCCTTGCGTGGCGCCAGGAACTTTCGTGAGGCAGCTCAGGCCCAGCACATCTCCTACCTCGCCACCTGGTTCGAGAACGGCGGCAACGGCGCGGGGCGGCTCGACTACCACCTCTGGCCCTATCTCGAACGGGACTTGGCCTCGGGCAAGGAGACGCTGGAGTCCGCACGCCTACTCGTCGATGAGCTGTTCATGCGCACCCACGAGCGCTACCTCTGGAGCATGGAAGGTGCGGGCGAAACGATCGTCGTGGCCGGCAGCCACCCGGACGGCAGTTCGGCGGCCAATCCGCTCTCCAAGATCATGGTGGAGTCGATCGGTTCGCTGAAGATCGTCCACCCCGCCGTTTACATCCGTCTCCCCGAACACCCCCCGGAATGGTTGTTGAGTTTGTCGGCCGCCCATTTGGTCCAAGGGAACAACCTCGGCCAGGTGAACAGCGACAAGGCGGTGGTCGAGGCCATGACCCGCGACGGCCACGTCCCCAAGGAGCACGCCTACATGTATATGTGCGGCGGTTGCATGGAAGCCTCGCCGCAAGGGATGAACGGCGACCTGAACTTCGCCGACTTCTTCAGCGTCGCCAAGGTATTGGAGTACGTCCTCACCGGCGGGGTCTGCATGATGTCCGGCAAACGGCTCTTCCTGCACTTGGAAAAAACCCTTGCCGACTTC
Source organism: Verrucomicrobiia bacterium (assembly GCA_037128135.1). Taxonomy (GTDB): domain Bacteria; phylum Verrucomicrobiota; class Verrucomicrobiia; order Chthoniobacterales; family Terrimicrobiaceae; genus QYQL01. The sequence continues at coordinate 7,750 of JBAXXD010000118.1, forward strand.
GTCAGCTTCGAGGAGCTCTACGCCGCTTTTCGCCTGGAGTTGGAGCGATGCCTGCTGGTGAACTTCAAGATGATCGACATCTCCGCCGAGTGCATGCGCCAGCGCCGCCTCTCGACCATGCTCTCCTGCCAGATCGAGGACTGCATCGCCCGCGGCCGGATCATCAACGACGGCGGCGCCGTCTACGAGGACTACGGCGCGGCCCCCCTGGGCATACCCAACGCCAGCGACACCCTGTTCGCCCTCAAGGCCGCCGTCTTTGACGGGCGTTTCGTCACGGGCGACGAACTGCTCGAGGCCCTCGCCAGGAACTTCGAGGGGAACGAGATGCTCCGCCGCCGCCTGCTGGCCCTCCCGAAATTCGGTCAGGAAAACCCCGAGGCGGACGCCATGGCCAAGCGGGTTGTTGAGGATGTCTGTGCCGTCTTCGAATCCTACACCAACGTCTGCGGCGGCAAAGTCAAGCCGATGATCATGACCTCGGGCCTCGCCCCGAAGATCGGCGCGACTCTGGGTGCCACCGCTGACGGCCGTCTGGCTGGGACGCCCATCGCCCAGGGCATCACCCCCAAGAGCTCCGCCATGACCGAGGGCATCACCGCGGCCATGAACTCCGCCGTCCGCATGCCCGTCGAGCGGTTCTCCGGCGGCGCCAGCCACATGTGGGACCTCGACCACCAGTTCGCCACGCCCGAGGTGGTCGATGGCCTGCTGCGGACGTTCTTCGCCGCCGGCGGCCAGATGTTCCAGGGCAACATGACCGACGTGGAGGTCCTAAAGCAAGCCCAAGGCAAGCCCGAGGACTACCCCAACCTCATGGTGCGCGTGGGCGGCTACTCGGACAAGTTCACCAAGCTGGACAAGGCTGGACAGAACGAACTCATCACCAGGATCCGTCACCGCCGCTAAGCCCAAGTCGCCTTTAGAAATCGGTTCCAATAATAGGAAAGGTATAGAAATATGAACGAAAAACGTATTGTTGTAAAACTCCGCTGCGAACATCTTGCCCGCCCGCTGGGTGTGGGAAGCCCCAATCCGCGCCTGAGTTGGGAGATCGAGTCCGAAGGGAATAACCTGGCGCAGTCGGCCTACCGCATCCAAGTCTGGAATGGCGACAAGGTCGACGGCGAACCACTATGGGACAGCGGAAAGATCAACTCTTCCCGACAGCACGAGGTGACGTATTCCGGCGCTCCACTGCAAGTCTGCGGCAGCTACCTCTGGCGCGTGAAGGTCTGGCTCGACGACGGCTCCGAGAGCGATTGGAGCGAACCGGCGTCTTTCGAGACGGGATTCTTCAGTCTGCGCGACTGGGAGGCTGCTTGGATTGCCTACTCTGGCTGGGGCCGAAAGGCTTTGTATTGTGGCAAGCAATCGATCAATTTCCTCCGCAAGGAGTTCGAAGTGAGGGACGTTGCGCACTTAAAACGGGCGCGCGCATTTGTGGCTGCCACGGCCGGTTTCTGGGGGAATGACACTCTGCGGATGAACCTTTACGAGCTTCGTCTGAATGGAGCCGAGGTTGGAAGCGATCACCTCAATCCGGGGCAACTTTCCGATCACAAGAAGCGTGCCCTCTATCGGGCCTTTGACCTCTCCGGTCTTCTCAGGGAAGGGGCCAATGCGATCGGGCTAATCTTTGCATCGCACAAAGTCAGCATCGAGGTGATGATGGAATACCAGGACGGCAAGGTGGAATTTGTGCGCAGCGGGGAAGGATGGAAAAGCACGCCGTTCCCAGGCCCGTTCATTCAACTCTGGAATCGTGATGTTTGGGAAATCGGGGGGAGAAATGAACTTTACGATGCCCGGGAGGAGTTCACCGGCTGGGACCAGCCCGGCTTCGATGACAAGGACTGGGGAGGGCCCCGTGGCGGTGGGGCACCCACGCCATGGTCGCTGGATCCACAGATGCAGTCGGTCGAAGTTTACGACGTTTTCAAACCGCAAAAGATAACCAGGTTTCCTGACAACCGTTATGTGGTCGATTTCGGACACAATATGAACGGACACGTTGGAATCAAGGTCGGCGGACCGAAAGGGACGCAGGTGACGATGCGTTTCTCGGAAACCGTGAAGCCCGATGGTTCGATCCATCCCGCATCCACCTACAGCTGGCAGGGCAGCGTGAGCACCCAGCAAAATATCTATATCAAACGCGGGGATGGGATCGAGGAATACGCGCCCCACTTTGCGCATTTCGGTTTTCGATATACCGAGATCACGGGCTGGCCGGGAGAGTTGAATCCGGACGATCTTTTTGCCAATGCCGTGTGCAGCGCCGTTGGCAGGGAGTCGTCGTTTGCCTGCTCCGACGAGCGCGTCATGCAGCTCCAAACGCTTTGCGAACGGACTTTTCTTTCCAACCTGATGTCCGGTCCCACGGACTGTCCCACCCGCGAACGGATGGGCTGGCCCGCCGATGCCGCCGCGGTTTCCACGGCCGAATGCGCCATGTTCGATATGCGGTTGTTCTACGAACATTGGCTCAACAATCTGATGGATGAACAAACCCCCGACGGCAATCTGCCTTTTGTCGTTCCGTCCGCGCAGACGCTCGATGGCACGGACCTGGTTTACAATACTTGCTATGCGGTCGTTGCGTGGGACTCATACATGGCTTCCGGCGACCGGGTATTTCTGGCGCGTTACTACGACATGTTCAGGCGATGGGCTGAATATGCTCTCTCCCTGCAAGGAAGTAACGGGCTATCCGAAGGCCATTACCTTTTTGGGGACTGGCTGATGAAGGATGACCCCGACCAGGGTTTCCTTGAAAATGTTTACACGTATCGCACTCTCGACCTGGTGGCGAAAATGGCGGAAGTTCTCGGCTTTGTCGCCGATGCTTCGAAATACAGGGGCCATGCCCATACGCTGCGGAGCGCTATCAACGCCTGCTATCTCCACGATAGAGTTTACGGGAAGGGGATCCAGGCCGAAAGCGTTCATGCGTTGGCCTGCGGGATCGCTCCCGAAGAATTGCGGGGCAGTCTTTTTGCGCAGATCTGCAAACAGCTTGAAGACGAGCTTTCATTTCGCACCGGCATCTTGAGCACCCAACTCTTGATGTGCCTGCTCGCCGACGAAGGCCGGAACGATCTGGCCTGGAAGCTTGCGATGAGCGAGAAGCTCGGAGCATGGCGCTATTGGATTATTCATTACGGAGCGACCACCGCGCCCGAATCATGGAACACCGGCGACAGAGAAACACGTGAAGATAAGGGCAACCATACATGGAACCACCCGGCATTTGCCGGTGGCATCGCGATTTGGCTCTACCGGGAATTGGCCGGGATCAAGCCGTTAACTCCCGGCTACGAAACGGTGAGCATCGCGCCGTTCATGCCCGAGGACGTCGGCAGCGCGTCGGCGAAAATCCAGACGCCATTCGGTCCCGTGAAAAGCTCTTGGAGCCGCGAGGGGAAGAAATGCCGCCTCGATGTGGAGATCCCCGTCGGCGTCAAAGCAGAGGTCCATCTCCCCTGCGTTCCGGCCCGCAAGGTCGGTTCCGGCAAGTATAGCTTCTCCGGGGAGTTTCATTATTGATCCCCGCTTAGAAAAAGCCTTCTCTCAAAACCCGATCAATAGCCCTATGTCAAAAACGGACACCATCACGCATCCCTCCCGTCTCCGTTGCCTCGTGCCTGTTGTCCCCGCCGGACAGCAGGCCGCTCCCTGTCTTTGAATTCCTCCTCGAGGACTAAAGGTGAAAATGGCCATGAAGAAATTGATGTTGACCGCGATGGCATGCCTCGCGGCTACCGTCCTCCAGGCGCAAACCCCCAAACCGGTGTGGGAGCTTGGCGAAAACCCCCTCGACCCGGCGCTGATCAAAGGCAAAGTCGAACTGACAGGGGGCGCGGTAAAACTCGACGGGGCGAACTCCTTTGCCGTTCCGGCTGCGGTGCTCGGTGCCCAGAACGACTATACCATCGAGTTCGTTCTGAAGCGGCCGCTTAAGTTCCAAGAGAATCTGTCCCTGGACAGCTTGCGGCTCGTGTCGAACTTTGACTCAGGGAAGCGCACGGGTTTCGAGCTCCAATACAACCCAAGTTGGAGCGCGATACTTTGTGTGAACGGCAATACGATCGCCGGGGGCGGACTCAACCTGCAGCTCTTCGAAAAACCGAAGGAAAACGGAGTCGAGGCCACGAAGATCACGTTCGTCGTCAAGGACAAGGGGCTGATGCTGTTCC
>JBAXXD010000119.1:0-11883 GCA_037128135.1 Verrucomicrobiia bacterium
TCCGGGAGAAAAGGGATTTTTTATCGGATCCATGATGATTGTGAGTTTCTATGAAGTTCTAACCATTTCTACAAGCTTTTTGATAGAAAGCACTATAAATGGATAAATGCAAAAGTGGAGAAGTGATTTTTCTGACCTCGATGTCCACTTTTGGCCGATGAGAAATTCTTCGGCGGAGGATTGGGGCGCTCACTACCCCGGCGGCGAGTTGAACACGCCTTTGGCGGTCATTTCAGAGTCAAAATACGAAAGGGAGGTTTGGGGCGCCGATGTCCAACCACCAGCAGTAGGTTAATTTTCAACGACTTCCGTTTTTGCCACAAAACAAGCAATCATTTGATACATCGCGCCAGCGAACTCAATTCTCACTTGTCTTGGCATCTGTGAAGCATGAGCGATCTGCCGATGAATGCAATAAAGGATGACTGACCCCTTTTTCTTCTCTCCTGCTCGTGGGGCTACGATAATAAGTTCCTTCGCTATTCGGTTGGTTTTGTTGATAGGAAGGCTGTGCGCCGTCTGAGACTTACTCTCCGATTCTCGCTTTTATTTTTGCAATGAGGATTCTTTTTTCAGCAATCTGATTCTGGATCATTTTGATTCCTGAAGCGTCCGTTCGGCCGATCAGTTTTTTTTCCAAATCGCGAACAGATCGTTCATGAAAGGCAATCCATTGGTGTTCGGACTTATGGAAAATTGCGGTGTTTTCGCTCTTCTTCTGCACTTGCTGCACTTGCTGCTGTTGATGCTGCTGCTGCACCCGCGTCTCCGGTGTCGGCGGCAGCGGTGGGGTCGGTGTCGGCGGCAGAGGGTTGAACCAATCGAAAAGGTTCTGCCACCACAGGGAAATCCGGCCCGTGATTTTTTCAAAAAACGATTGGGGGGCAGGCGGAGGGGTTTCTTGTTCGGGAGCCGGCGACTCCGACGGGGTGGCACATGGTTGCTGGGGAGCGGCAGGCGGCAGGGCGCTGGGTGCGCTTGATGCTGCGGGCTTGGTGAGGGAGTCCACCAGATTTAAATCGCCGGTCAACTGGCTGGCGGGCAGGAGCAGCTTGTTTCCCTTGTATTCCACGGGAATATTTCCTCCATTTTCCGGCCCCACAACCTTGACTTCCGCGCCCACAGGAATCCCTGTGATTCCAGAGGCGGATGTCATGGTGGCTCTTTTGGTCAAATAGAGAACGCCCGCTGGAGCGAATCGTCTTGGAACCGGCGTGGCGATTGGCGCAGGCGCGGGTGCGGCGACTGGCGCGGGTGCGGCGACTGGTGCGGGTGCGGCGACTGGTGCGGGTGCGGCGACTGGTGCGATCTCCGGCTGCTGGCTGGAAACGCCCCAGAGCAAGAAAGCCGCGGCAGCCAGCAACACAGCGAGGAAGAGGGCGGCAACGATAGCGAGGGAGCCGGTTTGGGATCGCAGGGGCGCGTTCATAAGGTCAGCGTCGGAGAGAGGAGATTTCGCTGCGCCATGCCGCAATTTGGGATCGGAGCGGCGCGATCTGTTTCCGGCGGGCGCGGTTTTCGATGTTGTCGTTGGGAACGACTTGGCCGCCGCCGTAGTCTCTGTTCAAACAAAACCGTTGAGATTCCGAAAAGCCGCCCGAAAAGCCGCGCATCCATTTTCTTTGAATGAGCTTTTTTTTTGTGCAAGTCGAGTCGAAAAACCCGACGCCGAAAAAACGCGCTGCCTCCGATCTCCTGATCCTCCCTGCCTTCAGATGTCTGGCCCTGCCAACAGGCCCGGCGCGGGCTTGGCTGGTATGATCTTTACGATGGAGGGCGCTGCTCCGTCAGCGCCGACTTGTTATCTGCCGATCGGAAGTCGGACGACACGGAGGCCGTCCCTCCAGTTTTTTTCGGCGGGCTCCGCATCTCTGCATGAGGAATCGGTCAAGAACCGCCGGGGCGATCCCTTTTCGCTTCGACGGCGAGCTGGCGTTCGGCCTCGACCCAGTCGCTGGTCGAGTCGCCCGGCCAGCCCATCTTGTGGCGGCGCTCGGCGATGAAATACGCGCGGAGGCCGATCGCTTCGTTCGTGATGGCGGACGCCTTCGCGGGCCCCGCCTTCTTCGCGACGGCCTTCGTCTTTTTCGTCTTCACCGGCTTCTTCGCCAGCGGAGCCGCCACGGCAGGAACCGGAACCGCACGCGCAGACGGTTTTTTCGCCTTCACGCCCGCCTTTATCCCGGTGGATTTCTTGTCCTTCGCTTCCTTTTCGGATTTCATTTTCGACATAACAGTATCCTTTGTGCGGCCAATATGCCTCCGGTTGCAAAATAAATCTTCAAAAAATTCCTGGATAAAATAGGGTTCCGGTCATGGTTGCATTTCTCATTCGCTGGGCGGTGACGACGGTGGCGGTGTTTGTGGCGGTGAAGTTGGTGCCGGGCATCCGATACGCGACGCCCGGTGCGCTGCTCGGGGCCTCGCTGCTGCTGGGGATCATCAATGCGTTCGTGCGTCCGGTGCTCCTGCTGCTGAGCCTGCCGTTCATCATCGTGACGATGGGGCTGTTTATTTTTGTGGTGAACGCCCTGATGCTGATGCTGGTGTCGGCGCTGCTGCGTCCGGCCTTCGAGGTGCACGGGTTCGGGAGCGCGTTTTTCGGAGCGATCATCATCGGGGTTGTCAGCTGGATCCTGAGCTCGTTTTTCCGCTCCAGCGACGGGCGGATCCACGCGATCACCCACCACCCGGCGATCAAAAAGGCCGACGCCCGCACGTTGGATTGACAGCCCCATGAGCTTTCTGGGCGACAACGGACTCCAGGTGAAGATCTGCGGGATCACGAACGCGTCCGATGCCGCGATGTGCGCCGACGCCGGTGCCGACGCCCTCGGGTTCAATTTCTTTCCAGGATCTCCGCGCTACATCGAGCCGGATCAAGCGATCCCCTGGATCCGTGCCCTCGGCGGCTCGCCCGCGCGCGTCGCCGTGGTCGTCAACCCGGACTCCGCACTCCTCGAAAAGCTGCGGGCGGCGGAATGCTTCGAGTGGATCCAGTTTCACGGGGACGAATCCCCGGCGGCTTGCTCCGGCGCGGGGTTTGACCGCTGGATCAAGGCGGCGCGGATCTCGGAGGCCGCGGATTTCGCGGGCGCACTCGCATTCGATGCCCCCGGGATCCTCCTCGATGCATGGAGTGCCGACGCCTATGGCGGCACGGGAAAACGCCTCGACTGGGATCTCGCGCGCCACTTCGTGGGAAAGCACCCCTCCGGAAAAATCCTTCTTGCTGGCGGCCTCAATGTTCAAAATGTCCGTCAGGCCGTCCGGATCGTCCGCCCGCACGCGGTGGATGTCGCCAGCGGGGTCGAGCTCTCGCCGGGAAAAAAAGAGGACGGCCTCGTGCGCGAGTTCGTCCGCGTCGCCAAAGCCGCGTAGCTCAGCCCGGAAAAAGCACACGGGGAACGGGCGTCGCCTTGGGGCGGAAGAATATCCACTACCACCTCTTAGAACCGGACTTTGCAGCACCCAGGGAGAATGGGCGTCTCGCCCGTTTGGGCACAGACTTTGCAAACGCGGGCGAGTGCCTTTCACAGGTGGGATGCCCATGCTCCCTGGGCAGACGCCTTCGATCTCGCCCCTTCAGAGATGCGCCTGTCAGAAACGGAATAAAAATTCTTTTTCCTTTCCTGCCCGCGGGCACGGGCTAATGTCCAACTTCCCATGCCATCACAAGATCCGAGCCAGACGCCCCTGATCCGCCCGTACGAGTGCGGGGCCGACAAGTCCGCGCCCGGGAAGCCGCGCATCCTTTTCACCAGCGTCTTCGGCCCGTATGCCCGGGACGACGAATTCGGGAGCCGGGCGATCAATCCGATGGAGCTCTACCACAATCAAGTCACGCGGGTGCAGGGGCCGTTCTCGCTCCGGATGTTCCACCGTTCGTGGGGCCTGATGATGATCCGCGACAACGTCTCCGCCCCGAGTTCGATGCTGGATTTTCCGACCCGCGACCGGTTTATCCAGGAGCTGGAATCCGAGCCGTATAACATCGTGGCGATCAGCGCGATTCCGCCGAATTTCCTGAAGGTCGCCGAGATGTGCCGGCTGATCCGCGAGATCCAGCCTCGGGCGAAAATTATTGTCGGCGGCCATATCTCCGGTGTGCCGGATCTCCAACGGCGCGTGGGTGCCGACCATGTGGTGCGCGTCGAAGGCGTGCGCTGGTTCCGCGAGTTCCTCGGCGAGGATGTCAGCGCGCCGATCCGGCATCCGAAGATCATCTCCGGGGTCGGAACCCGGACGCTCGGGATGCCGCTGCGCGAAACCTCCGCCGCCATCGCGGCCACGCTCATCCCGTCGGTCGGCTGCCCGATGGGCTGCAACTTCTGCGCGACCTCCGCGATGTTCGGAGGCAAGGGGAACTTCATCAATTTCTACGAGACCGGCGACGAGCTGTTCGACGTGATGTGCGGGCTCGAGCGCGACATGAAGGTCCAGACGTTTTTCGTGATGGACGAGAATTTTCTTCTGCAAAAAAAGCGGGCGCTCCGGCTGCTGGAGCTGATGCAGGCGCACGACAAGAGCTGGTCGCTCTACGTCTTCAGCTCGGCGAACGTCCTGCGTTCCTACACGATCGACCAGCTGGTCGGGCTGGGGGTTTCCTGGGTGTGGATGGGGCTCGAGGGGAAGACGAGCCAGTATCAGAAGCTGGCCGGCGCCGACACGCACGAGCTCGTGCGCGAGCTCCAGTCGCACGGGATCAGCATCCTCGGCTCGACGATCATCGGACTCGAGGAGCACACGCCGGAAAATATCGCGGCGGCGATCGAGCACGCGGTCTCGCACGACACGGAATTCCACCAGTTCATGCTCTACACTCCGGTTCCCGGCACCCCGCTCTTCGAGGAGCACCGCTCGAAGGGCACGCTCCTGGATCCCGAATGCGAAAACTTGGCCGATTCGCACGGCCAGCTCCAGTTTGTCCACAAGCACCCGCACATTCCCGCAGGCATGGAAACCGAGATCCAGCTGCAGGCCTTCCGGCGGGACTTCGAGGTCAACGGCCCGAGCGTGATCCGCATGGCCCGCACAACGCTCCAGGGATGGAAAAAATATGGAAAGCCGGACGGCGGCGACCCGCGGATCCGGAGGCGATACCGCCGCGAAGCCACTCCGTTGCGGATGCAATATCCCGCCGTGCTCTGGGCGACCCGGCGCTGGTATCGGAACGATCCGGTTATGTTCCGGAAGGCGGACGCCCTGCTTCAGGATCTGATCAAGGAATTCGGGCTTCCGGCAAAAGTTGCCGCGGCCATCGGTGGACGCATGGTCTTCCGGAATATCTCCGCCGAGGCCGCCAAGCCTCCCGAAGAAAACGTGGAACCCCCGACGTTTTACGAGCGGGTGGACTCCCGCCCCGCCTGAACATTCAGGTGCCGCCGCGCAGGATCCCGGCGCATTCCCGGCAATAGGCGGCCGGATCTTCTGCTTGCAGGATTCCCGAAACGATCACCGCGCGCACGGCCCCGGCGGCGAGCACCTCACGGAGGTTTTCCCGCTTGATCCCGCCGATACAAAAAACCGGGAGCGGAACCCGGCGGTGAACCTCTGCGATCGCGCCCAGCCCGACCGGCTGGTAATCCGGCTTCGTCGGCGTCGAAAAAACCGGCCCGAACCCGATGTAGTCCGGCCCCCCGTCACTGGCCGCCAGCGCCTGCGTGAGGCTGTGGGTCGAGAGCCCGATGAGCGCGTCCGCCCCGACGATTTTCCGGACTGCTGCGACCGGCATGTCATCCTGCCCGACATGAACGCCGTCCGCCCCGGTTTCCCCGACCAGCTGCGGATGGTCGTTGAGGATGAAGAGCAGGCCGGATTCGCGGCAGGCCGGGGCCACGGCCCGCGCCACGTCGCGGATCGTTTGCAGGCTCTGCGACTTGGCGCGGAGCTGGAGGATGTCCACTCCCCCCTCGATCATCCGGCGCGTCATGGACAAACTGTCTTCCGGCCGCACATACCCAAGATCGAGGATCCCGTAGAGGCGGCGGTCGGAGGAAATCACCACTGGATCACCGAGCTCGCGTAGGTGAGCCCCCCGCCGAAGACCACGAGAAGAATGTAATCCCCGACCGTGAACCGGCCCGTCCGGTTCGCCTCGTCGAGCGCGATCGCGACGGCGGCGGCGGACGTGTTGCCGTAGCGGTCGAGGTTGATATGAAATTTTTCCATCGGAACGTTGAGGCGGGACGCCAGCGCCTCGATGATCCGGTTGTTCGCCTGATGCGGAATGATGCACTTGAGATCGTCGGTCGTGAGGCCGCTCTGCTCGAGCGCCTTTTGGGCCGCACGCATCATCGAATTCACCGCCTGCTTGAAGGTTTCCCGTCCGTTCATGTGGAGGGTGTTGAGCTTCTGGTCAACGTTCTCTTTCGTGATCGGGAGGGCGCACCCGCCGCCCGGCATGTGCAGGATCTCCCCGAAATTTCCGTCGCTTCCCATGTAGGTGGTGATGATCCCGTGCGAGCCCTCGCGGTTCCTGAGCACGGCCGCTCCCGCCCCGTCCCCGAAGAGCACGCAGGTGTTCCGGTCCTGCCAGTTGACGATCGAGCTGAGCTTGTCGGCCCCGATGACCAGGACGGTGGTGTATGTGTGGTTGGAGATGAACTGCTGCGCGATCTCCACCGAGTAGAGAAATCCCGAGCACGCCGCGTTCACGTCGAAGCACGCCGCGTTCTTCGCGCCGATGAGCCTCTGCACATGGCAGGATGTCGAGGGGAAAAAGGTGTCGGGGGTGATCGTGGCCACGAGGATCAGGTCGATCTCCTCGACGGTGACCCCCGCGTTGCTGATCGCGTTCCGTGCGGCGGCGGCCGCGAGGTGGCTCGTGAACTCGCCCTCCTTCGCGATCCGGCGCTCCCGGATCCCGGTGCGATCCAGGATCCACTGGTCGCTCGTGTCCACCATCCCAGCCAGGTCGGCATTCGTCAGGATCCGCTCGGGGACATAGCTCCCCGTGCCGATGATGGAGACCGTCCGGTTAGGCAGCGGGAGTTTCGGCAGCGGAGCTTTTTTCATTTTGTCATTGCATGGCTTCGATGATGCGCTCGTTGACGCGCTGCCCGACGGCGGCGCGCGCGGCGCGGATCGCGTTGCGCAGGGCGCGGGCCGAGGAGTTTCCGTGGGCCTTGATGCAGATCCCGTTGACTCCGAGGAGCGGGGTGCCGCCGTATTCCTCGGTGTTCGTGCGGTTCTTGAGGGCGGTAAACGCCCCCCGGCAAAGCAGCGCGCCCAGCATCCGGATCGGCGAGCTTTTCAGCTCGGCCTTCAGCCACGAGGAAAACGACTTGGCCAGGCCCTCAATGGCTTTCAGCATAATGTTCCCGACGTATCCGTCGCACACGACGACATCGACCGGCTTGCGGAAAATCCCGTGCCCCTCGACATTCCCCGCGAAATGCACCGGGGCCGAGGAAAGCAGGCGGTGGCATTCCTGTGCGAACGCCGTCCCCTTCGTCGCCTCGCTTCCGATGTTGAGCAGGCCGACGCGCGGATCCGCACAGCCCAGCAGCTCGCGGCAGTAGACCGTGCCCATCACCGCAAACCCCACAATGTGCTCCGGCGACGGATCGATGTTCGCCCCTCCGTCAATCAGCAAAAAAACCCCACCCTCCGCAGGGATCAAAACCGCCAGTCCGGCCCGGTCAATGCCGGGAAGCGTGCGCAGCTTGATCGTCGCCGCCGCCACCAGAGCTCCCGTGTGCCCGGCTGAGACGATGGCATCCGCCTCCCCGGATTTCACCAGATCGACCGCGCGGCTCACCGAGGAGTCCTTTTTTTTTCTGACGCTGTCGAGCCCGCTGTCGCCCATGTCGACCACCTGGGTTGTGTGGTGGAAGGAAATCCGGTTCGCGAGCGCGCCGGCGTCATGTCGCGCCAGCTCCGCGCGGACGGCCTTCTCGTCCCCCACGAAAATGATGGAAATGTCTGGATAATCGCGAAGGGCCGCCACGGCACCTTCGACGGGAGCCTGGGGAGCGAAATCCCCGCCCATGGCGTCAAGGGCGATTTTCATGCGGGAAAAACCCGGCGCTCCGGACTACTCCGCGCCGATCGTCAACACCTGCCGCTTGTTGTAATATCCGCAGGCGGGACAGGCCGTGTGAGACAGGTTGGCGGCGCCGCACTGCGGGCACTTGCCCAGCTTCGGCGCGTGCCAGCGGTTGGCTGCCTTGCGCGTGCGCAGCCGCATCTTCGAGGTTTTGCGTTTGGGAACTCCCATAAATTTTTTCCAGTTATTTTTTTAGCTTGTCGAGTGCGTCCCATGCCGGATCGGCCCTCCCGGGCGAATCCGCGCCGGTGCCCGTGGTGCCGGCGGCAGAACACGTTGCTCCCGCATCGCATCTCGGATGCGGGGGCAGAAGGAGATGAATATCCTCGCGGACAAACGGGGTCAAGTCTATCTGTTCGCGCCCGGTCAATTCCATCTGCATCGAAAACGGATCCGCCACGATCTCCTTCTCCGTGTCCTCCAGGCAAACGACGCACCGCATGCGCACCCGCACCGATGCCCGCCCGGTCGCAAAAAGCCCGCCGTCGCTCACCCCCACATCCAGAGCGTATGCGAGCGGGGAAACCGCCACCGCGCCGGCTGCCTCCAATTCCAGCCCCGCCGGATCCTCCTCGCCTTCGATGTGGAGGGTTTCTCCATGCGGAATTTGCAGAAGATGAACTTTCATGGGATACCCTGTTCCCTACCACCACCGCGCCCCCGGGTCAACGCCCGCGCGCCCGCTTTCCGCGACGGAGAAAAATTTTCCATGCCAAACGGAAAAGTTTCCGCTTAAACTGCCCGGCTCACATGGATGATCACACTCTCACCGTCGGGCTTCCCTCGGGCAGCCTGATGGAACCGACGATTTCGCTTTTTGCCAAAGCCGGCTACGCCATCTCCGGCGCGGGCCGCTCGTATCGCCCGGCGGTGGACGATCCGGAGATGCGGATCCGCCTCCTGCGGGCGCAGGAGATCAGCCGCTACGTCGAGCACGGCTACCTCGACTGCGGGATCACCGGACGCGACTGGGTCGAGGAAAATGAATCCGACGTCCACGAGGTCGCCAGCCTCGCCTACAGCAAGGTCAGTTCGAACCCGACCCGGTGGGTCCTTGTCGTCCCGGAAGATTCCCCGATCCGCACCGTCAAGGATCTCGAGGGCAAACGCGTCGCCACCGAGGCGGTCGGCATCACAAAAAGGTTCTTTGAACGCGCTGGGGTCCGGGCCGAAATCGAGTTTTCCTGGGGCGCGACCGAGGTCAAGGTGCCCGACCTCGTGGATGCGATTGTGGACATCACCGAGACCGGATCCTCCCTCCGCGCGAACAAGCTCCGCATCGTGGACACCCTCATGGAATCGTATCCCGCGCTCTTCGCGGCCCACGGCGCATGGAAGGATCCGTGGAAACGCCGGAAGATCGAAACCCTCGCTCTCCTCCTCAAGGGCGCCCTGGCCGCACGCGACCTCGTCGGACTCAAAATGAACCTGCCGGAAAAAAGTCTGAAGAATTTGCTTGAGGCGCTGCCCGCATTAAGGAATCCTACCGTTTCGCCCTTGGCACAACCCGGATGGGTCGCCATCGAGACGGTGATCGAAGAGAAAGTCGTCCGCGAAATCGTTCCGCAGCTGAAAACGCTCGGGGCCGAGGGGATCATCGAGTATCCGCTCAACAAGGTAGTTTATTAGCAGTCCCGAAAATTTAGTAGTCCCGCAAATCCCATGGGTTCCTTAAAGAAGACAAGAAAAGCGAAAATCGCGAAGCACAAGCGCCGCAAGCGCATGAAAGAAAACCGCCACAAGAAGCGGTTGCGCTACAAGTCGTAAATCCGCGCGCCGTCGCGCGCGGGTCACAGGGGCTTGTCAAAAACGGACATTCCCTGGCGCAACGGGGAGCCCGTGCGCCGGAAAAACGGGCGTGTTCCTTCGGGGAGCACTACCGTTTCCCAACGACGACGCTTGCAAGTTTCTCTGCCAGCTCCTCCTTTTTGAATGGCTTGGAGAGGTAGTCGTCCATGCCTGCGGCGAGGTAGATCTCCCGGGAGCCGGACATCACGTTGGCCGAGAGCGCGATGATCGGAACGCGGGAGCCGGATTCCCGCGAACGGATGGCTGCTACGGCTTCAAACCCGTTCATCACCGGCATCCGCAAATCCATCAGGATGGCCAGATATTTTCCAGGAGCAAAGGCCTCGACCGCTTCGGTCCCGTTGCCTGCAAATTCCACGCGGTAGCCAAGGCTCTGGAGCATTTTGCCGACAATCAGGCTGTTGCTTCGGTCATCCTCGACGACGAGAACAGGGAGGCCATCAGGGCGCACGGGCGGCTCTGCGCTTGGGCTGGAGGGCGATGCTCCGTCAGCGCCGGTGAATAAATGGGACGGCACGGAGGCCATCCCTCCAGCGGGAACTTCCACCGGGAGCCGGAACGTGAACGTGCTGCCTTTGCCGGGAGCGGAGACGACCGAGATCATGCCTCCCATGGCTTCGGCTAAGCGCTGCGAGACGGCGAGGCCGATCCCCGTGCCGCCATACTTCTGGCTGATCGTCGAGTCCGCCTGCGTGAACAGTTGGAACAGACGGGCGAGTGCTTCGGAAGAAATCCCGAGGCCCGTGTCTTCGACGGAAAACTCCAGGAACTTCCCAGACCTCGTCACGCGGAGGCTCACCGAGCCGTCCGAAGTGAATTTGACGGCGTTGGCCAGAAGGTTGATGAGGATCTGGCGGATCCGCCGCTCGTCACCAGTGATTTGCGCCGGAACGTCGGCGGCCACATCGCAGTGGAACGCGACCCCCTTGTCGGCAGCGGATTTCCTGACGAGCTCCGACGACAATTTCACGAGCCCGGCGAGGTCGAACGAGGCGGAGTGGATCGCAAGCGCACCTTTTTCGATACTGGAGAAATCCAGGACATCGTTGATGAGGTCCAAAAGATGGATGCCGCTCTCTCTGATCCCCTCCGTGAGGGAATGCTGTTCGTCGTCGAGGGCAGTGTCGGAGAGGAGTTCCGCAAAACCCAGAACCCCGGTGAGCGGGTTGCGCAGTTCATGGGTCATGGTGGCCAGAAACTCGCTCTTGGCCACAGTCGCGCTTTCCGCCTTTGCCGTGGCTTCCTCAAGCTGGCGGTTGAGCTTCTGCATGGCCTCCTCGGCCCACTTCTGTTCGGTGATATCCCAGTTTGTGCCAATCAGGCGCAAAGGGATCCCCGAGGCATCGCGCTTCACTTTGGCAATGGCGCGGATGCTATGGATGCCGCCGTCCGGCCAAAGAACCCGAAACTCGGTGTTGAATTCTTTTTCGCCGCGAAGTGCCATCTGAATTTCAGCATCCCCCCGCACCCTGTCTTCCGGGTGAACCCCGGCCGTCCATGCCTCATACGCGCCGCCAAATTGCTCCCGCGTGATTCCGTAGAGACGAAACATCTGGTCGTCCCAACCCAAGCGGTTGTTGGCAGTGTCGTAGTCCCAGATGCCAACCTCCCCAGCTTCCGTGGCAAGGCCTAGTCGCTCGACGGAGATCGCCAGTGCCTCCTCCGACTCCTTCTGTTCGGTGATATCGCGGCTGATGCCGAGCACGCCGATAAGTTCTCCGTCCGGCCCCCAGTAGGGCGTCTTGAGGGTGTCCAGCAATACTTTCCGGCCATCGGGGTAGGTGACCCATTCCTCGTTGCGGCGCGGCTCACACACGGCCAGCATCTGCCGGTCCTGTTCCCGGAAAAAATCGGCAACCTGCTTGTCGAAGAGGTCGTGGTCGGTCTTCCCGACAATCTCGTTCTGTGGCAGACCCACGAACTCGACGAAGGCGGGGTTGCAACCCAGATAAACCCCCTCGGTATTCTTGAAAAAGACGATGTCAGGATCGGAATCCAGCAGGGAATTGATCAGGGCAGCCTGC
>JBAXXD010000120.1:0-11844 GCA_037128135.1 Verrucomicrobiia bacterium
CGCCACTCACCCGCGAGGACCGAGCCACCAAGGCGAAGGTGGAAATCAGCACCCACTTCAACACCAAGCAGCAGATTTTCTTGGATTTCGTGCTGTCCCACTACGTGTCCGTAGGCGTCGAAGAACTCGACCAGGCCAAACTGACCCCTCTCCTCCGGCTCAAATACCACAACTCCCTGACCGACGCCGTCGCCGATCTCGGCAAGCCGGAAGAAATCGGCAAGGTCTTCACCGGGTTTCAGAAATATCTCTACGGCACGGCCGCATAGGCCGATCACCGAGGAAATGGGGGCTGCGGGCGCTTTTTGATATTGCAGTTATGGAACAGTCGGAAAAAACTGTCCGGCGATGAGCGAGCCGATTGTTTTTGAGCCGATTGCGATGGAGCGGGTTTGGGGCGGGTGCCGTTTCGAGTCGGTGTTGGGGAAGGCGATTCCCAACGGTACGCCGATCGGAGAAATGTGGGAAATCGTGGACAGGGAGGACGCGCAGAGCATCGTTCACGTCGGCGCGCTGCGCGGGAAGTCGCTCCATGAACTCTGGACGGACAAGCGCGCGACGATCTTCGGGGAGGATTATCTGGCCGATCCCTCGCCGCGCTTTCCCTTGCTTGTCAAACTTCTCGACGCCCGCGAGCGCCTGTCCGTGCAGGTTCACCCGCCGCTGTTTTTGGCGGAGTCGCTCGGCGGCGAACCGAAGACCGAGGTCTGGTATTTTTTGGACGCCCTCCCGGGGGCAAAAGTTTATGCGGGGTTGAAGGCGGGCGTCACGCGCGGCGCTTTTGAATCCGCGCTCCGGACGGGAAAAGTCGAGGGCGCGCTCCACGCGATCCGGGTCGCCACCGGCGAGAGCATTTTTATTCCCAGCGGACGCCTCCACGCGATCGGCGAAGGCAACCTCATCGTCGAGGTGCAGCAAAACAGCGACACGACCTACCGGGTTTTTGACTGGAACCGCATGGGGCTCGACGGGAAACCCCGCGCGCTCCACATCGAGGAGTCGCTGGCCTCGATCGACTTCGCGGATTTCGAGCCGGCCGCCTGCGGCGCGAAGGAAAAGACCATCGCGGACTGCCCGTTCTTCCATGTCGAAAAAATGCGCCTCAAAGCCCCCCGGGAGATCCGCCCGGCGGGCCGCTTCGCCCTGGTGACGGTCATCGCCGGACAGGCCGCCTGCGGCGGGAAAGTTTTCGAGCGCGGCGGCTTCTTCATCGTCCCGGCCGGCGGAGGAGGACTCGATGTGGCCCCGGCCTCCGGGACGGCCGAGATCCTGGTGACCACGCTGCCGGTGTAGCCGGCACGCGGCGGCCGCGCGAGGTCAGGGCTTCTTTGCTTTGGGCGGCTTTTTTCCGAACTCCGATTCCCGCCCGATGACCGGATACTTCGTCTGCAGGGTGGCGATCTCGTCAGGCGTGATTCCCCCGGAAACGTAGAGGATCCCGTCGGTCACGCGCTCCACGCGAAGCGCCGCGGCCACCCGGCCGTTGACAAAGACGACGGCGAGCTTCCCCCGGTCCTCGGTGGTGAACTGCTCGAGCTTGTCGGATCCGTGCGGGTCGAGCCGGAAATACGCGCCAGCCAGCCCGTCGCGCCCGGGGAACGGATAGAACGCCTTGATGTCGCGCTCGCTCAAGATCGGAACCTTCCGGACAAAAATCTTTTTTTTCGGGGTGGTGAGTTCGACCGGGGTGACGAACGACTCGCCCTCTTTTTCGTTCCCCTCGGCGAGCAGGCGGATGCTGACCGGCGCGGGCTTTTTTTGCCCCGCATGGGCGGAGGGGGCGGCGGCGAGGAGGAGGAGGACGGGAAAAAGCCGGAGCAGGGAGCGCATCCCGGCAATCATAGGCGAAGCAATTGGATTTGCAACCGCGCACGCGGTGGGATAGAGAATACGGGCATGAAACGTGCCGCGATCATTTTGCTGGCTTGCGGCCTCGCTCCGCTGGCTGCCCAAGAGCAGTTCCGCCCGGCCGAGAGGGATGCCGCCACCGCATTCGCCATCGCACCGCCCGACATGAACAGCCCGTTTTTCCTCGACCCCCAGGCCGCGAGCCGGACGCGCGGCCTCGACTACGCCGGCAGGGATCTGAACGATACGGTCGCCGAATACCCAAAAAGCCGGAACTCCGAGGATACCGCCTCCACCCGGATCAAAAAATTTTTCGCCGGGATGTTCTCGTCGGTGAACGTCGGCCCGCTGCGCACGCCCCCGACGACCGAGGAGCTCACGGTCGAGCCTGAGAAATTCTTCCTGAAGGACCGCCGCGAGATCAACGTCACCTACACGATTCGCAACAACACGAAGAAGATGACCCGCCTCGAATACCCGACGAGCCAACACATGGATATCGTGACGACCGACTCGAAGGGGGGCGTCGTGGACCGGTGGTCCGACGACCGCGCATTCGTGCCGGAGGAGGGGATCGTCGTCATCAACCCGAAGGAGCGGATCGAATACCAGGAAAAAATTCCGACGCGGGAAATGAAGCCCGGCGAGAGCTACAAAATCGAGGCTTCCTCGGCCAGTCAGGAGAAATTTTCCGCCGCAAAATCCGTCTCCACGGAGTGAGATTTCCGGAAATCCGCGAGGGCTCCGGAAATTTGCGCTTGACCTCTCGTGCCGATCGGCAATTTTTGCACCCCGCGCGCGATAAATTTTTTAAAAATTATTTGTTGCCAAAGCGCGCGGCTCCCAATAACGCATCACTAACCAACACATCCATCATGTCCGAAAAATCCATTGAAGAAAAAGTCAAAGACATCATCGTCGAGCAGCTCGGCGTCAACCCGGAACAGGTCACCCCGGCCGCCTCGTTCATCGAAGACCTCGGTGCCGACTCCCTCGACACCGTCGAGCTGGTGATGGCGTTCGAAGAGGAATTCAGCGTGGAAGTCCCCGACGAGGACGCCGAGAAGCTCCAGAGCGTCGGCGACGTCATCAAATACATCGAGGAGAAATCCGCGAAGTAAGCCGCCCGCACCGTTTCCAGAACACCCCGCCGAGTGCGGGGTGTTTTCGTTTGTGGCGAGGGTGTCCGCCGCTCAGTAAAACCTCTGCGGCGGGATCAACGGCTGGGGCTGGGTGAGGCGGTCCACAAAACGATCCCAGGCGGCCTGCCCGGCGAGGATCTCGATTTCGACGCGGAGGTAGTAGAGCGGGACTTCGGGATCCAGAATCCGGGGGATCCGGACGGCGTCCTTTTCCGTGGTGACGATGGCCTCGAGCTCGCGCCGCGCGCTGCGGCGGATGAAGTCCCCGATCTCGCGCACGGTGTAGCGGTGGTGGTCGGCGTAGGATCTTGAAAGCCCGATTTCCGCTCCGAGCGCACGCAGGGCGTTCTCGAAGCTCTCGGGGACGGCGATGCCGCTGAGGGCGCCGATGCGAAGAGCGCGAAGAAACTCGAGCGGCTTGATCTCTCCGGTCACGAAATTCCGGAGATGCTTCGGCCGGTGCGCGCACTCGATGATGTCGGCGGTCCGGTTGTATTTGCGGATCCTCGCGACGATCGCCGAGTTGTCGGAGCCGTCGCATTTGGTGAGAAAGATGTGCGTCGCGCGGCGGAGGTTCCGGGGCGGTTCGCGAAGCGTGCCGCGCGGGAGCATGAACTCGTTTCCGAACGGCGCCTGGCGATCCACGAGAACGACATCCAGCCCGTGGCGCATGCGGATGTATTGCAGCCCGTCGTCGAGGATCAGGGTGTCGGAGCGAAACTCGCGCACGGCATACGCCCCGCTCTTCACGCGGTCGCGATCCACAAGCACCACGACCCCGCGCAGGTTGTTGGCCAGCATGAACGGCTCGTCGCCGGCCGTGCGCGAATCCAAAAGAAGCGACTGCCCGTCGGATACAATGCGCGGGATGAACCCCGCCTTTTTCCGGGTCGCCCGGTCGAACAGCCGGAAAAAAAACGGGCGGGGGACGCTCTTGTATCCGCGGCTCAGGATGGCGACCCGCCGGCCGCCCTGCTGGAGGGCGCGGGCGAGGAGCTCGACGACCGGGGTCTTGCCGGTGCCGCCGACCGTGAGGTTGCCGACGCTGATGACCAGGCAGCCGTGGAAATGGGGCCGGAAAATCCGGTTCCTGTAAAGCGCGAGACGAGACTGCACGAGAAACCGGTAGATGATCGAGAGACCATGGAGAAGCCAGCGAAGCACGTCCGCCCGGCGGCCGTAGCGGCGGCCGAGGATGACATCAATCGCAAAGGTTTCGAGCCCCTCGATCCAGCGTCTCATGCAAGAATCTTCACGCCGGAATTGTCGGCGCGGACGGCGATGGCGACGGCTTCATCAAGCCCGGAGGCCGAGATCATCGCATTCGCAATTTTATCGGGCCGGCGGAGGGTGGCGCACGCGATCGTCGAGCCGGATCCGCTGAGCCAGCCGCCGAGCGCGCCGGCCGCGCATGCGGCCTCGATGACCTGCGTCAGGCAGGGGAGAAGCGGCTCGCGGAACGGCTGGTGAAGCCGGTCGTGAAAGGCCCCTCTGAGGGCGGGATAATTCCCTGCGGCGAACGCTGCCGCCACAGCGGCGGCATTTCCCGCGCTGAAGGCGGCATCCGCGAAGGTCACCGTGCGCGGCAAAGCCTCGCGCGCCGCCGGTGTCGCGATCTCAAAATCCGGAATGAGGAGCACAAAGCACAGCTCCTTCCCGACGCGGTAGCGCTGGAGCGGCCCCATCGGAGGAGTGACGGTGAACCCTCCGAACGCGGCGGGTGCGGCGTTGTCGGGATGCCCCTCGAGACCCGCGCACAGGCGGAACAGATCGGTGCGGGCGAGCGGTCTTCCGGCAAGCTCGTTCAGGCCGTGAAGAACGCCGAGCCGCACGGTGACGCTGCTGCCGAGCCCGCGCGAGCGGGGAACCGAGCCCTCGACCCCCCAGTGGAACGCGAACGTCCGCCTCCTCGCCTCGTGGAAAAAAAGATCCGCGGCCTCCTCCGCCATCCCGCCCTTGGCCGGCCCGCGCCCGAGGCGGACGGTCGTCGTGTTGTAAATCTGGAGGGCGATGCCGAGGCAGTCGAACCCGGGACCCAGGTTCGCCGTCGTCGCCGGCACTCTGACGCGCGCTTCATTCATCGCACGGATCTTGCACGACCTGAGTGCGGCGGAAAAGAAGATATCTCCCCCCGCAGCGTCCCGCCCTCGTGCCATTCTCCTGGGATGAGGATCTTGCGCGGGTGGCGCAAATGGCCGATCTCATTGCGGCTGAGCTGGCCGATCAGCAGATCCACGGCCGCCGCGCCGATGATCGCGTGGTTCTCGCGGATCCCGCTCCATTTCTCGACGTCGTCCACAACATTCAGATTCACGAGCCCGCAGTCGTCCGGAACCGAGCGCCCGGTTTCCTTCAACCATTCCCGGACGATCGGGTTGATCGAAAGGATGACATCCGGCTTGCGGGTGTCCATCCACCGGTCGAACGCTGCGGGACGGCCTTCTTTGAAGCGTTCCAAGAAGAGGATCGGCACGCGTTGGCGTTCCGCGAGCCCGGCCTGCTCGACGAGGAACGCGGCCTGCGCGCGGCCTTCGGACTCCCTGTCGAGGTAGCGGCTGTAGAGGAGGCCCACGCGCTGATAGCCGCGCTGCTTGACCGTCTGGAATGCGAGGCGGAGGTTGAAATAGAAATCGCGGTCGGCGATGGGAAACCCCTGCGGATAATAGCGCTCGGCGGGGGAAGGTTCCTGCGCGGGCGCAACCAGATTTCCGCTGCCGATCAAAGCGATCACGCAGTCCGACCAATCCTCGAGCAAAAACTGCTGGTGGAGCATGAGGGGAAGGATGACGCCGAAGATCCCTTTCTGGCGCAGGGTTTCGGAAATCCGCCCGACTTTGTCGCGGCTGGCTTCGCCCCCGATCGGGATTTCTTCGAGACGGAACCCCCGGGCCTCACAGCGCTCTTTGGCCCCGGCAAGGTAGCCGCGCAACCAGGGAAATTCCTGCCAGCAGAAGGGGTTCGGGTAGTCGTTGAGCCAGGCGAATGCCGACCGCATGGCGGTGGGCCGGCTGGATCGCGCCTGGGCCTGATACATCGCCACAAGCGGGTGCGGGCGATACCCCTCGCGCTTCGCAATCTTTTGGATCCGCTCGCGCGTGCGGGCCGGAATCGCCGGATGATTCCGGAGCGCCCGCGAGACGGTCGCCTTGTGCACACCGGCGAGCCTGGCGATGTGCTCCAAAGAGATTTTTTGAAGTTTCATAGGCAGTCTTGACCCCATGCGACTATCTCCTCCCCTCACCGTTCGCAAGCCTCGCGTCGCGCGGCGTTGCATTTTCTCTTTGATCCGGGCTCCGGCCGGGGCAAACTCAATCAACTATGGCGAAATCAGAAGAGCAGATCCTGGTGATCAAACGGGAACTTTTCGACCGGATCGGAAGCTTCCAGGGGCTTTGTCCGGAGGTGGACCGCTACCTGCAACCGTTTCTCCTGAAGGAAAACAACTTTTTTGTCCCCCGCTCGGCCGCCGAGGAGGATCCCTCGCTCAAGCAGCTGATCCCGTATGCGGTTTTCCGGCACGGCGGAAAAATCCTGCGCTACACGCGCGGCGCGAAATCCGGGGAAAAGCGGCTCGTCGCCAAGGGCTCGATCGGCATCGGCGGCCACATCAACGACACCGACGAAAGCCTGTTTTCCTTCGACCAGTCGGCCTATCACAACGCGGTGCGCCGCGAGATCGCCGAGGAGCTGCGGCTCGGTGGCAGCTTCACCGAACGGGCGGTGGCCCTGATCAACGATGACTCGACGGAGGTCGGAAAAGTCCACCTCGGGGTCGTCCATCTCGTGGATCTCAAATCCGCGGATGTGCGCGCCGGAGAAAAAGCGATCGCCGGGCTCGGCTTTGCGACGCGCGACGAGCTCCTCGGGCTCAGGGATTCGCTGGAGACCTGGTCGCAGATCGTGCTGGACGGCCTGCCCGCGCTGGGCTGAAGGCTGCGGCACACAAAAGCTTATCGCGGCTCGCGGAGCCACTTGTCCGGATCCAGAAAAGCCGGAAGCGTGAACCGGAACACCAGGGCAAAGCCCGCGGCGGCGGAGATCACGACGTCGCGCAAAATCGCGAGGAGCATCGCGGAGGCCGACGGCGGGGACTCCCGGCCGAAACATCCGCAGCTGACGATAATGTTGTTTGCCAGCGCCCACGTGAGAACACCGATGAAAAGGAAGGAAAGCAGCAGGATCAGGACGGATCCGATGCGATGAACGCGCGGGAGCAGGATCAGCAGGCCCGCTGCAATCTCGGTCAACGCGAGCCCGATGGCGAAAACCTGCGTCCAGGCACCGGAAATGATGGTGAACGGGGCGAGGGTTAGCGCGAACCTCTCGCTCGCGCCGGCCTTGACAAACCCCGCGTAGAGGAAGAGGCACCCGAGCGCGACGCGCGTTAGAACCCAGAACCAACGGGTGAAATCCGGCTTGCTCATGGCGTCGTCGTTTTTATTTGTGCGGCAGGTCGAGGAAATCGCGGACGAAGTCATTGGCGGGATTTGACCGCACTTCGGCGGGGGTTCCGGATTGCTGGATGATTCCCTTGTCGATGAGAACCACGCGGTCGGCCACCTCGAAGGCTTCGTCCTGGTCGTGGGTCACAAAAATCGTGGTGAGCTTGATGCGTTCGTGGAATTCCCGCAGCCAGCGCCGCAGGTCTTTGCGCACCTTGGCGTCGAGGGCGCCGAAGGGTTCGTCGAGCAGGAGGACCTCGGGTTCGATGGCCAGCGCGCGGGCGAAGGCGACCCGCTGGCGCTGCCCGCCGGAGAGTTGGGACGGAAGCCGCTTTTCGTATTCCGTGAGCTGGACGGCCTCGAGGAGGGTGCCGACGCGCTCGCGGACGGCGGCCTCGGTCGGCCGCTTCCGCCGCGGGAGGACGCGGAAGGCGAACGCGATGTTCTCGAAGACGTTCATGTGGGCGAAGAGCGCGTAGTGCTGGAAGACGAAACCCGCGCGACGCTTGTAGGCCGAGAGGCTGGTGACGTCGTGCCCGCCGAAACTCACCGTCCCGCCGTTGTCGGGGAATTCCAGCCCCGCGATCACCCGCAGGAGCGTGGTTTTTCCGGATCCGCTCGGGCCGAGGAGGGCGAGGAGTTCGCCGCTCGCGATTTCCGCGCTCACGCCGTTGAGCGCGGGGTAGCGCGCGAAGGATTTCGAAATGTTGGAGATGGAGATGCTCATCGGGTGGCTTCGCGGAGCTGGCGTTCGGCGCGCCACTCGGCGTGGGTTTTCAAAATCAGGGTGATGATCGCGAGCAGCGCCAGGAGGGAGGCGACCGCGAAGGCGGCGGCGAACTGGTATTCGTTGTAGAGGATTTCGATCTGGAGCGGCATCGTGGTGGTTTTTCCGCGGATATGGCCGGACACGACCGAGACCGCGCCGAACTCGCCCATCGCCCGCGCGTTGCAGAGGATCACCCCGTAAAGAAGCCCCCACTTGATCTTGGGCAGCGTGACGCGCCGGAAAATCTGCCAGCCGTTCGCGCCCAGCGTGAGCGCGGCCTCCTCCTCCTTGATCCCCTGCGCCTCCATGAGCGGGATGAGCCCGCGCGCGACAAAAGGAAAGGTCACGAACACGGTCGCCAGCACGATGCCCGGCACGGCAAAGATGATCCGGATGTCGTGCTCGCGGAGCCACGGCCCGAACCATCCCTGCGCGCCGAAGACCAACACATAGATCAGGCCACCGATGACCGGCGAGACCCACAGCGGCAGGTCGATCAGCGTGATCAGAAACGAGCGGCCGCCGAAACGGAACCGCGTGAGGCTCCAGGCGGCCGCAAGCCCGAAGACGGTATTCAGCGGCACGACGATCGCGGCCACCAGAAGCGTGAGCCGGATCGCGCTGAGCGTATAGGGATCACGGAGCGCATGCAGAAATGCGGCCGCCCCTTTCGAGAAGGCCTCCTGAAAAACCACGACCAGCGGGAGGAGGAGGAACAGCCCGAGAAAAACCAGCGTGATGCCGATCAGCACCGCCTTGGCGACCGGCGACTCGGCGGTCGCGCGGAGCGGGAGAGAGGATCTCCGGAGATGAAGGGAAGATGCGCAGGCCATGATCTTTTCAGGAAATCCCGTGGCGCTTGTTGTTCCAGGATTGCAGGCCGTTGCTGACAATGAGAATCACAAACGAGGCCACGAGCATGACGAAACCGATGGCGGCGGCGCCGGAGTAGTCATATTGCTCGAGCTTCGTGATGATCATGAGCGGGGTGATTTCGGTTTTGAACGGAAGGTTGCCGGAGATGAAAACGACCGATCCATACTCGCCGACGGCGCGCCCGTAGGCAAGGGTGACCCCGGTGAGAATGGACGGGAGCAGGGCCGGAAAAATCACGCGGCGGAACGTGTGCCATCTGTTTGCGCCGAGGCAGGCGGCGGCCTCCTCGACTTCGGCGACGAGATCCTGGATGACCGGCTGCACGGTGCGCACCACAAAGGGAAGGCCGATGAACGTGAGCGCCACAAAGATCCCGATCCGGGTGAAGGCGACCTGGATCCCCAGCGGCTTGAGCCAGCTTCCGATCCAGTCGTTCGGCGCGTAAAGCGCGGTCAGCGCGATGCCGGCCACCGCGGTCGGCAGAGCGAACGGCAGATCCACGATCGCATCGAGAATCCTGCGGCCCGGAAACCGGTATCGCACGAGCACCCATGCGGCAATCACTCCGAAGACGCCGTTGACCAGCGCCGCGACGAGCGAGATCCCGAAGCTCACCCGATACGACGCCACCACGCGCGGCGACGTGACGGTTTCCCAAAAATGCAGCCATCCGCCCGTTGCGGTTTTCAGGAACAGCGCGGAGAACGGGATCAGCACAACCAGGCCCAGGTAGAGCAAAGAAAATCCCAGCGTAAGCCCCAGCCCCGGAAGGGCGTGCCGGCGGCACCGCTTTTGAGCTTGGAAATTCGTCATGCGACCACGCTAATTGTTGTTTGAAGGGGGTCAATTGCGAATGGCGCGAACTTCTGGCCGATGACTCGGTTTTCAGCTTTTCTGACTCTGGGCTGCTGGATGAACTGGCCATCGAAGCGGGAGTCGTGTGGCCTCGCCCCTCGTCATGCAATACACGACCTCACAGGAACTCGCCCGAAAGTTCAACGAGGATGAAGCCGTCTGGCGGGCATTCGACCGCCGCCGCTCGCTCCGCTCCCTTTTGGGCTCCGTGCCCGGAGGATTTTCTTTTTCAGCTTTCCAGCAAGGAGGCGGGAGAGGTTGCGCTTTCAAGGTCACAAACTGTGACCTTGAAAAGGGGCCAAAACATCAAATGCCTCCCCTACGCTTTCACCGAGCACGGTGCGCTCATGGCCTCGAATGTCCTCAATAGCCCGGAAGCCGTGAAAATGAGCATCCATGTCGTTCGGGCGTTCATCAAACAGAGCGAACTTCTGGCAGGCCAAGCGGAAATCCTGAAAAAACTCGCCAAAATGGACGCGAAACTTCTCAAGCACGACGACGCCCTGCGCGTGATCTGGCGGGAACTTCAGCCCCTGCTGGCACCGCCTCCCGTCCCGACCCGCAAGGAGATCGGGTTCCATGCCCGCGAAGACTCCCCGGCCTTCGGCTCGAAATCCAAAAGACGGGCGGCCAAACAATGACGGGTCGAACAAATAAAGCGACTGCTTTTGGTCGCCCGCAAGAATGAGGAATCCATGAGCAACCCCTCCGCCTCGCGTCGGAAATATGCTGACCTGACGAAGGACCAGCTCGTCGCCCTCCTCCGCCAGCGCGATGAAACACGCCTCGGCTTGGTCTGGGAACGGGATCCGGATTTGATCGAGGCGGACCGCTCGCTCAATGACGATTTTGTCGCGTTGGATTTCGAGGAAAAGTTTTCCGCCGGAGAGCCTGCGTTCGGGCATCTCCTCATCGAAGGGGACAACTTCGACGCGCTGCGCGCCTTGCGGATGACCCATGCTGCCCGGATCAAGTGCATCTACATCGACCCGCCCTACAACACCGGGAACGGGGACTTCATCTACAACGACCGCGTCGTCAGCGAGTCGCCGCTCGACAGATCGCCCAGGAATATTTACGGCATCTATCCCTCCGACTTGAACAACTGGGAACGCCCGTTTGCCGAGTGGCTCGATAACGCGGAGGATGGCAGCGTGCTTTGGTGGCACAGAAACCTGCCGAACAAACCGTGGTCGGTCACCGTGACGCTCGCAAACGGGAGCCAGTTTTTCCCCGACTTTGTCATTTCGATCCCCGGCCGGAAGACTCCCGATTCGGTTTTGCTGGTGGATACGAAACGCGCCATCAACGACGTCGCGAACGCGCTGATCAAAACCGTCTCCGATCACAAGAGCTACGGACGGACAGCCATTCTTTTCTATGAAGAGGAAAAGCGCTGGAAAATCGTTCGCTACAACGAAGAGAAGGACAAAAACGAGGTGGCCGACCTGTTCGATTTGAATGCTGCTTACTCGAGGTAGCCGTGTTTCTGCAGAAACGCTTCGAGCTGGTCCACGCCGAAGTCGCCGAGCACGAGTCCGTCCACTTCGATCACCGGCACCAGGGTTTGGCCGCTGAGATCCACCGCCCTCTGCCGCGCGGACGGATCCGCGCCGGCATCGCGGGCCGTGTATTTCCAGCCGCGCTCGTCGAGCCACGCTTTGACCTCCTGGCACCAGCCGCAGATCGGCCGGGAGTAAAGGATGATCCGGTCCGGCTGTTTGAGAATTTTCATCATGGTGCTGCGGGGACTTCGTCCCTCAGATATTTTGTCCTTCGGAAATCATGGAGCGGAACCGCTCGAGCATGGTGAGAAGGGCGGCGATGTGGGCTTCGACCTGCTGGGCTCCGGGGGCGAGGTTCGGGGTTTCGAAAACGATTTCGAACGGGCGGGGTTTCTGGGTGGGCGGCG
>JBAXXD010000121.1:0-11507 GCA_037128135.1 Verrucomicrobiia bacterium
TCAAGAAAAATCTCCCTTGTATCTGTTCTTTATAATTCTGCCGTCATGCACCCCTCACCGCCGGGTGATGATCGCGGCGATGATCGCGGCGATTTGATCCCTGTTGAACGGCTTGGTGAGGAAGTCGTCCATGCCGGCGGCGAGGCAGCGGTCGCGGTCGCCGGGCATGACGTTCGCGGTGAGGGCGATGATCGGCACGCGGCGATCCGTGGCGGATTCGATTCCCCGGATCTTTGCCGCCGCCTCGAGCCCGTCCATGACCGGCATCTGCATATCCATGAAAATCGCAAAGTATTTTCCGGGTGAAAACGCCTCGACCGCCTTCCGACCGTTGGCGGCAAATTCGACCTGCATCCCGATCTTTTTCAGAATATTTTCGGCGAGCATGGCGTTGACGCGGTCGTCCTCGACGACGAGAACGAGGTTTTGTCCGGAGGGGATCGCCGGGAGCGGGAGCGACGCGGCTGGTGCACTTCCTGCGGCGGCCGGAGAGGCGACGACATCCAGCGGAAGAAGGAACGCAAACGTGCTGCCCTTTCCCGGCGTGGAGTCCACCTCGATCGTGCCGCCCATGCCCTCGGCAAGGCGCAGCGAGATGGCCAGGCCGAGGCCTGTCCCTTCAAACGACCGGTGAAGCGACGTCTCCGCCTGCGTGAACGGCTTGAACAGATTGGGAAGGGTATCGGGCGCGATCCCGGGGCCGGTATCCTCGACGGAAAACTTCAATAACTCGCGGGTGCCGTCGAGGGTCGGCGCGATGTGTAGGTTTACCGAACCGCGGACGGTGAACTTCGCGGCATTGCCCAGGAGGTTGAGCAGGATCTGGCGGATCCGTCGTGCGTCCCCCACGATGGTCTCCGGCACGCCCGGGGCGATTTCGCAGCGAAAAGCCAGCCCTTTGTCGGCGGTGGATTGCCGGGTGATCTCGCAGCAGGTCTCGATGAGGGCGGGGGTGGAGATCATGGCCGCTTCGATCCGCAGGCTGCCTTTTTCGATGCTGAAAAAGTCAAGGATGTCGTTGACGATGCTGAGGAGGTGCCGACCGCTGGCTTCGATCGTCTTCAAATGCTCGCGTTGCTCGCGATCCAGATGGGTGTCGGCAAGGATTTCGATAAACCCGAGCACGCCGTTGAGCGGGGTGCGCAGCTCATGGCTCATCACGGCGAGGAACTCGCTCTTCGCGCGGTTGCCAGCCTCCGCGCGGTTGCGGGCATCGAGCAGTTGAGCCTCCATGGATTTGCGCTTGGTGATGTCGTGATGAAACGCCACCAGCAGGCGATCCGAATGCCGGAACTGGACGCTGACTTCGACGAATAAGTGGCTCCCGTCCTTGCGCCGGTGCCGGGACTCGAAGCGGCCCTCTCCCTCCGCGATGATTTTCCGTATGGTGGCGGAGACTTCCTCGCCGGTCATCTTGTCATCCAGATCGGAGATGTGCATGGTCAGGAGCTCCTCCTCGCTGTAGCCGATCATGCGGCAGTAAGCCGCATTGACCTCCCGGAGGCACCCCTGTTCATCCAACAGACAGAACCCGTCCATGGCCGTCCGGAGAATGCTCCGATACTTCTCTTCGTTCCACTTCCTCTCCTGCTCCGCCTTCTTGCGGATGGTGACCATCTCGAAGTTCGCCACAAAAAATCCTTTTTCCGGGCTGTAGACGGAAACCGAGAACCATTCCCCAAGGGACGCGATAAACATTTCAAATTTCTCGGGTTGGCCGGTCTGCGCCACACGCCCGTAGGCTTCAAACAACCCCGGATCGGCTTCCCGAATCCCCGGGATGACCTCGGTGGCCCGCTTCCCGGTGACCCCCTTCAGCCCGGTTATTCTCTCGAACGCCCTGTTGACGGACAGGTAGATCCAATCCCGGGGCTGTCCGTTTTCGAAAATCATCTGGCAATATGCGCATCCTTCCGTCATGTGCTCGAAGAGCCCGCGAAAGGATTCTTCATGCGCCGCTCTTTCCCGCTCGGCATGGACGAGCTTTTTCAGGATCACGTTCTGACGCTCCCGGTAGAAAAATGCGACCATCCCGCCAGCCAGCACGAGGGACAGCCCGATGATGAGGGTGATGACGCCCGCGCGGAAGCGCAACTCGGCAAGGATTTCCGCCTCATCCACCTTGGCCACGACGAACCAGGGCGAGTCGGGGACGGGCTGCAGATCGCTGATGACCGCGATGCCGCGGTAGTCGTTTCCCTCGAAGATGCCGCGCTTGCCCAGGATGGCCTGGACGGCGGGACTATCGGTATCGGAGAGCGGCCGACGAAGGGAAAGGGCGGCGGCGCTGCGGTGGCGAAGCCCGTTGAGGAAAACCACCTCGTCCCCGTCGCGTTGGATCAGGGTTGTTTCGGCGCTGTGGCTGGGTGTCGGCCAGGATTGTATCAGCGGATAAAGGAAGGCCCCCGCTTCGTGGCGCAGGATCAAGACGGCCATCGGCTGCCCGTTCTCGTCCACTATGGGTGCGGCGAGGTCAATGTGGACAACGCCCGCCGAATCCGGGTAGAGGTCGGAAAAAACGGAGCGGTTTCCGGCGATCGCGTCACGGATGGCCTTGAGCGTGGCTTCCGATTGCGTGCAGGTGGCATCGCAGTTGGAAATCAGAAGTTTTCCATTCGTGTCATGCAGCAAGGCGCAGGCGCCCGCCTGCAACGTCACCTCCTCCTGCACGCACTCGCGCAGCGCCCGCTGGAAGTCGGGGCTCCCGGGGTCTTTCAAAAAAATTGCGATCGCCTTGCGCATCCGGGCGTCCTTCGTCGCACGGTCGGCCTCTGCCAGGCGCTCCTTCCGCCATTGGGCGATCTGCTTGGACTTGAGCTCGCCGATCGCCGCGAGGGTCTCGTATTTTTCCGCGGTGAGCTCCTTCTTCTCAGCATGGTAATACCAGTAGCCCGATCCGATCAGAATCGCGGAGAGAAGAAAAAAAATCGCGATCGCCACGCTGCGGGCGAGGCGATTCGACGGCAGGAGCAAGGCCGTCTCCTCCTCGCGGACTTTCATTGGCACGGGTTCCATTTTGTATCGCGATCCTCATTTCAGACAACAGAAAAGTGAGCCGCCCCGGCTCCCGTTTCTCGCGGATCAACCCGCGCGGCCGAGCAGCCGGAGGAGCCCGTCGAGGATCGTGAGCGGGTGGGGCGGACAGCCGGGGATATAAAGATCCACGGGCAGGAGCGGATCCGCGCCGCCGTTCACCTCGGGATGTCCGGCAAACGGCCCGCCCGCAATCGCGCAGGCACCGACAGCAATCACGATCTTCGGCTCCGGCACCGCGTCGTAGGTTTTGCGGAGCGCGACCTCCATATTTTTTGTGACCGGGCCGGTGACGAGCAGCCCGTCGGCATGCCGCGGGGAGGCGACGAACTGGATGCCGAAGCGCCCGAGATCCCATCCGATCGTGCCCAGGACATTTGTGTCGGCCTCGCAGGCCGCGCAGCCGCCGGCGCTCACCTGGCGGAGGCGCAGCGAACGCCCGAAAAGCTTGCGGAGCTTCTCGCCGAGCGCGTCGGCCAGCCGGAGCTCCTCCGCGCCGGGCGCTCCCAGAACGAGGTCGCCACGCCGGCGGACAGCCATCCGGTGGTCGCCGGTTTTTGTGATGGCGCGCGAAGGGCACGCTTCGGCGCAGGCCCCGCAGAAGAGGCAGCGCCCGAGGTCGAGAGAGACCTGCGCGCCAGGCGGGCGCTCCACCGCCCCGCTCGGGCAAACGGGCACGCAGGCCGCGCAGCCGTCCGCGCACAGTCCGGCATCCACTCGCAGCGCCCCGCCATGACGGTCGGGCAACGAGGGCGCCGGGCCGACGGGATACGCCATCGTCTCGCATCCGCGCTTCAGCCGGTGGGTGATGGTATCGAGGACATACATAACTAAAGATCGAATCCGCAGTAGGACAGGTTGAAGCTTTTGTTGCAGATGGGAAAATCCGAGATCGCGGTGCCGCGCAGCGCGAGTGCGAGCCCGGTCCAGTTGTGGAACGAGGGATCGGTGATCTTGTATCGGCGGAAGCGCCCGGAGCCGCCGGTGACCGCGACGTGGCAGACTTCGCCGCGCCACCCTTCCACCAATGCCACCGCCAGCGTGTCCGGCGCAAGCCCGGGCAGGGCCTCGCGAACCGGCCCGTCGACGGGCGCGGCGAGTTGTTCCAAAAGAAATGCCCCGGACCGCTGGATCTCGAGCGTGCGGACACGGGCGCGCGCAAAAACATCCCCGCTCGGCCAGACGGCGACCGGCAGTTGGGCGAACCGGAACCACCCGGCCGGATGGTCGTAGCGAATATCCCGGACGAGCCCGCAGGCGCGCGCGGCCGGGCCGACCATCCCGGCCTCGACGGCCTGTCCGGGAAAAACCGTGCCCGCGCCCTCGAAGCGGGCGCGCACCGAGGCGGCATCCCAGAACCATTCGCCCGCCCGCTCGGCCTCTGCCAGAGCGGATCTCAAGTTGTCGCGCAATTTGTCGGAGCGTCCGGATTCCAGATCGTGACCGCAGCCGCCCGGCACCGCGAGCCCGCGCCCGAACCGGTTGCCGCAGATCAGGGCGGTCAGGTTCAGGAAGTCGCCGCGGATTTTTCCGCACGCCGAGGCGGCGGGAAGGAAGGCAACGTCGCCGGCCAGGGCGCCGATGTCGCCGGTGTGGTTGGCGAGGCGCTCGAGCTCGAGCGCGATCGCCCGCAGCCATTGGGCCCGCAGGGGTGGCTCGATCCCGGCCAAGGATTCCAGCACGGTTGAGTAGGCAGAGGCATGGGCGACCGTGGCATCGCCGGAAACGGTTTCCATCTGCGATCGCGTCGCGCGGTGCGGTCCGCCGCCGAGCGCCTCCTCGACTCCGCGATGCTGGTAGCCGAGCGCGATTTCCAGATGCAGCACCTCCTCGCCGGCGCATTGGAAGCGGAAATGCCCGGGCTCGATGATCCCCGCATGCACCGGACCGACGGAGACCTCGTGGACTTCGCCCCCCTCGACGCGGAAAAATTCCCCGTTCAGAGGCGCCCCGCCGTCGCCCGCTCTCACCGGCTTGAGCCACGGATGGCCGACCGGCGTGATCGCGTGCTGCTCGAAGATCTCCCGCTCAAAAAGATGCGCCTGCGGGCAGGTGACGGTGAGCGAGGGGAAGCCGCCGGAAAATGCCGTACTGCGCCCGACCGCGAGCGTGTTGTCGGCATCGTAAGCAAGCACGGCTACCAGGCACGTCGCTTCCCCCTCCGGCATGGCAAAAAACGAACACAGGCGCGCGCCGCGGCCAAGCTCCTCGGCCGCAGCGGCCACGAACTCATCAGCCGGCCCGCACGGAACCTCTGTCCACGGAACGCTCGAAGCATTGGGAAGCAGGGCAAAGAACGCGCTCATGGATTGGGAAATAGTTGCGCGACGGCGGCCGTCCAGGCGTCCTGCAAAATCGCGGGGGTGAACAGCCCGAGCCACAGGGATAAAACGAGCAGCGCAAGCGGGGGGGCGATAAGTCCGAACGACTCGCGGAGCCGCTTCCCGCCTGCTTGAGCGGCCGGGCGGGGACGTCCGTCCACCACCGCAAAAACCACGCGCGTGAGCCCGAAGAATGCGAAAAGCAGGCAGGCGAGAAATCCTGCGGCGGTCAGGCTGTGGCCGGTTTGGATCGCGGCGCCGAGCACTTTCAACTCGCTGAAAAACGGTCCGAACGGCGGGCAGGCGGTGATAGCGAACAGGCCCGTGACAAAGATCGCGGCCGAGCGGGGCACGACATGGGACATGCCGCGGACATCGTCGAGCGACGGGGAACCCGCGGCGCGGCGGATGTTGCCGGCGCTCATGAAGAGCGTGCCTTTGGTGAGGCTGTTGCTCCACACATGGAAGAGCGCGGCCCAGACGCCGGGAGCGCCGAGGCTGGCCGCGATGCTCAATATCCCCATGTGCTCAATGCTCGAATACGCGAGCATCCGCTTGAAGTCGCGCGTGCCGAGAAGGAACAGCGCCGCCGCCGCCATCGAGAACAGCCCGATCGCCAGAAGCGTGCGGTCGGCGGCCCCGCCTTCCCCCGCCGAGGCGACGACCGAGCGGATGCGCAGAATCGCAGTGAAAGCCACGCTCGTGACCCCGCCCGCGAGAATCGCTCCGACAATCCCGGATGCCTCACCATAGGCATCGGGCTTCCAGGTGTGCATCGGGGCCAGTCCCATTTTGGTTCCGTAGCCCACAAGCAGAAGCACCCACGCAGCGAGCACCCACGGGCGCGAGAGCCCGGCGCCCTGCGCGGCCAGCGCCACAAAGGTCAGGTCGCCCTCGCCCCCTCCGTGCAGCGAGGAATACCCGAGGCAGAACGAGCCGAGAAGCGAGAGAGCGATTCCGGTGCCGCCGACGAGCAGGTATTTCCACGTGGCCTCGAACGCGCGCGGCGTGTTGTTGAAGTGCAGAAGCGGCACGGCCGCGAGCGTCACCGCTTCGGTCGCGATCCACAAAATCCCGAGATGCCTCGCCTGGTGGCCGGCGCTCAGGAGCCCGAGCACCGCGAGCAGCGCTGCGACAAAAACCCGGTTCGGCCGCTCCTGCCGCATCCGCAGATACGGGACCGCGTAGATTCCGCAGACAAAGAAAAGCAGCGAGACCGCGGGCAGCACGGCGGCCGCCAGCGGGTCGAAGCCGATCCACGCCTCCGGGCTCACCACTGGCGGCGACGCAAGCAGGCGCAAACAGAGCACCACATGCACAAGCCCCACCGCCGGAAGGAACCACGGCCGCGTCCGGTTGTCGGGCCAGAGAGCTGCGAGGATCGCGCCCGCGAGCGGAAGAATAATGAGCGCGTTCATTCGTGGAGGGTTGTCAGCTTGCGGGTGTCGAGCGAATCGAACGCGCGCTGGATCCGGTCAATGATGATCCCGAGCACGAAGACGCCCACGGTGAGATCGAGCAGCACGCCCGCCTCGACGAGCAGCGGCGTGGCCTTGATCAACAGCAGGCCGAAAAGGTAGATCCCGTTTTCCAGAATCAGGTAGCCGCACACCTGCGAAATGGCCTTCGCCCGGCCGATGAGCAAAATGAATCCGGTGAGCACCGAGGCGAGCGCCCCGGGCACGAGCAGCGAGCCCGCATGCTCGGGAAGCAGAGGAAGTGCGCTGGCGAGCGCCACCGCCGCAATCGTGCCGCCGGCACCGAGGAGCAGCGAGGGCATGAGCCCGATGAACGGTTCGACTTCCCGCTCGATGTTCGCGGCGCGCATCGCCCGCCTCAGCAGGCCGGGGATCACAAACCCCTTGCCTGCCACCGTGGCCATCGCAATCAAAAAAATCCTCCAGTCCCAGTGATCACCTTCCAGGAGGATCGGCATGAGGCCGAGCGCGATGCCCTGCGTGGAAACCGTGCGGATGAGCGAGGGCAGCCGACTGCTGCCAAGGGCCACGAGATTCAGGCCCATCGCGAGGCCGATCAAAAGGTTCAGCGCCGGGATCATGCCGCGCCCCCTTTCCACGCCACCAACAGAGAAAACAAGCAGAGAAGAATCCCCATCGTCAGCAGGAGGGGGACATGCCGGAACGCGAACCGCGCGAGAAAGGATTCCGCCAGCCCCACGCCAATCGTCACGAGCAGCACGCCCCCGGCCAGCGCGCCGGCCGCGGCCAGCGGCGAAAGGCTCCCGAGTGGCAGCACGGCGGCCGTGAGCAGCACGGCGAAGAGCAGTAGCTTCATGGACGCGCCGTGCAGGATCACCGCGAGAGGAGGACCGCTGTGATCGAGCGCCATCGCCTCGTGGATCATCGTGAGCTCGAGGTGCGTGTTGGGGTCGTCAAAGGGCACGCGGCAGTTTTCCGCAAGCAGGACAATGAACAGCCCGGCCGCAAGCAGCAATGTGCCTGCTCCGGGCGTGGGGGACAACATGGCAACCAGTGAGACGCTTCCGGTCTGCACGGCGAGCGAAAGCATCGCAGCAAACAGCGCGGCCTCGGACAGAACCGCGTAACTGACCTCTCGCGCCGCTCCCATCCCGCCGAACGCGGAGCCGGTTTCCATCGCAGCCCATGCGGTGCAAAACCTCGCGAGTGCGAGCAGGTAAACCATCAGCAGCACATCGCCGCGAAAGCTCAACCCCGCACCGGCCGGGCCGAGCGGCACAAGGAATGCGGCGCACGCGAGCGCGACCCATGCCACGGCGGGCGCCACCACAAATGCCGGCGAGGCCAGCGTGCTCAGCACGACCCCTTTTTGCCAAAGCCGGATCAGGTCGTAGTAAAGTTGCAAGACCGGCGGCCCACGGCGTCCGGCCACCCACGCTTTCACTTTGTTGATCAAGCCGGGCAGCAGCGGCGCCAGCGCGACCCAGAGAAATATGCGGACGATCATCATGGTTTTCCCTCCAAAAATACCAAGGCCCCCACGGCCGCGAGGCCGACCACAAGATAGAGGATGTAAGCCTGCAACCGGCCGTGCTGGAGGCTGAGCGCGGCATGCGAGAGGCGGGTGATCGCTGCGCCCGCGGGCTCGACCCACCGCTCGAGCACGGTCTCCGGAATGCGTTCCAAGAGGATCGAGCCTTCCGGAAACGGGCCGTGCGGACGGCGGAATTTGCGCTCGGATCCGAACGTCCGGAAGAACCACCCGGCAACAATTCCCGCGAACGACCCGCTCGTATATTGCATCCTCGGCGCGGGGCTCCGGTATCCGCAATCCCATGTGAGGCCGCGCCGCAGGCCGTTCGCACGGGATTTTTTCCAAAGCAGAAACCCCGCTGCGGCCGCGAGGGCGGCCAGCGCGGCCTGGGCGGGACCGAGCGTGGCAAAGGGCGATTTTTCCGCATGTGCCCACGCCGGGTTCCACGATCCGGCCGCGCGTGCGATCGCCGGCCAGACCAGCCCGGGAGCGAGCCCGATCACGGCGCATGCCGCGGCCAGCACGCCCATCGGTGCCAGCATCCCGGCTCCGCATTCATGAGCTTGCGCCGCGGGTTTCGTGCGCGCCGCGCCAAGAAAAATCATTCCGCCCGCCTTGATGAAGGCCGCCAGCGCCAGCGCCCCGGCCGACGCGAGCAGGATCGCAGCCGGCAGGACCGCCCATGCAAAGCCGGCCCGCGTCGTCGCGGCATCGAAGAGCCCGAGATAAATCAGCCATTCGCCGACAAACCCGTTGAGCGGCGGAAGCCCGCAAACCGCAGCCGCGCCGAGCGCGAAAAGCCCGGCGGTCCACGGCATCGCCCGCCCGAGCCCGCCGAGCCGGCTCATCTCGCGCGTGCCGGTCGCGTGCAGCACGGATCCCGCGCCGAAGAAAAGCAGTGACTTGAAAAGAGCGTGGTTCCAGACGTGCAGCAGGGCGCCTGCAATCGCCAGCTGACCCCAGGCGGCATTTCCATGCGTACGAGCCATCTGAGCCGCGCCGAGCCCGATCAGGATCACCCCGATGTTCTCGACCGAGCAGTAGGCGAGAAGGCGCTTGAGGTCGTTCTGTGCCATCGCGAACGCGATCCCCAGCACCGCGCTTGCCGCGCCAAGCCCGATCACCACCTGCCCCGCTTCGGCCGGCACGGGGAGCCATCCGCCAAAACGCACGATCCCGTAAACCCCCATCTTGATCGCCACCCCGGACATCACCGCCGAGACGTGGCTCGGCGCGTTCGCGTGGGCGGACGGCAGCCAGATGTGGCAGGGAAAAAATCCGGCTTTCATTCCGAACCCGAAAAGCGCCAGCCAGAAGAGCGCGGGCGGGACATCGCGGACCGGGCCGAGCTCCCAGGTTCCCGTGTGCGCGGCCAGCAGAGTGAAGAAGGCCATGAGCGCGAGCGTGCCGGCATGCGAGGACGCGAGGTAGAGCCAGCCGGCCTTCCGCACCTCGGGCCGCCGGTTGTCGAGCGTGATGAGAAAATACCCGCACAGCGCAAACGCCTCCCACGCGATCAGAAAATGCAGCCCGTTGGAAATCGTCAGCACGAGGCCCATGCAAAGAATCAGCGCGTTCCACCAGGCCCGCCCGCGGGCTGCGGCACCGGGAAAATCGCTGTCCGGCCAATAGGCCCGGGCATATGCGGCCCCGGCGGCACCGATGACGCACACGGGAACGAGAAAGATCGCGCCCACTCCGTCGAGGCGCAGATGCATCCGCTCGCCGCCGACCAAAAATGCGCCGGTCCACTCCCAGTCGTCTGGCCCGAGAAGAACGCCCAGCGCCGCGAGGAGCCCGACAAGAGTTCCAGCCATGGTGAACGCGAACGAGGCCCGCGCGGATCCCGCGGATGTTCCCATCGCCGCCAGCAGGCAGAGTGCGGAAAAAACCAGCGCCCCGCTCACGCCGTCCCCCCGGTCTTTCCTGCGGCATCGAACCCTGCGAACGCGCCGAAGATCTCCTCGTCGCCGGCCCCGCGCTCCACAAGCTCGCGCAGCGGCACGCCCGACAGAAGCCGGCTGAGGCGGCCGAGCAGCTCGAGGTGCGTGCGGGCGGACGGCGCGATGAAAAAAAGAAGCGCGGTGACCGGCACGTCATCGACCTGCGGCTCGGTCAGGA
This sequence comes from Verrucomicrobiia bacterium, assembly GCA_037128135.1. Taxonomy (GTDB): domain Bacteria; phylum Verrucomicrobiota; class Verrucomicrobiia; order Chthoniobacterales; family Terrimicrobiaceae; genus QYQL01. The sequence goes on from JBAXXD010000121.1 coordinate 10,449, forward strand.
CGAGCGGCCCGCGCAGCAGGATCAGCGCCACCGTGCCGGATTCGCGGCCGAGCGCGATCCGCGTGGAAGGGTGGGGGAGAGCGAAGCCCTTGCCGACCGGCGCGATGGTCACGCCGCCTTTCGCTCCCAGCCGCTGCGCCAGCATTTTTCCGACGGAACCCGTGACTCCCGGCAGCGCGCCGACCACCTTCTCGACCACCGCCGAAACCCCGTCGGCTGGCACGTCGCGCCAGATCCCGCCCGCCCGAAGCAGGGGCTCCAGCCGGAGCCCGCCGCCCAGCACGCCCGCCTCGGGAGCCAGAAAGCCGGCCTTCGTCGCCAGCCCGCGCGTGGCCGCCCACTGCGCAACCTGCGCCCGGTCGAACAGCAGCCGCCCCCGGTCGGGCGTGTTCGGCAGCCCCTCGTAGCGGACCCAGCCATCAATGACTTTCTCCGAAACGCCGAACGACTCGGCCAGCTGGACCAGATTCAAAAACATTTTTAAGCTTTCTATCATTTCCCTCCGGACAATACCAGCCCCGTCATCGCGGATGTCTTTCCCGATCCGCCCCAATCATGACGATCTCAAACTGTAGAAGCGGCATCTTGCCGCTTGGGGCCTTCCGGCAAGCGACAAGATGCCGCTTCTACAAATTCACCCGATCAGCCACACAGTCCGGGGGATCGTCATGATTGGGGTGCTCCAAACAACAAGATAGTTCATTTACCCATAAACACATAACTAATGAAATATAGGATATTGTATCTGGATTTACGTCGCTTCCAGCCCCAGATTACTTTCAGATCCAGTCCTCTCCCCAGACGACTGTCTGCGTGTCTTTGTCTTCGCGCATTTCCTCGCACAGGACAGGAAATGTTCGGCGGAGGCTGAGAGCTTGCCTTCGGGCCAGACCGCGGCGATCACCAGAGGGCTCGGAGCGGGCATAATTCGCGTCAGGCTCAGGCGTGAGCCGGCAACGCAGGCCATGGATTCCGTCACCAAGGCTACTCCATCCCCGGCTTCAACCGCCGCGATGAGGCTGGCGACGCTATCGTGCTCCTCCGCGATGCGCGGTTTTG
>JBAXXD010000122.1:0-11469 GCA_037128135.1 Verrucomicrobiia bacterium
ACGGTCGGAAAAACGATCCAGCTGGTCAATTCCGGAGGAACTCCCTTCGTTGGGAGCCCGCAAATCCCATCGCCATGGAGCCTTCAGGAAGACGAGCGGTTGCTTCTGCTGCCGGGGCAGTCAAAGGAAATCACCATTCTCTTCAAGCCGGATTCCGAGCGCTCGCACAAAGGCGCCTTATTTTTCAAGGGCCCCCCGGGGGTCACGGTGGGACTGAAGGGCGAGGGAATCACAATTTTTGATGTTCAACCGTTAAGCCTCTCCGTCGAACCCCGCCCGGCCGGAGGCAACGAGCGGATCGCGGAATTTTTCATCAGCAATAAAACCGGCTCCGCGCTCGCCGTCGAAATCCAGGCCGCCGAGACATTGGAAAAAATTCCGGTGCTTGCCCTCGGCCCGCATGAGGAAAGGCGAGTGCCGGTGCGGGCGGATCCCAGCCGCCCTCAGGGAGGAAGAGCAGAAATCCGCGTTGCCACCATGGGAGCGACCTCGGTGTTGGAAGCGCGGATCACACCGCTCCCCGCCCGCGTCATTTGTGAACAGGGAGATGACATCTGCCTGGGCGCGATTCCGGATTCCGGCTCGCTCCGCTCGGCGCTCGCCTTTCGCAACGATGGAGGAATCAATGCCGCCGTGACGCTGAAAACCCCTTCCTGGCTCGTGGCAGATCCCGACAGGTTTATACTGGAACCGGGATCCAGAAAAACCATCAATTTCTTGGCCATCGGGCTGAAGACCGGCCGCCAAAGTGGCATCGTCGAATTCTCCTGTGATGAATCCTCCGCGAAGGCGCTCGTTTCCGCAGACTCCTCCCCGGACAACCGGCCCGTCCCGACGAGCGCGCCGGTTGCAGAGGAATCCGTGAAGCCCAACAAGAGTGTGGACTGGGGACTCCTGAAAACCAACCAACTCGTCGTCTTCAAAATCTCCGGTAGCCCGGAGGCCATCGAAGTTCTCTTTCGCGATCCCTACCCGGAAAAGCGCATCTACCGGGTCGAGCGCATGCGCCTCACCTCCCGCTCCATCCTGATCAAAGAAGCCATCCTCTCGGGTGCAGAAAACCCAAAATTCGACCCCCAGGAATTGGCCGCAAAACGGCTGTCCCTCCAAGCCGAGTTCGAGAAAGCCAGGCGCAACGACCAGTCCCTCAAGCTCTGGCTCCCCGTTGCCGGGGTTTCCCTCAACGAACTCCAAAAAAATGTCATCCGAATGACTTTCCCTCCCGCAAAACATTCGAGCGTCGAATCCTTGCGCATCACACCGATTGATCCGCAAGGAAAAGAATCTCAAATCCGCACAGTGATCCGCGTTCCCATCGACAGAAAACGTCCGCCATGGTCTCCCGCCATTGTGGCACTTGGAATCGCCGCCACAATCCCTGCGCTGATCGCGGTTTTGCTTTTTGTATTGAAATTACGCCGAAAGCAGGGGAACCGAAGTTCGCTGTAAGGTGGGCTAGAGAACTCTTGTGCCTCCCGCTGCCCATGAATCCACGGGTTGGGCCAAGGCCGAGGCAAGCCTTCCGCTCATGGACGACACCTGCGTAGGAAAGCCGCCTTCCTGGCCAGAAAATTCAAACGCTAACAAACTGCCTCAATGGAGGGCGGTCGCCCCCGTCCGCCTTGCCGAGCAGCAGAATTTTCATGCGTGCGCGCGCAGTAGCCTGGAATCGAATGGGAACACGTCCGGCTTGCCGATTCGGAGCTTTTTAAAATCGGGATGTCGAGGGTTCACAAGGAAGTTTCGTTCCGAGGGAATGATCGCACTCGGAACAGCAATCACCCCGGATCTCAGCTCTTGAAGCCAGGTCGCACCGAGGCGCTGGGTGGATGCGGGAACCGGCTTGTCGTCCCAGTCCGCCGGAAGTTCCGAAACGGGAAATGTTTCAACCATCGCTGCGGAAAAAACAACATGGAACCGTACAAATCGTGCGGCCAGTCCCTCGGGCATGGGAAGATGCACCAGCTTTTCCAATGTGGCCATCGCGAGGCTCTCGCTCAGATACACCATTGGAAAATCCGGCGGGTTCCAGCGGCCGCCCCCGGCCGCCTTTGCTGTGCCGAGCAGCCCGAAGGCGAGCCGCTTTTGGCTGCGCATAAAATACGCATTCATAGGAAGCTGCCTTTGCAGAGTTTGGCGTAGAGGCCGTTTTTGGCAACCAGTTCTTCGTGGCGGCCGCGTTCGACGATGCGGCCGCGGTCGAGCACGAGGATCTGCGAGGCGTGGCGGACGGTGGAAAGCCGGTGGGCGATCACGAAGCTGGTGCGGTGTTTCATGAGGTGGTCGAGCGCCTGCTGGATGAGCGCCTCGGTGGCGGTGTCCACGCTGGCGGTGGCCTCGTCGAGGATCAGGATCGGCGGGTTCTTGAGCAGCGCGCGGGCGATCGAGATCCGCTGCTTCTCGCCGACGCTGAGCCGGATCCCCCGCTCGCCGACCGGCGAATGCAGGCCCTCCGGGAGCCGGCGCACGAAGTCCGCCGCGTTGGCCGCGCCGAGCGCCTGCCACATCTCGTCGTCGGTCGCATCCGCCTTGCCGACGCGCAGGTTTTCGGCGGTCGTCCCGTTGAAAAGAAAACTTTCCTGCGTGACGACGGCGAGGCTCTTTCGCAAATGGCGCCTCGGGATCCGGCGGAGGGGAACGCCATCGATGAGGATTTCTCCGCCGCCAAACTCGTAAAACCGGACGAGCAGGTTCACGAGGGTGGACTTCCCGGCGCCGGTCGGGCCGACGAGCGCGACCGTCTCGCCCGCCTGCGCGGAGAGGTTCACGCCGGACAGAACCGGGGCGCCCGAGGAATACGAGAACGACACGTCGCGATATTCCACCGCCCCGGAAACCGGCTTGCAGACAGCTTCCGCGCCGTCCGGCTCCTCGGGGAGCGAGTCCATGATTTCAAAAACCCGGTCGCCGGCCGCACGCCCGGCCTGGAAAATCTGGTTGAGCTGGTGGAGGCGTCCGACCGGCTCGTAGAGGAACCGTGCGAGCACGAAAAACGCGACGAGCACGCCGACATCCATCTGCCCGCGCAGCACCTCGCGCGCGCCGTAGCCGGCGATCAGCAGCATCCCGCAGGAAGTGAAAAATGCCATGCTGGGCTGGTAGATCGCCCACGCCCGCATCACGACCAGCGTGGCCTTCCTCACGGCTTCGGACGCGGCGTCGAACCTCCCCTGCTCGCGCTCCTCGCTCGTGTAGGTCTTGATCTGCCGGATGCCCGAAATGTTGTCGTGCAGGAGGGAGTTGAGGGCCGAAACCGACTTGCGCTGGAGCTTGTAGCGCGAGCGAGCGGTCAGCGTGTAGGCGAACGCCCCCGCCGCAAGAAATGGCACCGGCACAAGCGCCGCCACGGTCAGCGCCGGGCTGTAAGCGACCATGAGGCCGCTCACGATCAGGATCTGCAGCACGGCGACCGTCCCCTGCTCGATCCCGTCAATCAGCACGCGCTCGACGCTCGTCACATCCTCGATGAGTCGGGTCATGATGTCGCCGGTCGCCCGGCTGTCGAACCACGGCAACGGAAGTCTCTGGATGTGCCCGTAGAGCCCGCTGCGCAGGTCGCAGATGACTTTTTGCTCGAAGTGGTTGTTGAAGATGATCCGCAGGCTGTCGAGAACCTCCTGGAAAAAAAATCCGGCAAACCCGGCCGCGAGGAGCGGCGGCAGAAGCTCCGGCCGGCCGCCGCGGATCACGTCGTCCACGATCTTCTGGGTCACGGCCGGAAAGATCACCACCATCAGAGTGCTGAGCACCGCGCAGCCCAGCGTGGCGAATGCCAGCGCCGGATACCGGCGGACATAGGGCAGGACGCGGAGGAAGACGTGCATGGGTCAGGCGGGCGGGCGGCCCCGGGTCACGCGATGATCTCGCGGAGGTTTCCTGTGATCCTGCCGTCGTAGAGCGCCTTGCCGATGATCGCGCCATGGAGGCGCGGCATTTTCGCAAGCTTCCGGAGATCGTCGGCGCTCGAGACTCCGCCGCTCGCGATCAGGTCGCACTCGAGGATTTTCAACAGGTTCCCGAGCTCCAAAAAATTCGGCCCCTCGAGCATGCCGTCGGTGGCGATGTCGGTGTAGATGATCGTGCCCGCTCCGGCGACCTGCGCGATGAGCGCGAGGTCGGCGGCCGACGTGGCGGTCGTTTCCGTCCACCCCTTCACGGCGACCTTCCCGTTGTTCGCATCGATGCCGACCGCGATCCGCTGCCCGCCGAACTCGGCGCAAATCCCGGCGATGTATTCCGGCGACTCGCACGCCTTCGTGCCCATGATCACCCGGCTCACGCCCGCGCTGAACGCCGCGCTCACGTTGTCGAAATTCCGCATCCCCCCGCCGAGCTCGCACGGGATGTTCACCGCAGAACAAATTTTTTCGACCACGCCGAGGTTCATCGGTTCCCCGCAGAACGCGGCGTCGAGATCCACGATGTGCAGCCAGTCCGCGCCGGCGGCCTCCCACTTTTTTGCAAACGCGACAGGGTCATTTGAATAGACGGTCTTCTCGGTGGCGAGGCCGCGCTTGAGGCGCACCACCTCGCCGCCCATGAGGTCAATGGCAGGAAGAAGTTTCATAGTTTGGAAAGAAAATTCCGCAGGATCGCGAGCCCGGCGGCCTGGCTTTTTTCCGGGTGGAACTGGGTGGCGTGGAGCGGGCCGCTCGAGAGGCTGGCGGCAAAGCGGACGCCGTATTCGCAGGTTGCGCTGGCCAGCGCGGGGTCGTCCGGCACCGGATAATACGAGTGGACAAAATAGACCGGCAGCTCGTCCGGCAGCCCGTTGTAGAGCGGGCCGCGAAGCGCGGAGAGCGTGTTCCATCCCATGTGCGGCACCTTCAGCCCCCCTCCGGAAAACCGCACGACCCGTCCTGGCACCGCGCCGAACCCGGCGACTCCCGGCGACTCCTCGCTGGATTCAAAAAGCAGCTGGTATCCCAGGCAGATGCCGAGATACGGCCTGCCTGCCGCAAGCCATTCCCGCAGCGGCTCCCAAAGCCCGGTCGCGCGGAGGTTCGCCGCGCAATCGCCGAAGGATCCGACCCCGGGCACCACGACCGCGTCGAGACCGGAAAGTCCGGCGGGACCGGACACGAGGCTGCTCCGCGCTCCAGCCGCCTCCAGGGCCTTGCAAACGCTGCACAGATTTCCACTGCCGTAATCCACGACACCGATCGAGCGGAAGCTCACAGGCTGCCTTTGGTGCTCGGCACGCCCTCGACCCGCGGATCCATCCGGGTCGCCTGGTCGAGCGCGCGGGCGAGCGCCTTGAAGACCCCCTCCGCCATGTGGTGCGCATCCCGCCCCTCCAAAATATCCACATGCAGGTTCATCCCCCCATGCACGGAAAGCGCCCGCAAAAATTCCTCGACCAGCTGGAAGGAAAAATTCCCCCCGATCGGCTCGACATCCGCCGGCGCGCTGTAGGCGAGGAACGGACGCCCGCTCAGGTCCACCACCACGCGCACGAGTGCCTCATCCATCGGCACATAAGCGTGCCCGTAGCGGCGGATCCCCGCCTTGTTCCCGAGCGCCTTCGTCAGCGCCTGGCCCAGCGTGATCCCCGTGTCCTCGACCGTGTGATGGCAATCCACCTCCAGATCCCCCTTCGCATCCAGCTCCAAATCAAAAAGCCCGTGCCTCGCGAAAAGCGTCAGCATGTGGTCGAAAAACGGGATCCCCGTGGACAGCCGCGACTTCCCCGAGCCGTCCACCGCCAACCGCAGCAGAATCGCCGTCTCCGATGTCTTCCTTTCAACCGTTGCTTCACGCATCATCAAACCATCCTAACCAGACGCGTCCCCGATTGAAAAGCCCCTATTGGCCTCTTTCTGCGGCAAAGGTTTCTGAAAATTTTTGCGCTCGCAATCCCGCCGAGAAAACGGCAGTTCTTTTCGGCTGCTGCGAAGCGTCTTTGCGGCGTCGGGGAATGCTCCGCCACAAAAAGAAACCATTGCAGATGATCAAATTTTCCATATTGCTCCACCCGTCGCGCGTCTTCAGCCTGCCCCGCTTTCTTTGCCCGTTCTTTTGCGGGCATCTGCTTTTTAGAGCGGTTGAAACATACAGATGGCCACATCAAAATGAACGCGCCGCGTCCGTGTCGGACGAGCCTCTGAGGCTCGCCACGCTCCTTGCCAACACGCCCGACACGGGCATGTCTATAACTTTAGTAAAACCGCGCTGATTGATGGCTGGGCATCCAGATTGTGCCTGTACGGCAAAGCCTGTGGTGACGCGGGTTGTCGGCGCGGCCGAGGGGATCCCGGCCGCCGCCGCGCTGCTCGCCGCCGGCGAGGTCGTCGCCCTCCCGACCGAAACAGTCTATGGCCTCGGCGCCGCCGCACTCGACCCGCTCGCCTGCGCAAAAATTTTTGAGGCGAAGGGTCGTCCGCTCACCGACCCGCTGATCGTGCATATTCCAACGCGGGGCTGGCTGGATCGCTTGGCGGAAGTTTCCGAAACTGCGGCGCGGCTCGCAGAGCATTTTTGGCCGGGTCCGCTGACGCTTGTGCTTCCGCGCCGGAGTCTTGTTCCCGACATCGTGACGGCCGGGCAGGAGACGGTCGCCGTGCGGATGAGCGCGCATCCGGTTTTTCAAGCGGTTCTGGAGGCCTATGGGAAACCGGTTGCGGCACCGAGCGCGAACCGGTTCGGACGGATCAGCCCGACCTTGGCGGAGGATGTGATCGAGGAGCTCGGCGGGCGAATCCCGCTCGTGCTCGACGGTGGTCCCTGCGCGCACGGCGTCGAGTCCACGATCGTTCTCGTGCGCGGCGGAGAGCTTCACATCCTGCGCAACGGCCCGGTCACGGCCGGGGAGCTTGCTCGCTTTGGAACCGTGCGCGGACGCGTCGCCGGAATCTCGGCGCCCGGCGGACTGGCCAGCCATTATGCTCCGCGGACACCGCTCGTGATCGGCTTTTCCCTGGCGGCGTGCGAGCCTCACACGGGCGTCCCGCCCGTTTTGGCTGGAGGGCGATGCTCCGTCAGCGCCGACTTTCCCCGATCCGAAATATGGGACGGCACGGAGGCCGTCCCTCCAGAACAGATGGCGGGGAGTTGCGTTCCTGCGGAGGCCGGGCTTCTCGCATGGCAGAGCGCGGGCGGGGGATTTGCGCGCGTCGAGCACCTTTCGAAAACGCTGGATCTTCGCGAGGCGGCCGCGAATCTTTACGGTGCGATGCGGCGGCTCGACGCGGCCGGGCTGAAGTTGATCATCGCCGAGCCTGTGCCCGAGACCGGGCTCGGGGCAGCCATCATGGAGCGCCTGCGCAAGGCGGCCGCACGATGAGCCGTAAGCTGAACACGAAGGCGAGCGGGGTCATCGCGGTCGCGGTGATGTGCAGCCGGGTGCTCGGGCTCGTGCGGGAGGTGCTTTTCAACTCGCTCTTCGGCACGGCGGCGATGGGGCTCTTCATCATCGCGTTCCGGATCCCGAATCTCCTCCGGGATCTCTTTGCCGAAGGCGCTCTCTCGACCGCGTTTGTGACCGTCTTTTCCCAGCGGATCGAAAAGGAAGGAGAGGCCTCCGCGTGGGCGCTTGCCGGAAAGATGATGACGCTTGTCGCCGTCTTCATGAGCCTCGTGAGCCTGCTCGGGGTGCTGTTTTCCAGCCAGCTCGTGGGCCTGCTCGCCCCCGGGTTCGCGCCGGCCGACGCCGGCTTCACGATCCTGCTCACCCAGATCATGTATCCGTTCATCCTCCTCGTCTCGCTCGCCGCGCTCGTCATGGGGATGCTCAACTCGAAAAATATTTTTACGGCCCCGGCGATGGCCTCGAGTTTTTTTAATATCGGCTCGATTGTTGGAGGCGTGGTTTTCGGGTGGTTTATTGATCGTGGGTTCGGGCGGAACGCGCTCGTCGGCCTCGCGCTTGGCACGCTGCTCGGCGGGCTTTTGCAACTGACCACCCAGCTTCCGAGCCTGCGCCGGGCGGGGTTCCGGTTCCGGGCGGATTTCCGCTGGGCGGATCCGGGGATCCGGAGGATTCTGGCCTTGATGGTTCCCTCGGTGATCGCGGCGAGCGCGGTGCAGATCAACGTGCTCATCAACACCGGGTTTGCCGCCAGCGTGGGCGCGGACGCGGTGACGTGGCTCAACAGCGCGTTCCGGCTGATGCAGCTTCCGATCGGCGTCTTCGGGGTCGCGGTGGCCACGATCACGCTCCCGGTCGTCTCGCGGATAGCGGCCGACGCCGACACGAGCGCGTTCGGCCCGACGCTTGGCAAGGCGATGCGGCTCGCGGTTTTTCTCACGCTGCCCGCCGCCGTCGGGCTGTGGTTTGTCGCCGGCCCGGTCATCGGGCTGATCTACGAACACGGGAAGTTCGTGGCGAACGACACTCTGCAGACCGGGGTGGCGCTCCAGCTCTACGCGATCGGCCTCGTCGCCTATTCGTGCATCAAGGTTCTTTCGCCGGCGTTCTACGCGATCGACCGGAAATGGACGCCGATGCTGGTAAGCTTCGCGTCCATCGCGCTCAACCTTTCCCTCAACTACTATTTCATGTTCTCCCTCGGGCTCGGGCATCGCGGGCTCGCGCTCTCGACCACGATCTGCGCGATCCTGAATTTCGCCGCCCTGTATTTCCTGATGCTCAAACCCGCACGCACACTCGACAGCGCGCGGTTTCTGCTTTCGCTCGGGCGCTGCGCGCTGGCGGCGGTGCCGCTGGGCGCCGTCTGCTGGGCGGGAATGCACTTCTCGCAAAACTTCTTTCCCCAGCAATTTTTCTGGCAGCGGGCCGCAGTGCTTTTCGCGACAATCGGGGCCGCCCTGCTCGCCTATCTGGGAACGTGCTTCCTGCTCGGGGTCGAGGAAACCAGCGAGGCCGCGCGGATCGCGCTGCGCAAGCTCAGGCCCTCTCTGGGAAAGAAATAGATGACGCGCCTCAGGCGCGGCCACCAGACTTGAGATCAGGCCGCCATGTAGGGAAGCTGCGCAGCGCAGGCTTTCACGTCATCGAGGCCCTCGAGGAGATCGGCGATGGCGTCCCAGCGGCCGGTCACGAGCGCCTCTTTCGCATGGTCGGGCAACGCGGCCGCAAAATCCATGTCCGCAACGCTCACCTTCCCTTCCATGAGATCCACCGTGAGAAGCGCAGCCGGGTCGGACTCGATGAGCGCGGCCACCGCGCGGAGGTCATCCGGCTTCATCACGGCGCAGGGCATCCCGAGCGTGGTGGAATTTCCAAAGAAAATCTCCGCGAAGCTCTCGGCAAGGATCGCACGGAACCCGAAGCGATAGAGCGCCTGCGGGGCGTGCTCGCGGGAACTGCCGCATCCGAAATTCGATCCCGAAAGCAAAATCCCGGCCCCGGCAAACCGGGGGTCGTCGAGCGGATGGATTTTTTTCTCCGCCTCCGTCGCGGCCCGGGCGTCCTTGAAGGTGAACTCGCCGAGCCCGTCGAATGTCACGCACTTCATGAAACGCGCCGGAATGATCCGGTCGGTATCAATGTCGTCCCCGGGCACATAAACGCCGCGGCCGGTTACCTGAGTGATTTTTTGAAGAGACATGGTTGGGAAAATTTGAAATGGGAAATGGGAAATGCGGAAAGCTGCGATTCTTTGTTTTATCGGACGTTAAAGATTTCGCGGGCGTCGGAGATTTCCCCGGTGAGGGCGGCGGCGGCGACCATGAGCGGGCTCATGAGGACGGTGCGTCCGGTCGGGCTGCCTTGGCGGCCTTTGAAATTCCGGTTGCTCGAGCTGGCGCAGAGCTGATCACCGACGAGCTGGTCCGGGTTCATGCCGAGGCACATCGAGCACCCGGCACCGCGCCATTCGAATCCGGCGTCCTTGAAGATCGCGGCCAGGCCCATGCTCTCGGCAAGCGCCGCCACGGCTTGGGATCCGGGAACAACGAGCGCCTTGACTCCGGCACGGACTTTGCGGCCTTTGATGTGCCTGGCGACCTCGGTGAGATCGCTGAGGCGGCCGTTGGTGCAACTGCCAAGGAAGGCGACATCGACCTTGGTCCCCTTGATCGGCTGTCCGGCCTTGAGGTGCATGTGGGCCAGCGCCTCTTCCGCCGTCGCGCGATCCTTCTCCGGGACTTCGTCCAGCCGCGGCACCTTTTCATCAATGAAGATCGCCTGTCCGGGATTGATCCCCCAGGTCACCGTCGGTGCGATGTCTTCCGCGCGGAACGCGACCACGTCGTCGTAAGATGCGCCCGGATCTGAGGCCGAGGCCTTCCATCGTGCGACAGCGGCATCCCATTGTCCGGCACCCGGCGCATACGGGCGGCCCCGCAGATATGAAAACGTCGTTTCATCCGGGTTGACATATCCGACCCGGGCCCCGCCCTCGATCGACATGTTGCAAACCGTCATGCGTTCCTCCTGCGTGAATGCGTCGAACGTGCCGCCGCCGTATTCGTAGGCGAAGCCGAGCCCGCCGTTCACGCCAAGCTGCCGGATGATGTGCAGGATCACATCCTTCGAATAAACCCCGGGCGCGAGTTTTCCCTCCACGTTGATCCGCCGGACTTTCGGCTTGCGGATCGCCATCGTCTGGGTGGCGAGAACATCGCGCACCTGGCTCGTGCCGATGCCGAAGGCGATCGCCCCGAACGCGCCATGGGTCGAGGTGTGCGAGTCGCCGCACGCGATCGTCGTGCCGGGCTGGGTGATCCCCTGCTCGGGCCCGACAATGTGGATGATCCCCTGCTGGCCGGTCGGCAGGTCGAAAAACTTGATGCCGGAGTCCGCGCAGTTTTTGCGCAGCGCCTGGATCATGGCGTCCGCCAGGCTGTCGCTGAACGGTTCGTCGCGCTCGTCGGTCGGCACGATGTGATCCACCGTCGCAAACGTGCGGGACGGATACAGCACCTTCAGGCCCAGGTCGCGCAGCATCCCGAACGCCTGCGGGCTGGTCACCTCATGGATCAGGTGCGTGCCGATCAGGAGTTGCGTGGATCCGTTCGGGAGCACCCGCACGGCGTGCGACTCCCAGACTTTGTCGAGTAGCGTCCGGCTCATGATGATGAAGTGAAAAAAGTTGGCGCGGAAATCGGGCGTGCAGGAAAACCCCGGGCCGCGCGCCCGACGGTTTTCCATGCCGCGTTCGTGGTGCCGGAAACCTTCCAGCACTGGCGGCGGCGGCAATTATTTCGCGGGCGTTTTCCCCTTCCCCAGCGCCTTCGTGAGACGGCTTTTCCTCCGGTCCGCGACGTTCCGGTGGATGATCCCGCGCTTGGCGGCCTTGTCGAGATCGGAAGTGAGCTTCACGAATTCGGACTTGGCAACGTCCGCTTTCCCCTCGGCGAGGGCTTTGCGGAATTTCTTTTGTTCGGTTTTGATGCCGGCGATGACGCCGGCGTTGAGTTCACGTTTGCGCGCACTTTGGCGCGCGCTTTTTGCTGCGGATTTGGTGTTGGCCATAAAATGAGTATTTGGTGCCAGAGGGGAGAATCGAACTCCCGACCAAGGGCTTATGAGTCCCCTGCTCTACCGCTGAGCTACCCTGGCGTGGG
>JBAXXD010000123.1:0-11176 GCA_037128135.1 Verrucomicrobiia bacterium
TGCGCCCGTGGCGTGACGAAAAAGGACTGGTGGTCATTGGCCGCCGGGCTTTGGATGGGCCGGGATTTTTGAGGAGCTCGGTGCCCGGCTTCCCGCCCGCTACATCTGGATCACCGAGTTGCAGCCGCGGATGGGAGGCAGGGGGAGCGACAAGGCCGGAGCCCCCGCCGCGAGGCCCGGACAGCAGCCCGCCGGATCGCCGGCCATCACGGCCTTGGAGATCAAGGGGCTCTACCTTGACAATCCGCCGAACGAGAAGGAAGCCCGGATCATTGACGAGTTTGTCGAGAACCTCAAGGCGTCGCCGGTTTTCGCCATTCCGGATGAAAAGGAAAAGGTCATCACCCAGAGAACCACGCCCACTGGGGAAAGCTGGGCGTATGGCTACACGCTCGTCCTCCCACTGCGCAAGCCCATCCTGCTCCCATGAACTGGTTCACGAAAAACTCTTTTCTCGCGGGCCTCGGCGCCGTCACGCTCGTCGGCGCGGGGGCACTCGGGTATTTGATTTCGCAGGCGGCCCTGACCTACTCGGCCTCGTCGGAGGCCTACACGGCGGCAGTGGCCAAGCTGCACGGCCTTCAAAACAAAGTTCCCTTCCCCAGCGAGGCGAACTGCAAGGCGATCAAGACCGGGCTCGATGATTACTCGGCGCGGATCGAGGCGCTGCAGTCCCAGCTCGCGAAAATGGAGGTGCCGCTCGACGAGAAGATCACGCCCCAGCAGTTTCAGGACGGGCTGCGCACGGCGGTGAACGACATCCGTGCCAAGGCCGAAGCCGAAAACGTCAAGCTCCCCGAAAAATTTTATTTCGGGTTCGATCAATACCAGGCGCAGGTTCCGACCGAGCAGGCGTCCCCCGCGCTTTTCCGCCAGTTCCGGGTCATCCAATCCCTTGTCACGCGGCTCGTGGATTTCAAGGTCTCCTCGGTGGATTCCATCGTCCGACCGCCCCTGCCGGAGGAAGGGCCCCCGCCGAAGAAGGGGGAGGTTCCGGTCGTGAAGAGGTTTGCGTTCGATATTTCCTTCACGGCCGAGCAGGGGAAATTCCGCGCCGTGTTCAACTCGCTTCTCGGATCCGACCCGTTCCTGATCGTCCGCTCGCTCGAAATCAAAAACACCAATCCCCAGGCACCGGCGAAGGTGTCGGGCGAGGCCGCCACGAAGCCCGTGAATTTCCCCGGCCCCATCGCGGGCGACAAGGCCGATGAAAAAAAATCCCTCTTGGTCATCCTCGGACGCGAAAATGTGAAGACGACCCTGCGCCTGGAGATGCTGGATTTCGCGGAGCCCGCCGCGCCGAAAAAATAAGAAACATGGACTGGATCAAGACGAACTACGAACGCGCGCTTCTCGGGCTCTCCACCCTGGTCCTGGTTGCGTGTGCCGGCTGGCTCGCGTTTCAGGCCCTTTCGTTTCCCGATACCTTTTCGGGCCGCAACAGCTCGAAAAAGCCGGACAACAAGATCTCTCCGCCGGATAGCAAGGTCGTGGATTCCGCGTCGGCCCTCGCGGCCGCACCAGGCTCATGGAGCCCGCACGAGGGCTCGCTTCTGGTCTCCAGACCGTATGTCGTCAAGGAGGGAAAGCTCTTCGATCCGGTGGAGGGCGGCGAGGATCTCCACCCGCCGATCAAGAACGCCTGGCTGATGAAATACAACCTCGATTATTCCGCCCCGGATATCAAGGATCAGGATCCCGACAACGACCGCTTCAGCAATCTCGACGAATTCCAAGCGGGAACCGATCCGACGAACCCGGGCTCGGTGCCCCCCTATTACACGAAGCTCCGCCTCACCAAGTTCGACCCGGTTCCGTTCCGGCTCAAATTCAGCGGCGATTCGGGCGACGGCGAGACGTTCATCATCAACGCGAGCGATGCGAAGTCGCGCACCCAGTTCCTCAAGCTCGGCGACGTGATCGCTGGAACCCCCTACAAGGTTCTCGGCTACGAGAAAAAATCCGAAAACCGGAAGGACATGGAGGTTGATATCTCGGTGCTCACGGTCGAAAACTCCGAGACCGGACAGAAGATCCCGCTCATTTTCAACAAGGAAGCCAACGACCCGACTTCCTACGGGGAATTCCTCTACCTCTACGACAATTCGAAGATCCGGGTGAAGAAGGACGACGAGTTCACGCTCACGCCGGAGACGGCCCGCAAATACAAACTTATTGACATTTCCTCTCAAGAAGCGACGATACAGGATCTTTCAACCGGACAAAAGATCCGCATCAACAAGGCCGACTGACCAACGGCTTTTCGTTCTATGTTGCCAGAACCACTCATGAAATTGACTCTGCCTCCCTGTGGCACGGGCTTCCAGCCCATGCGACTGCTCCCGGCTTTGGCCGCCCTGCTTCTTTTGCCCTGCCCGTCCTCCCACGCCCAATACCCGGGCGTCCAAGGCACGGTGGCCGGCCAGATCCAGCGCTCGACCCAGACGGCTGACTACGCGAAGACGGTTGTCGCGAAAGGACGGAAGGCGCTCGAAGCGCGGGATTTCGAGAGTGCGTTCGCGTATTACAAGAGCGCGGTGGACATGCTGCCCGGCGGTGGCTCTGCCAGTCTGGATCTCCGGCAAGAGGCGCTTGACGGATTCTCCGAGGCGGCGGTTCAGCTTGCCCGCCAGAGGATTTCCGAGGGGCGTTTTGAGGATGCCAAGACGACGGTCGCCGTCGTTTTGGAGGATCGCTACAACCCGTCCTATAAGCCGGCTGTGGCGCTCAGCAAGGAGCTGAAAAACAAGACGTCCTTTTACAGCCAGACGATGACGCCCAGCTTCGTGGCGAACGTCGAGGAGGTGAAGCAGCTCCTCCAGGAAGCCCAGGGGTTCTACGCCTCCGGCCGCTACGATCTCGCGTTCAAGCGCTACGAGCAGGTCTTGAACGTGGACAAATTCAATATTGCCGCCCGCCGCGGGCAGGAGCAGGTCAATCTCGCCCGCCAGAAATACGCCGATACCGCTTACAGCGAGGCTCGCGGCGACATGATGCGGCAGGTCAACAAGGCGTGGGAGCTGCCGGTCAAGAAGTTCGAGGTCACGGGATCCCAGATCATCGAGCAGCCGCAGATTGATACCCGCGGCACGGCCTCGATCAACCGCAAGCTCGACGACATCATCCTCCCGTCGATCAATTTCAGCGAAACCACCATCCGCGAAGCTCTCGACGAGCTCAAGCGCCGGGCCGCTTCGGCGGACAAGGATGAACCGGATTCCACCCGCAAAGGGGTGAACATCGTGCTCAAGCTTTCCCCAGAGCAGGAAGCCGCCATCCTTCCCTTCACCCTCACGCTTTCGGATATCCCGCTTCGGGCGGCGATTGATTACGTCGCCCGCGCCGCAAATCTCAAGCTCAAGGTCGAGCCCTACTCGGTCGTCGTGGTTCCGCAGTCGGAGCCGACGGACATCCTCATCACGAAGGAATACAAAGTCCCGCCGAGCTTCATCTCGTCGCTCCCGGCCAACGCCGCACCGCCGGTGGCGGGCGTGGCCGCAGGATCCCAGTCGTCGGTGACCGCCCGCTCGGGGGCGCGCGAATTTCTGGAAACCCAAGGGGTCACGTTTTCGGAGGGTGCCAGCGCGAACTTCATCGCCTCGACCAGCCGGCTCATCGTCAAAAACACCCAGTCGAACCTCGACCTCGTGGACACCCTCGTCGAGAACTCCCTCACCGCCCCGGCCAGCCAGGTCGAAATTGAATCGAAATTCCTCGAGATCACCCAGAACAACCTCAAGGAACTCGGTTTCGACTGGCTCCTCGGCCAGTTCGCCCTCCCGTTCGGGTCGGGTACTTACGGAGGCGGCGGAACGACTACGGGCGGCACCTCCCTGCCTGCCAACGCCTATCCCATGATGAATCCGGGCGGCACCTTCCCCATCGGGGCGAGTTCAACAACCCAGGGCCCGCTCACCGCTGGCAATCGCTCGGGAACCCGTGCGATCAGCGTCAATGCGCTGGACGGGCTTCTCTTTGCCAGCCCGGCAGGCCCCGCGCCGGCCATCATGGCTCTGGCCGGGGTCTTCACAAATCCCCAGTTCCAAGTCGTCCTCCGCGCCCTCAACCAGGCAAAGGGCGTGGACCTCGTCAGCGCGCCGAAGGTCACCACCAAAAGCGGCCAGCGCGCGAATATAGAAATCGTCCGCGAGTTCCGCTACCCGTCGGAATATGACCTCCCTCAGGTGAGTGGCAGCAGTGGACAAGCCCAATTTACCCCCGTCGCCCCGACAACTCCGACAGCGTTCGAAATGAAGCCCACGGGAGTCACGCTGGAAGTGGAACCCACCGTCGGGCCGGATGGCTACACGATTGACCTCGTGCTCGCCCCGCGGATCGTTGAGTTCGACGGATTCATCAACTATGGCAGCGCGATCAATGCCAATGTGCAGTATTATTTAGGGGGGTTCCTTTTAGGTCAGAATGTCATCCAGGTGACCCCCAACGTGATCAACAAGCCGGTTTTTTCGACCCGCGAAGTGACGACGCAGGTATCGGTTCGCGATGGTTCGACCGTGGTGATGGGCGGACTGATGCGCGAGGATGTGCAGAAGGTCGAGGACAAGGTGCCGATCATCGGGGACATCCCGCTCGTCGGGCGGCTTTTCCGCACGAGTGCCGACCAGCACTTCAAGCGGAACCTGATCATGTTTGTGACAGCGAGCCTCATTGATCCCGCCGGGCAGCCGCTGATCCGCACCGACGAGGAGGATCAGGTCGTGGCCATCCCGAATGCTCCGGCCATCGAGGCCGAGGCCATCCCCGGCGATGCCCTCTCTGTCCCGCTTCCCCAATAGATTTTCTCCGATGAAACAAAGCACCTCGATCTCTTTTCTCTCGTGGCATGGGCTTCCAGCCCATGTCCTAAATCGCATGGGCTGGAAGCCCATGCCACGACTTGCCCCGGCCTTCATCCTTCTCTTGCTGGCGCTTGCCTCCCCGGTTTCCGCCCAACAAAATATCGCCTCGCTTTCCGAGCGCGAGATCGTCCGGCGGCAGGAGGATCTGGTCGTGGCCGACAAGCTCGTGGCCAAAGGCGATCAGGCACTCGCAGAAAAGAATTTTGAAGCCGCCTACACGAACTATCTTGAGGCGTTGGACAAGATTCCGGAAGGGGATGCGGCGGGGGATCAAAGGAAGTCGGCAGTTGAGAAGTTCAGCCGCGGGGGGCTTGCCTATGCGAACGATCTGGTGAAAAACGGACGCTATGCGGACGCTGAGCAGGTTGCGAAGACGATCCTTCTCCCGCGCTACAACCCGGGATATAAGCCAGCTGTCCAGTTTCTCTCGAATCTCGAACAGTCGGATTATTACAACAAGACCGTGACTCCGCAGTTCGCGGCCCAGCGGGATCAGGTGACGAAGTTCCTCGTGGAAGCCGACGGGTTCTATGCCACCGGGCGGTTCGATCTCGCGCTGAAGCGATACGAGCAGGTTCTCAACATCGACCGCTATAACAATGCGGCCCGGATGGGCATGGAGAAGGTCAACAACCAGAAGAGCAACTACTACGGCGACGCCCGCAACGAAACCCGCAGCCGGATGCTCTGGCTGGTGGATCGCGCGTGGGAACGTCCGGTCAAAAAACTCCAGAACCGCGACACGTCCTCGGGCACGCAATCCCGCAACATGGCGGGGGCCGGCACCGAGGCGATCACCGCCAAGCTCAACCGGATCATCATCCCCGCGATCAACTTCAAGGAGACGACCATCCGCGAAGCGGTCGAGCAGCTCAAGCAGATCAGCAAGAAGCTGGATACCACAACCGATGACCCGAAGCAGAAAAGGGGAGTAAATATTGTCCTGAAACTCGCGGCGGCCCCTGCCGCAGCAACTACCCCAGCGGTTCCGGATCCGGCCGCTGCCGCGACGGGCGCGCCCGTCGGGCCCACCGCCAATGCCGATACCAAGGTGACCCTCTCGCTCAACAACGTCCCGCTGATCGAGGCCCTCCGCTACCTCACCGAGCTGGCCGGCCTGAAATACAAAGTTGAACCCTTCGCGGTCTCGATCGTCCCGAACTCCGAAAATACGGACGACCTCCTCACCAAAGAATATCGCGTGCCCCCGGGTTTTATCCCGGCCAATACGATCGACACGGCATCGGCGATCCCCACGGCCGGCGGATCCGGATCGGATATGACGAAGGACAGGATCAAAGGTGGGAAGGATGCCCTCCAGTATTTGAAGAGCCAGAATGTCCCATTCCCTGCAGGAGCCTTCGCCCAGTATGTCCCGGCCGGAAGCAAGCTGTTCGTTCGCAATACGCAAAACAATTTAGATCTCATTGACACCCTCGTGGATGCCGCCATGGGTGTCCAGCCGACGCAGGTGGAAATCGAATCGAAATTTCTCGAAATTACCCAGAACAACCTCAAGGAGCTCGGCTTCAACTGGCTGGTCGGCCCGCTCTCGATCGGCGGAGGGGTTTACGGAAGCGGCGGGACGCCGGGTCCCGGGGGGCAGGGCGCATACGCGACAGGGACTATCAGTGGCGATACATATCCGTTTGGCACGATCGGTCAGGATCCGCTCACCGGCGGATTGCGCTCCGGCATGGGAACATCTCCGAATGCGGCCGTCACGGCAAATTCGATTGATGCGCTGCTCGCCGGGATCTCTCCTTCCTCGGCCATTGCTGCGGCACCCGGAATCCTCGGCATTGGCGGGATCTTCACCAACCCGCAGTTCCAGGTCGTGATCCGCGCTCTCAACCAAAAGAAGGGGGTTGACCTGATGTCGGCTCCCAAGGTCACCACCAAGAGCGGGAACAAGGCCGTCATCAAGGTCGTTCGCAATTTCCCCTACCCAACCGAGTTTTCCGCGCCGCAGGCTCCTACGGCAACCACGGGAACTTCTGTAAGCACCACTGCAAACAGAACCGGATTTTATTCCGATTCTCTGCTGACACCAACAACCCCGACCGCATTCGAAAAGCGTGACCTGGGCGTGACGCTCGAAGTCGAACCGGTCGTCGGGCCGGACAACTACACGATCGATCTCAACCTGTCCCCGGAAGTTGTCGAGTTCGATGGCTTCATCAACTACGGAAGCCCGATCGTTGGGCCCTCTTTCAATCTGTCAACATTTACCATCGGCACCTACGACATCACGGCCAACGTGATCAACCAGCCGATCTTTGCGGTTCGCAAGGTGACGACGAGCGTGAGCATCTGGGACGGGCAGACCGTCGCCTTGGGCGGGCTGATCCGCGAGGATGTGCAGAAGACGCAGGACAAGGTGCCGATCCTCGGGGACATCCCGCTCGCCGGACGCCTGTTCCGCTCGGACGTGGATCAGAAGATCAAGCGCAACCTGATCATCTTTGTCACGGCGCGCCTGATGGACGCCGAGGGCAAGCCGGTCCGCCAGGATGATGAGCAGGAAGAGATCGTCGAGCCGCTGGGCCTTCCCGAAAACCTCCCGCCGCCGACGTTCCAGAACCGCTCGCTCGGCAAGTAAAATTTCAGTTTCCGGAGAGCGAGACCGACGCGGTCTGGCCGATGCGGAGCGGGACGGGAGGCTTTCCGGTGACATGCACGCGGACGGGGAAGCGGTTCGGGAGGCGCACCCAGTCGATCGTCTGGCTCACATTCGGAAGCATCTGGACGGTGGAGCCATCGGAAACAAAAATCCCCCACGAAACGCTTTCGACCACGCCGTCGAACGGCTGGCTGTCATGGCCCATGAGCCGGATTTTTACCGGCGCGCCCTCGGCCACATGGAGGAGCTGGGTCTCCTTGAAATAGGCCGCCACCCAAAACGAATTCGAGTCCACCAAGGTCAGGATCCCCTGGCCGCCGGACACAAATTCCCCGGGCGAGGTCGTGACGTTCGTGAGGTAGCCGTCCACCGGCGCGTAAATTTTCGTGTAGTTGAGGCTGAGCTTCGCGTAGTCGAGCGCGGCCTGGGCCGCCGCCACGTCCGCCTGCGTGGCGACGTAGGCATCCTGGGCATTCTGGAGATCCCGGATATCGACGACCTTGGTTTTGTAGAGGATGTTCTGCCGGTCGAGCTCCTGCTTCGCCTGGACGGCTTTGGCCTCGGCCTGCTGGAGTTTTCCGGTCGAGGTGTTGACGCCGGCGATGTAGGTGGCGGGATCAATTTCAAAGAGGAGGTCGCCCTTTTTCACCTGCTGGTTGTCCCTCACCGGGATTTGAAGGATCGGCCCGGCGACCCGGCACGCGATACCGACGACGTTCGCACGGATCTGGGCGTCGCGCGTCCACGGGCGGGTGACGTAGCGGTGATACATGGCGAGAGCAGCCACCACAGCCAAAGCGATGACCACCGAGGTGACCGCATATTTTGACACGCCGATTTTCATGGGGCGAAAGCCAGACCGAGTGTGCAGCCGAAGAGGACGGCCAGCGCCACAAAAAACAGCGGCACGTGCCAGATGTGGCGGGTCCATGTGCGGCGCTCGAGCTCCAGCACCGCCAGCCACGCCGCGAGGAACCCGAGCGAGCCGATCACCATCCCCCACGGAAGGAGAAAATCTCCGATCTGGAACTCCGGGGTGCGCAGGAAATCGAGAGGGCTCATGGCATGCGATTTACAGAAGACCGAGTTTCATCTTGCCGGCTTCGCTGATCATTGCCTGGTTCCATGCCGGATCCCAGACGAGCTCGACCTCCGCCTCATCCACTCCTTCGAGGGAGAGGATCTTGCAGCGGGCGTCGGCCGCGATCGTCGGCCCCATCCCGCAGCCGGGCGCGGTGAGCGTCATCTTCACCTGCACCGCCGTCGTGCCGTCGTCTTTTTTGATCACCTGGCAATCGTAGATCAGCCCGAGATCCACGACGTTGACCGGAATCTCCGGGTCAAAAACCCCCTTGAGTTGATCCCAGACCGCCTGCTCGGTCGTCCCCTCGATTTTGATTTTCTCCTTGGCCTCCTCGGGGGTGAGCCCGAGCGCGTCGATGTCTTTCAGCTCGATGCGCGCCAGGCCGCCAGGCGTGGACACGGTGAACGTGCCGCCGAGCGATTGGGTGACGACCACCGACATCCCGGACGGCAGCACGAGCGGCTGCCCGCTCGGGATCTGGATGGCGTCGCAGTCGCGCGATAGTGTGATTTCTCGTTGGGTGGGCATAAGTTTCGTTGGGTTTTTAAGTTAATTTTCTACCGTGCGGCTGTCCAGGAATCCTCGATCGTGCGGAGGCGGGATTGTTTCGTGCCAAGGCGTGGGACGCAGGCGATGAGGGCTTTTGTGTAAGGATGCTGGGGGGATTTGAGGAGGCTTTCGGTGTCGCCGTATTCGACGATTTCTCCGCGATACATCACGGCGACGCGGTCGCAGAGTCCCCGGATGATCCCGAAGTTGTGGGTGATGAGAACGAGCGCCATGCCGAATTCGGCGCGGAGGCGGCGGAGCTCGGCGAGGATCTGGGCCTGGATCGTGACGTCGAGCGCGGTGGTCGGCTCGTCGGCAATGAGGAGCCGGGGACGGCAGCCGAGGGCCATCGCGATCATCGCGCGCTGCTGCATGCCGCCGCTGAGCTGGTGCGGATAATCGCGCATCCGCTTTTCGGGATCCTCGATGCCGACTGCGGCAAGCCATTTGATGACCTCGGCATCGAGGTCGGCAACGTCCGGACGGTGGAGCCGGATCCCCTCGGCGATCTGGCTGCGGATCGTATAGACCGGGTTGAGCGAGGTCGCGGGCTCCTGAAAAATGTAGGCGATCCCGCCCCCCCGGACGTGCCGGACCTGCCGCGGAGACATCTTCAGGACGTCCTCCCCTCGGTAGAGAATTCTGCCGCCGGCATACTCGGCCGGCGGTGACGGAAGGAGTCGGGTCAGCGAGAGCGCTGTCACGCTTTTCCCGCTGCCACTCTCGCCCACGATCGCCAGCGAATCGCCGTCCTTCATCGAAAACGAAATCCGCTTCACCGCATCAACCGTCCCGGCCTCCGTGCGGAACCTGACCGAAAGGTTGTGGACTTCGAGGAGGTTCTTCATCGTGTAGCCGCCGCGCGGCGGAGGGCGTCGCCGGCAAGGTAGAACGCCAGCGAGGCGACGAAAATCGCGAGGCCCGGAAATACGATCAGCCACCACGCATCGAGAAAATAGGTTTTACCGTCCGCGATGATGTTCCCCCAGGTCGCCTGCGGGGGCGGAACCCCGAAGCTCAGAAAGCTGAGGCCGGACTCGATGAGGATGGCATCCGGGATGCTGATGACGGCAGTCACGAAGATCGGGGCGAAGGCGTTCGGCAGGATGTGGCGGAAGATGATTTTTGGCCCGCTCTGGCCGAGCGCCCGGGCAGCGCGCACATATTCGCTCTCGCGAAGCGTGAGGAACTCGGCGCGCACAAGCCGGGCGGTCCCGGTCCACCCGACCAGCCCGAGCACCGTGATGATGATCCAGATGTTCGGCCCGAGAATCGCGATCGCGGTGAGGATCAAAAAAAACGACGGGAAGCAGAGGAGGGCGTCCACAAAGCGCATGATGACGTTGTCCGCCCAGCCGCCGAAATACCCGGAGACCGCGCCGACAACAATCCCGATCCCGAGCGAGACCGCCATCGCGACAAAGCCGACGGTCAGTGAGATCGTCGAGCCGGCGACCATGCGGGAAAGGACGTCGCGCCCGAGGTTGTCCGTCCCGAGCCAGTGGGTGGCGTCGGGCGGCAGAAGTTTCCCAGCGAGGCTCATCGCGTTCGGATCCATCGGCATCGGCCAACCGCGCAAAGTGCAGAGCCCCGCCACGACGGCCGACAGAAAAAACAGAAGGATCACCGCCAGCGAGGCCAGCGCAAGCCGATCGGAAAAAAACCTCCGCGCCACCCGCCGGAACGGGCTGTCCCCGCGCGCGGCGGGAAAAGAATCGGAGGCGGTGGCTGTCATGGACACCGGATACCATGCCGCCCGCGCCGCGGCTTGTCACGCCCGTTTGGCGCGCCTGCGGCGCGAATGAGGAATGAGCAATGGGGAATGCGAAATGGAAAAGTCGGACGGGACAGAGCTCGTCCCTCCAGGGAACCACAGGGGAGCGTCGCGCCCGTTTGGACGCATGGACCCGCCTCAATACCTGGAGGGCGCTGCTCCGTCAGCGCCGACTTCCTCGATCTGGAGTTTATCCTTTTTTAAAAAAAGAGATTTCCATCCGCTCCGCTGCGGTGTCCTCTGGGAGTTGCCTATGAAACGATTTAATAATCAGGTGGCGATTGTCA
>JBAXXD010000124.1:0-11017 GCA_037128135.1 Verrucomicrobiia bacterium
TACATGCGGAAATTCCGCGACGGCCAGATCATCACGATCGAACCGTTCCGCGCGGATTCCTTCCCGCTCGAGCGCGACCTCGTCGTGAACCGCGAGGCCTACGACCGGATCATGCAGGCGGGCGGGTTCATCAGCGAGCGCGCCGGCTCCGCGCCGGACGCGAACGCGGCCCCGATCCCGAAAGTCGTCGCCGACGAGGCGATGGACGCTGCGGTGTGCATCGGCTGCGGTGCCTGCGCCGCCGCGTGCCCGAACGGCTCGGCCATGCTCTTCGTCAGCGCGAAGGTCACCCACTTTGGCCTCCTTCCACAGGGGAAACCCGAGAACGACCGCCGCGTGCTCAACATGGTCCGCCAGATGGACAAGGAAGGCTTCGGCAACTGCTCGAACTACCTCGCCTGCGAGGCAGTCTGCCCGGCCGCCATCCCCGCATCATTCATCGCCCGCATGAACCGCGGATTCTCACTCGCCTCAATCAAAGAATCCATCGGCCTCACGGTCTGACCCGCGCGCGCAAAAACTGTTTTCTGCCAAGCGAACAGTCAACGGGTCAAAGGGGCTTTTGAGAATGGGGGCCCGCCTCGCGGATAAAGTCCTCCGGGCGATCGGGAGAGACAACAATCGTGCGCCGCTCATAGCGCAGAACCACCGTCCGGCGCAGGTCGGTGACATACGCGCGATACGACCGCAGCGTCCTGGTCCAGTAAAATCCGGTGAATGAAAAAAATCCACCGTTGCCCCATGTGCGGATGCTTTTGCACATCACGCCGGGCACAAATTCCGCCGCTTGCAGCCCGGCGCGCGGCAGGCGGGTGTCCCAGAAGAGTCGGCGCACGAGGATGGCGTCGGGCGTGATGGTGTAGCCGCGCACCGTGAACAGCGCACAGCCGAAAACCAATGCGAGAGGCAGCCAGCGGATCCACATTCCCGCTTCGCCGCCATGCGCAGAAGCGGGTAGAAACGGCATCCCGAACGTGATGCCAAGACACAGCAGCGTGGCGAGCGTGGACATCACGACGAGCAACCTGCACCAGGGGGCCTTGTAGGTTTTCATCACGGGCGAGGCTCTCGCCCTCCCGCGCCCTTGGACTTTCCGCCCTCCAGCATCCGCGCGGCAAGGCGGATCGCGGCGATCATGCTGCCCGGACGCGCGATCCCTTTGCCCGCGATCTCGAAGGCCGTACCGTGATCTGGACTCGTGCGCACGAACGGAAGCCCGAGCGTGACATTCACCCCTTCGTCGAACGCGTGCAGCTTGAGCGGGATCAGCCCCTGATCATGATACATGCAAAGCACGCCGTCGAATTCTCCCGCAACCGCCCGCCGAAAAACCGTGTCTGGTGGCCAGGGCCCGGAAAATTCCGCAGCCCCGGCCTCCTGTAGCGCCGCAACCGCCGGGCCGATGATTGCAATTTCCTCTCCGCCCAGGTCGCCTCCTTCGCCGGCATGCGGATTGAACCCAGCGACCGCGATGCGCGGAGTGCCCCGGACGACCCTCGCAAGGAAGCCGGCAAGCAGGGTTCCGACACGTACAATCTCGCTCCGACACAGCAGCCCCGGCACATCCCGCATCGGCACATGCGCGGTCACCAGCCCCACCGTCAGCCCGCCGCCGGTCAGGCACATCGCAAAATTATCCACCCCAGCTCGCGCCGCAAAAAATTCCGTCTGCCCCGGAAACTCATACCCGACCGCGTGCAGGGCTTTCTTGGAAACCGGACCGGTGACGACCGCCTGCCATTCGCCGCGGAGCAGCCGGTCTGCGGCCGCTTCCAGCGCCCCCGCCGCCGCCCGAGCGCCGGCCGCAGTCGAATCCCCCGCCGCATGCCCGGACATCTCCCCGAACACCTCATAGCGGAACCCCGACGGCAGCCCGCCCGATCCAAGCGCCGCACGAATCACCTCCGGCCCGATGCCCGCCGGATCCCCCGCCGTCATGCCGATCACAAACTGGGGGTCAGCGTGCATATTCTTGCATTTTTTCAGCGAAGGCCTTCAAGCCGGAAGGCACCCGCCCCACGAGTTTTTTCCAGTCCGTCCGGTTCAAGGCCATGCTCACGTTGGCGGCATTTTTCATCTCGAGTTCCCCGACGTCCCTTCGCGGTATCCGGAAAGCCCAGGATCGACAGTCCTTTTTCGGCCGCAAGCCACTCGAGGCGTTGATCCGGCGGCAACGCATATCCTCCGGCCACGCTGTTCCAGGGATAATCCATAGTGGTTGCCCATCAGCACCCATGCATGCACAAGCCACCCTGTCCGCCCGCAGACCTCGGAGAGGTATTTCAGAAAAAAATGCCGGTTGTCGTCGTCCATAAAGATCGACTCCCGCCGGTTCCCGCGAGCCATCACAGGTAAATCGCACCATTATATTCCACCCGCACGCTTCTCGGCATCATTCATTTTTCCGCATTTTCTGTTGCCGAGTCAACTCATTCGACACTCATTCTGCGCGTATGTACGGATCCTAATTTTCGCTCGTGTTGTCGTGCAGAACCCTTTAGGAAACGATTGCGGCTAAGAATATGCACACTGGAAAACCCATGCACGCCCAGCTGGAAAGAATTTTGTCAGGGGTCAACCTGCTGGAATCGCTGCCTGCCTTTCTCGGTCACAAGATTGACGACAGCCTGCTTGCGAGGCTCACCGATTCCGATCTGAAGGAAATCGGAGTCGAAACGGTGGGTGATCGGAGGCGGCTTTTGGTGGAGTTTGCGCGGGGAAGCGGAGCCGGATTTTCCTCCAAGTCGAGGATCCCGGCGGCCCCGCCCACCGCTGCGGCCCCGGGAGCGTCGGAAGGGGGCATTCCTGCCGGGCCTCAGGCTGCGGGATCAGCGGCGGCGCGCGAACCGGAGAGCGGGTTCACCAGCAATCCGCTTCTGGCAACCCAGGCGAAGCCGTTCGTGAATAGCTTGGGAATGCCCTTTGTGCCGCTGCCCCGCTGCAAGACGCTGTTTTGCATTTGGGAGCTGCGGATCAGGGATTACGAGGCGTATTGCGCGGAGACTGGAGCTCCGGTGCCTGCGGCTGATTTTCCCCAGGATCCGGATCATCCGGTGGTGAATGTCCGGTGGAGCGATGCGCGTCTCTTTTGCAAGTGGCTGACCAAGCGCGAGGCCGCGATGATTCCCGGGAGCATGCTTTATCGTCTTCCGCTCGACGAGGAATGGAGCGCTGCAGTCGGGCTGACCTATGAGAGCGGGTTTACGCCGCACGCGCGCAGCGGGGCGGTTGAGGGATATCTCTGGGGCGAGGTGTTCCCGCCTCCGGCGAACTCGGGGAATTACCATCCGCGGTTCGGTTGCGATCCATTCCCTGAGACCTCTCCGGTCGGAAGTTTTCCGCCCAACAAGCTCGGCATCTTCGACCTGGGGGGAAACGTCTGGGAATGGTGCCTGGACAAATATGACAAAGGGCACGACCACCGGGTCGCCCGCGGAGCATCGTGTTTCAACGATGATCCGGAATGGCTCATGGCTTCCGCCCGGAATCATTTTGCTCCCGATCACGGTCAGAACAACCTGGGGATCCGGATCGTTTTGACGCCCTCCATTGAGCGCGACCTCTGGGAGAAAGGCTGATTCGGGAATCCGGGGGATACCGAGGTTTTTTCCGGGCTGAATGATTCGGGCCCGCAAGGCGTCCGGCTCATCTCTCTTTACGAAAGCCCTTCCCGCTGGTTTTCTGTCACCGGATTTTTCACCACATGATCACCGTCGTCATCGGACACAAGAACCCCGACATGGATTCCATCTGCTCCGCGATCGCGTATGCGGAGCTCAAGACGGCGACCGGAACCTCCCAGGTGCTGGCCGCGCGCTGCGGCAACACGAACGAGCGGATCGATTTCGGGCTCGGAAAATTCGGCTTCGAGGCGCCGGTTTTTCTGAGCGATGTGCATCCGCGCGTCGAGGATGTGATGGAGCGCGATGTGGTGGGCGCGCATTTCAAGAGTCCGGTTTACGAGGCGATGACGCGGATCAACGAGGCGAGGTTCCGCGGGCTTCCCGTGGTGGACGACGACCGCCGCTGCCTGGGGCTGATCTCCGGGTTCAAGCTCAGCCAGTATCTCTTTCCGCCGCTCGAGCGGATCGGCTCGGCGCGGGTTGTGGACGCCTCGCTGGCCGACATCCGGGCCTCGATCCACGGAAAACTGATCGCCGGAACGGACGACGCGGAGGTTCACCCATACCACCTCGTGGTGGCAGCAATGCACGCCACGACGTTCACCAAGCGCCTGGATGAGCTCGACCGGAAATCCACCGTTCTCATCGTCGGCGACCGATGGGATATCCAGAAACTCTCGATCGAGGCCGGCGTTCGCGCTCTCGTCATCACCAACAATTTTTCGGCGAAAAAGGCCGTGCTGGCGGCCGCCAAAAAGCACGGAGTCACGCTCCTTTCCTCGCCCTACGACACGGCGACGACCGTCCTGCTGGCGCGCGCGGCCGTCACGTCCGGCAAGATGCTCCAGCCCGACTTCACGAGCCTGCCGGCGGACATGCCGCTGCGCGAAGCGCAAGCCGACGTGGCGATGTCCTCGCAGTTCGTCTTCCCGGTCCTCGGGCCGGACGGGCGGCTGGAGGGGATCCTTTCCAAGAGCGATTTTTTGAAGCCGGTGCCGCGGCAGTTGATCTTGGTTGACCACAACGAGCTGAGCCAGGCGGTAAGCGGGGCCGACGAGATTCCGATCGTCGAGATTCTCGACCACCACCGGATCGGCGCGGCGCCGACCCACCAGCCGATCCTTTTCCTGAACCGCCCGGTGGGTTCGACCTGCACGATCGTCGCCTCCTGCTACCAGCAGGCCGGGGTTCCGATCCCGAAAAACGTGGCGGGCCTCCTCATGTGTGGGGTGCTTTCCGACACGCTCAACCTCACCTCCCCGACCACGACCGGCGTGGATCGCGCGGTCATGCGCGATCTGGAAAAAATCAGCGGCGTCAGGCCGTCGGATTTGGCCGCGGAGATCTTTTCGGTCGGATCCCCGCTGCTCACCATGTCCCCGAAGCAGGCGATCACCGCCGACTGCAAGGAATACGTCGAGCGCGGGTTCCGGTTCAGCGTCTCGCAGATCGAGGAGCTCAGCTTCTCGCACCTGCCCGAAAAGCGCGACGACCTCATCTCCGCGATCGAAACCTACCGCTCGGCGAACAACTGCTTTTTTTCCGCCCTGCTCGTCACCGACGTCAACACGCAGAACTCGATCCTCCTGCTCTGCGGGCCAGACCAGTTCACGCGCCTGATCAATTTTCCCGACGAGGGCCCGTGCGCGTGGAGGCTCGACGGCGTGGTCTCGCGCAAAAAGCAGCTCCTCCCGTATCTCGCCGGCCTCGTCGCGCGCGTCGTCTGATCGCCGCTGCTTGACCGCCCCGCCGCATTCCGCTACCACCGCTGCATCGAGCCGCTGCTTGAGGATGAAGTTGCCGGGCAAACGCCCGCGACATCCGAAAAGCGGCTTCGCATCAAAAAAACTGACCATGGCAAAATCCGACGACATCCCCGACAAGGCCGCCACCGCGCGATCGAAAAACCTCGAGCTCGCGCTCCAGCAAATCGAAAAAGACTACGGCAGCGAGGCGATTCGCCGCCTTGGTGACGCGTCGGTCTCCCCGGTCGAGGTGATCCCCACCGGAAACATCCTGATCGACCGCGCGCTCGGCGTCGGCGGGTTCCCGCGCGGCCGGATCGTGGAAATCTACGGGCCGGAGTCGTCCGGCAAGACCACGCTCACGCTCACGGCGATCGCGCAGGCTCAGAAGCGCGGCGGGCTCGCCGGCTTCATTGACGTCGAACACGCGCTGGATCCCCTGTATGCCCAGAAGCTCGGCGTGAACCTCGACGAGCTTCTCGTCTCCCAGCCGAGCTCCGGCGAGGAGGCGCTCCGGATCTGCGAGACGCTCGTCCGCTCGAACGCCCTCGACATCATCGTCCTCGATTCCGTGGCCGCTCTCGTGACGAAATCCGAGCTCGAAGGCGAAATTGGCGACGCGGTCGTCGGCGCCCAGGCGCGTCTGATGAGCAACGCGCTGCGCAAGCTCACCGCCTTCATTTCCAAGTCTGGAACGGTCTGCATCTTCACCAACCAGATCCGCGAAAAAATCGGCGTCATGTTCGGCAACCCGGAAACCACTCCCGGCGGAAAGGCCCTGAAATTCTACGCGAGCGTGCGCGTGGACATCCGGCGGATCGGCGCGATCAAGAACAGCGACGGCGTGGTGACCGGAAATCGCACGAAGGTCAAGATGGTGAAGAACAAGGTGGCGGCACCGTTCACGGAGGCGGAGTTCGATATCATGTATAACGAGGGGATCTCGTGCACCGGATCCCTCCTCGACCTCGCGATCGAAAAAGGAATTCTCGAGAAGCGCGGCTCCTGGCTCAGCTACAAAGGCAACCAGCTCGCGCAGGGCCGCGACGCCGCGAAGGAAGCCCTCAAGGCGGACCCCGCACTCTACGCCGAGATCGAAACCGAGACCCGCGCAGCTCTCGACGCCGCAAAAAAATAGGCGCTCCCATGGAAGGCGATCTCGATCCGGCGTCCCTGACGATCCGCTCGCTGGGCGAGCGCGTGATTTGCTCGCCGCTCGAAAAGCTTATGGCCGAAGGCACGCCCGGCCATGAGTTCTACAGCGACGACCATCGGATCCTCGTCAACCACGAGCTTCCGGATGTCTCGCGCCTGATCGCTGACGGCGAGGAGTTCCCGTGCTTCGAGGTCGCCGGCCCGAGAAAAAAAATCTTCTTCGATCCCGCGCACACGAACTGTGCGATCGTGACCTGCGGCGGGCTCTGCCCGGGCTTCAACGACGTGATCCGGGCGATCGTCATGCAGGCGTATTACCGTTATGGTGTCCGCCGGATCTATGGCATCCCGTATGGGTTCGAGGGGCTCATCCCGGAATACGGGCACGCGATCATCAACCTCACCCCGGAGGCCGTCGCCAACATCCATGAGTTCGGCGGCACTTGGCTGGGCACATCGCGCGGCCCGCAGGATATCCTCCGCATGGTGGACCGGCTCCAGGAGCTCGACGTCCAGATCCTCTTCGTCATCGGTGGCGACGGAAGCCAGCGCGGCGCGCGCGCGATCGACCATGAAGCCCGCCGGAGGGGCGCGAAGCTCGCCGTGGTCGGCGTCCCCAAAACGATCGACAACGACATGATCTACATGGACAAAAGCTTCGGCTACGAGACCGCCGCCGCCGCCGCCGTCGATGCCGTCCATGCCGCCCACACCGAGGCCCGAAGCGCCCGCGGGGGCATCGGCCTCGTCAAACTCATGGGCCGCCACTCCGGGTTCATCGCCTGCGCGGCGACCCTTGCCAGCGGCGAGGTCAACGCCGTCCTGATCCCGGAGGTTCCCTTCGCCCTCGAGGGCGAGCACGGGTTTCTGGAGGAGATCCGCCAGCGCGTCGTCTCGCGCGGACACGCGGTCGTGATCGTCGCCGAGGGCGCCGGTCAGGAATACATGGGCACCACCGGCGAGACCGACGCCTCGGGAAATCTCCGCCTCGGCGACATCGGCCAGTTCCTCAGAGCCCGGCTCACTGAGCATTTCAAAAAATGCCAGACTCCGCTCACGCTGAAATACATCGACCCGAGCTACATGATCCGCAGCGTTCCCGCCTCTCCGCAGGACCGGATCTACTGCATGCGCCTCGGCCAGGCCGCCGTCCATGCCGGCATGGCCGGAAAAACCGGCCTCATCGTCGCGCGCTGGCACAGCGTCTATGTCCATGTCCCGATCTCCGTGGCGACCTCCGCGCGCCGGACGGTGGATCCCGGAAAAGATATCTGGCTCTCGGTTCTCGAGTCCACCGGGCAGCCCGCCCGCTACGGCTGATTTCATTGAAAAATGGCATGACAACACCGGATCAGGCGAAGCTCCCCGGCGGCCCACAGCAAAACCACGTTCGCGAAGCGGAACTGCTGAACCTCGCGCTCCAAGAAAGCGGGGAAAACTTCCGCGCGTTTTTTGAGGTGCTCGACGACATGATTTTCGTCGGCAGCCCCGACGGGCAGATCATCTTCAGCAATCGGGCGGCCACGCAGAAGCTCGGCTACACGCCAGAGGAACTCCGGACGATGCATCTGCTCGATTTGCACCCGGCGGAGCTGAGGGCGAATGCGGAGGAGATCCTGGGCGCGATGTTCCGCAAGGAACGCGAGTCCTGCCCGCTGCCGCTGCAAAAAAAATCCGGGGAATTTCTCCATGTGGAGACGCGGGTTTGGCCCGGGCAATGGGATGGGAAGGATTGTCTGTTCGGCCTTTGCAAGGACATCACCGAGGAGCAGGAGGCCCGCGCGCGTTTCGAGCTCCTGTTCCGCAACAATCCCGCCCTGATGGCGCTCTCGACTCTCCCCGAAAGGAAGTTCGTGGATGCGAACGTCGCGTTTCTTTCCGCTCTCCATTTTTCCAAGGACGAGGTCGTCGGGAAAACCGCGTTGGAGCTCGGGCTGTTTCCGGACGCGGACGCCATGCGGCGCGCTTCTGAAAAATTGGAGGCCGAAGGGAGGCTGCACAACGAGGAGATCCAGGTCAGGCGCAGTGACGGCACTCTGATAGACGGGCTGTTTTCCGCCGAGGTGATTGTCATGCGGGGGCAACGGCATCTGCTTTCCGTGATGATTGATGTCACGGCACTCAACCGGACAACCCGGTTGCTGGAGGAAAGCGAGGGGCGTTTTCGCCTGATGCACGATCGCCTCCAGAAAATCGCGGGACGTGTTCCCGGGGTCATCTACCAGTTTCGTTTGCGCCCCGACGGAACCTCCTGCTTCCCGTTCGCCAGCGAGGCCATCCAGGAAATCTACCGCGTCACACCCGAGGAAGTCCGGGAGGACGCCTCAAAAGTTTTTGCCAACCTTCACCCGGATGACTGCGCGGGCGTTAGCGCATCCATCCAGCAATCGGCGCGGGATCTGTCTCCCTGGCAGCATGAGTATCGGGTGAAGTTCGCCGACGGCACGGTCCGCGCGCTTTACGGCAACGCGGTGCCGCAGCGGGAGGCTGACGGCTCCGTCCTCTGGCACGGCTTCATCACCGACATCACCGAAAGAAAGCGGGCGGAGGACGAACTGCTGCGGCTCGGCGAGCGTTTGTCGCTGGCCACGAAGGCGGGCGGGGTCGGCATCTGGGACTGGGACGTCGTCAACAACAACCTGGTTTGGGACGACCTGATGTATCAACAATACGGCATCACGCGGGATCTGTTCAGCGGGGCTTACGAGGCTTGGACGGCGGGACTCCATCCGGATGACAGGGAGCGGGGAGATGCGGAGATCCAAATGGGCCTGCGCGGCGAAAAGGATTTCAACACCGACTTCCGCGTGCTCTGGCCGGATGGGAGCGTCCACCATATTCGCGCTCTGGCTCTGGTGCAGCGGAATGCCGCCGGCGAGCCCCTGCACATGATTGGCACGAACTGGGACATCACCAAGCTCAAGCACGCGGAAAGCACCCTCCTCCAGAACATCGCCCGCGCGGAGGAGCTCACCCTGCTCAAGTCGCGGTTCGTCTCGATGGCCAGCCACGAGCTCAGGACCCCGCTCGCCAATATCACGCTCGCCTGCGACCTGCTGAAAAACTACGCGAATGACATGGCGGCGGACCGGTCGCAGGCGGTTTTGTCCAGCCTCTTCGGCGGCGTGATATCCATGAGGAGAATCCTGGACGATCTCCTTCTTGCCGGAAAGATCGAGGAGGGAAAGCTGGCCTTCAACCCGGGCGTCTTAGACCTGCGTCTCTTTGTGAAACGATGCTGCACGGAGGCCGAGCCGTCCGGCGAGCTTCCCTCGCGGATCGAGGTGGTTTTCCGCGACGCGGGGACGCAGATCGTGGCCGACGAGAATCTCCTCCACCACATCCTCAATAACCTTTTGGAAAACGCGCTGAAATACTCGCCGGCCGACAGCAAAGTCAGGATCTCCGTGGAATGCCGGAAGGGCTTCCTCACGCTCTCGGTTTTCGACATGGGGATCGGGGTTCCCGAGGAGGACAGGAAATTTCTCTTCGATGCGTTTTCGCGGGCATCAAATGTCGGGGACAGGCCCGGCTCCGGCCTCGGACTCTTCATCGCGCAGAAATGCGCGCAGGCTCACGGCGGGCAGATGCGATACGCGCCGCAACCCGGCGGATCGGTTTTTTCCCTCACCATTCCTCTTTCCCCCGCCTCCGCCCAGAATCCGGAAATATGACCGGGACGCCCGTGCCCGATCCTGTTTTGCGCTGGCCGCTTTATCGTCTGTTTATTTCCAAGAGCTGGTCTCAGGGCCGGTGCTTGGCGGCGAGCTGTTCCCAGAGCTTTTTTTCTTCGGAGTCGGGCGATGCGGGAACCGTGATGGCCACGACGGCGTAGAGGTCGCCGCGTTTGCCGCCGCCAATCGGGAGTCCCATGCCGGGGAGGCGCAGCTTTTTTCCCGGCTGCGTGCCGGGGGCGATTTTGAGTTTTGCGCGGCCTTCGAGCGTCGGGACATGAACCGTGCTGCCCAGGACGGCATCCCATGCCGGGACTTCGAGGTCGTAGACGAGGTCGTTGCCTTCGATTTCGAAGTCCGGATGACGCTGGAATTTCACGCGGAGGAAGAGATCGCCTTTCCCCGCGGATCCACTTCCGCCCTGGCCGGCGAGTCGGATCCTCTGTCCCTCGCGGATGCCCTTCGGGATTTTCACCGTAAAGGTTTCGAGCTTTCCCGACTCCCCACGCCGGAAGGAAATCTGGCGGGCGGATCCATGGAAGGCCTCTTCGAGCGTGACCATGATGTCCGCCTCGGCGTCCTCGCCGCGCTGCGGGGCCTCCCCGAAGCCGCCGAAGCCGCGGCCGCCCCGCCGCGAGCCGCCGAACATCTGCTCGAAAAAGTCGCTGAACCCGGTGCCGCCGAATTCAAAGTCCTCCCCGCGCGCGCCACGCGGGCCGCGCCCCCCGGCCTGCTGCCATCCCGGCGGCGGCCCGCCCGCCTGCTGCCATCCGGCTCCATACTCGTCGTATTTTTTCCGGTTCTCGGGATCGCCGAGAAC
>JBAXXD010000125.1:0-10959 GCA_037128135.1 Verrucomicrobiia bacterium
TTCCAAAATCTATGGAATATCGTGTCATGCGCTTGCCTCCTTGATGAGATTATTCTGATAGCCAACAAACCGTTGTTGCATTCGGAAGGCGGTCATCGTGTCAACATTGGCAAGGCCGCGCTTGATAAGGTGGGCGTTGAGGAAAGTTTTATTTTCCAGATAGACGTAGCAACACAGACGACTGCCATGATGCTTGACGTCATCATACTTCAGGAATATCCGGCTACTGCGGCAGGCCTCGTCAAGGAACGCGACGGACTCTTCCCGACGGCTTTCCTTGGGAAGCACACCGAGGAGTTCGATTTCGGCTCCATTGTTCAATAGAAGCAGGTTGGGGCCAAGAACTGATTTGACGCGGTAGTATTCGTTGCGGGCACCGGTCGATGCCTGGTCAATTTTCGAGCCGAAATGAAATTTCTTTGGATCGACTTTCTTGTCGAATTTAACCCGGTCATGGAAGATATAAGGGAATTCCTGGATTCTTTCCTGGCATCCCGGCGGATGGCAGTTCCCCTGTTCAATTGTCAGGTTGGCATCCTTGAACAGCATGTCGTCTCCGGATCCCAGCTTACGCTGGATGACGGGGATAAAGTCCGGGTTGATTTCGTAGCCGACGGAATGACGATCTAGATTTTTGGCGGCCAGTGAAGTGGTGCCGCTGCCGAGGAACGGATCAAGCACGGTGTCGCCGACAAAGCTGAACATCTTCACGATGCGGCGGGGAAGTTCTTCCGGGAACATCGCAAGATGCCCTTCTTGGCGTTCTCCCGGGAAGTGCCAATGCCCGGCAAAGAACGTGTTCCATTCTTCCGTGGTAAGCTTCGACTGCTTCTTCAAGTCCTGTGCGACAGGTGGAGCCAGTCCCGGCTTCTTGAAGATTAAGATAAACTCGTAATCCAGTTTCAGGATTCCGTTACGCGGATACGGGAATGATCCCATGATCGAGGCGCCGCCGGACGTATTGGTGGTTGTGACTTTCTGCCAGATCACTGCGCCCATGTAATCGAAACCGATGGTTTCGCAGAACTTAATGATTTCCGTACGGATCGGGATGATTTTGTAGCGGCCGTAATACACCGAACGCGCAAACTGATCGCCAATGTTGATGCAGAGGCGGCAGCCGTCCTGCAACGTGCGATAACACTCACTCCACACAAGATTCATGTTGTTGATGTAGTCTTCGTAGGAATGATGAAAACCGATCTGGTTTTCGCTTCCGTAATCCTTAAGCTGCCAATACGGAGGCGACGTGATGACCAATTGAACCGACTGGTCGCCCAGTTCGTTCATCAATCGGGAATCGCCGTTGATCACTCGTTGCTTGGTTTTCATGAGAGAGGTCGCTTGAGATGGAGGAAAGCATTTATCCGGTAA
This sequence comes from Verrucomicrobiia bacterium, assembly GCA_037128135.1. Classification (GTDB taxonomy): domain Bacteria; phylum Verrucomicrobiota; class Verrucomicrobiia; order Chthoniobacterales; family Terrimicrobiaceae; genus QYQL01. Next base: position 1,375 of record JBAXXD010000125.1, read on the forward strand.
AGAGAGAGGCCGTCAAGCCTCAGGGCTTCACCCAAATTCGTCACGTAAGCGCGGGACTTTGAAAAATCGGCGGCGCGATTTCTCGCCGGGGTCGGATTTTCGTCGCTCGGCGCAGTCTTTTTTAATTTTTTTTCCCGCCGCCCCGGTTTTTTTGCGTTCGCGCGCGGATTAGAACCGGAATTTTACAAAAATCCGCGACTGGTGGACGCGGCATTGCCTCCGGTGACCGGATGAAGAGAGCTGGGGGGATGATTTCCGCAAATCGGGATCAGGAAAAAGCCGTGGCCTGGGTGGGAAGGTCAAAGACTTCCCGGATTTTCTGGATGCGCCCGATGGCTTTTTTGCTCGCATGCAGGCGCAGGCTTCCTTGAAGGAATCGATTCCGAAAAGGGTCCCCTTGGCCTCGGCGATTTTCCGGTAGGGCTCCTTCAGGGCATGGCGCAAATCCTAGATGCAATGTTTCGGGCGCGGCGGCTATTTTTCGTCGAGAGCGGCGACGCCGGGAAGGGACTTACCCTCGAGGAGTTCGAGCGAAGCGCCGCCGCCGGTCGAGCAATGGCTGACTTTGTCGGCAACCTGGAATTTTTTGGCCGCGGTGGCGGTGTCACCTCCGCCCACGACGCTGATCGCGCCCGCGGCGGTGGCGGCCGCGACGGCGGCGGCCATGCTCTTCGTGCCCTCGGCAAAGCGGTCGAACTCGAAGACCCCGGCCGGGCCGTTCCAGATGATCGTCTTCGCGCGCCCGATCACTTCGGCGAAGAGCGCGCGGCTCTTCGGGCCGACATCGAGGCCCATCCAGCCGTCCGGAATCCCGGCGTTGTCGTCGGATTCGCGGATGGCCGCGTCCGCGGCAAATTTATCGGCACAGACGAAATCGACCGGGAGGTGGATTTGGACGCCTTTTTCCTTCGCCTTCGCCATCAGGTCGGCGACAATTTTGGCCCCTTCCGGATCGAACAGGCTGGCGCCGATCGGCATCCCGCCGAGAACTTTTTTGAACGTGAAAGCCATGCCGCCGCCAATGATGATCTCATCCGCCTTGTCGAGCAGGTTACTGATGAGCGGGATCTTGTCGGCGACCTTTGCGCCGCCGAGGATCGCGAGCAGCGGGCGCTTCGGGTGGTCGAGCACAGCCGCGAACGCATCGAGCTCCTTCTGCATGAGGAAGCCCGCAACCTTGTCCGGCAACGCCACACCGACGACCGAAGAATGCGCGCGGTGCGCGGTACCAAAAGCGTCGCTGACAAAGACATCGCCGAGCTTCGTGAGGCCCGCGCGGAACGCGGCGACCTTCGCGGGATCGGCCTTTGTGGACGTGCCGTCCGCGTTCTTCCGCTTGCCCTCCTCCTCGAGGTGGAAGCGCAGGTTTTCGAGGAGGATGACCTCGCCCGGCTGGATCGCCACGCAGGCCGCCTCGACATCGGGCCCCACGCAGTCCGCGAGAAACTTCACCGGCCTGCCGAGGAGCTCGGCCAGCTTGTCGGCGACCGGCTTGAGCGAGAACTTCTCCACCCGCTCGCCGTCCGGGCGCCCGAGGTGGCTCATCAGGATAACCGACGCGCCCTGGTCGAGCGCGTATTGGATCGTCGGGATCGCGGCGGCGATCCGCTGCGGGTTCGTGATCGCGCCGGTCGCCTTGTCCTGCGGGACGTTGAAGTCCACGCGCATGAGGACGCGCTTTCCGGCAAGCGAAATGTCTTTGATGGATTTTTTCATAAGAAGAGATGTTTTAGGGTGAAACTCATAAGTCCTATGGGACGAATAGAACCCATAGGACTTATGGAAAGTTGGAACTCCCGTTTCTTCGGGAGTTTTCGGGAGAGCGAAATGCCCGCCAGCGCAAACGTGTAGCTCTTATCAAGCGCAGCGTTCGCCAGGCGGTCATTTCGCATTTCACATTCCCGAATTTCGAATTATTTTTTCGAGATGACGCGGGCCATTTCGAGCACTTTGTTGGAATAGCCCCATTCGTTGTCATACCAGGAGACGAGCTTGACGAACGTGGGATCCAGCGCGATGCCGGCTTCGGCGTCGAAGATCGAGGTGGTCGTCTCGCCCCGGAAATCCGTGCTCACTACCTTCTGGTCGGTGTAGCCGAGGACGCCCTTCATCGGGCCTTCGGCGGCGGCCTTGATGGCAGCGCAGATCTCCGCGTAGGAAGCAGGCTTCTCCAGCTCGACCGTGAGGTCCACGACCGACACGTCGGAGGTGGGCACGCGAAACGCCATGCCGGTCAGCTTTTTGTTCAGGGCGGGAATCACCTTGCCCACCGCCTTCGCGGCACCGGTCGAGGAAGGGATGATGTTTTCGAGGATGCCGCGTCCGCCGCGCCAGTCCTTGTTGCTCGGGCCGTCCACGGTCTTCTGCGTGGCGGTGGCGGCGTGAACGGTCGTCATGAGGCCGCGCTTGATGCCGAATGTGTCGTTGATGACCTTGGCCAGCGGGGCGAGGCAGTTGGTGGTGCAGCTCGCGTTCGAGATGATCGCCTCGCCGGCGTAGCTCTTGTCGTTCACGCCGTAGACAAACATCGGCGTCTCGTCTTTCGACGGGGCGGAGAGGATGACCTTCTTCGCTCCAGCCTTGAGGTGTGCCTCGGCGGTCGCCTTGTCGAGGAAGAGCCCGGTGGATTCCACCACGATGTCGGCGCCGACCTCGTCCCACTTGAGGGTCGAAGGATCTTTGATGGCGGTGAGCCGGATTTTGTTGCCGTTGACGATCAGGTTGGTTCCGGAAACCGAAACCTCGCCGTCGAAGCGGCCATGGACCGAATCGTATTTGAGCATGTAGGCGAGATACTCGGGTTCGAGCAGGTCGTTGATGCCGACCACCTGGATGTCTTTGCTGAAGTTTTTGACCGCCGCGCGGAAGACCATGCGTCCGATGCGTCCGAAGCCGTTGATGCCGATTTTAATCATTTGAATTGTGTTGTTGTTGGTTGCTTGCTGGTTTGAGGGGCATGTATTAAAGAATCCCGCCCGCCAGCCGTCAATGAGGAATCGCACGATTTCCATTTTGTTCGGGGCCCTTTCCCCAAGTTGACGGTTCCCTCCTCCGGAAGTAGAACAGCGCCATGGCAAATCGGCCACCTTCATGAAAGTCCATCCGGCGATCCATTTTTTTGGGAAGAACACCATCCGACTCGTGCTGGTGCTGATTTTTCTGGGCATCCCCTCGGCCGCGCTCTACCTGCGGGATGTCGGGATCGGGTTCGGCGCGAAGGAGGCGCTGGCCGCGGTGCTCGGCAACAATGCGCTGGAGGTTTCGATCGGGCGGCTGGCGCTGGATCCGTTCTCCGGCCTTCTGGCGCGCGACGTCGCGATCCGCGAGCGCGCCGCGGGCGGGCGGCTGATTGCGAGGATCAGCGCCATTTCCCTCTCGCTGAATCTGAGCCAGCTTTCGCGCGGGAAGGCCGTGGTGGACAGGCTTTCGCTCGAGGACGCGAGGGTTTCGATCCCGGTGGACAAGACGCGCGACGCGCAGCGGCTGGATCTCATGCAGGTGAACGCCGAGGTCGTGCTTCTGGGCGACCGGCTCCGCCTCAGCCGGTTCGAGGGCCTTGTCGAGGGGATCCGCGTGGATCTCACCGGGCAGTTCCTCAACCCGTCAGCGTTCCAGCCAGCTTCAGGACCAGCCGCCGCTAAAGGACCAGCCGCCTCCGGCGATCCGGATCTCGTGAAAAAAATTCTTGTCGAGCTGGCGAAGCTGCGTTTTCCCGACGGTCCTCCGGTGCTTTGTGCCGCGATCGTGGCCGATCTTGCCAACCTCGATTCGCTCCGCGTGGACGGGCTGTCGCTGAAGTCCGGGGAGATCCGTGGCGAGGGGTGGTCGCTGAAGCGGCTCGATCTGCAGGGCGGATTTCAGGATGGCACCCTGCGGATCCATCGTCTTGCGGCCGCCGACAAAACCGGCCTGCTCGAGGCTTCGGCCGAATGGTCGCGCGGCACCGGGGTGATCGAAGGCGCCGTCCTCTCAACCATCAGCCCCGCGCCGTTTCTTGCCGCCGCGATGAAAAATTCCCAAGCCCTGCGCACACTCGATTTTCAGCGGCCGCCCCAGCTCGACGCGCGGTTCACGATCGGGACATCCCCCGCCGGGCCTTCGGTCAGCGTGACCGGGGCGCTCGCCGCGCCGTCGGTCTCGTTCCAGGGGGTCGCGTTCCGCGATGCGGGCTGCCAGTTCGCATGGAAGGAGGGCGTGCTCTACGTGCGGGACGTCCGCGTCTCGGCCGGCAAAGGCGCGCTCAGCGGAGAGCTCTGGGTCGCGCCCGGAGATTTCCGCATCAACGCGCACACGACGATCCCTCCCACCGCCCTGCTCGGGCTTTTCGATCACAATACCCGCGAGTTCCTCTCGAAGATGGAGTTTGCCGAGCTCCCGGACATCTCGGTTTCCCTGCGCGGGGCGAAGCCCGATTTCGCGAGCCTGCGCGGCGCAGGCCACCTCAAGCTCGGGCGCACGGCGATGCGTGGATACTGGCTCGACAGCGCGGAGGCCGACTTCGAGATCGGCGACCGGTGCGTCACCTACAAAAATTTCCTGGTTGCGACCGGCATCGGGCGCGGCACCGGCACATTCGCCTACGACGTCGGCCTCCAGGAGGCCCGGCTCCAGGACGTCCGCTCGACCCTCGTGCCGTTCGACGTGCTCATGTGGATCGACCCGAAGATCGCCGAGGCGGTCAAACCCTACCGGTTCCATGTGCCGCCATCGATCGCCGTGCAGGGGAAGGTCCACCTCAAGGATCCCACGAAAAACAATTTTGCCATCGCGATCGAATCCGCCGACGGGCTGGATTACGACCTGCTCAAACGCACGCTGAGCTTCGGAAAAACCTCGGCGAAAGTGAATATCGTCGGAACCAAACTCACTGCGGACATCCGCCGCGCCGCGCTCATGGGCGGGGACGTGACTCTCCGGGCGATCGTTTCGATTGACGACAAAGACCCGACGTTCAGCACCGACGTTCAGCTCCGCCGCGTGAACTTCGCCCAGCTCACCAACCTGTATTTCGGCTACAACGACTCGAAGGGGGTCATGAGCGGCAACTACAAGTTCAGCGCCCGCATGGGCGAGGAAAACCTGATGCGCGGATCCGGCAGCATCCGGGTCGAGGACGGCAATGTTTTTGCGATCCCCGTCCTCGGGCCGTTCTCGGAAATCCTCCGCGGGATCCTGCCGGGCGTCGGCTACCACACCGCGCGCGTCGCCACGGCGGACTTCACCGCCGCCAACGAAATCATCAACACAAAAAATCTCGTCATCGAAGGTGCGGGGTTCAGCATGTATGGTGCGGGCGACATCTATTTCATGACCAGCCGACTCGACATGAGCATGCGGATCAACGCGCGCGGGATCCCGGGCATCGTCTTCTACCCGGTCAGCAAGCTCTTCGAATACATCTCGACCGGCACGGTCGGGAAGCCGGCCTGGCAGCCGAGAATCATCCCAAGGATCAAGCCGCCGCCGGCCGCGAAACCTCCGCAGCCATGAGCAAGGAGACTCCCGCCGGTTCCGACACGAAGCCGACGCGCAGGAGCCGTGCGGTTTCCTTCCGCAGCATCCTCCTGGCCGTCATCCTCGGGCTCATCCTCGCGTCGAGCCTCAGCACCACATGGTTCGGCGCGCACGGGCTGGGCACCGTCATCCGCACGCTTCTGAACCGCCAGATCGAAACCACGCTCGACGCAGTGACCGGCCGGGTCGAGAACCTCTTCGAGCCGTCCGACCGCCTGCTGCTCGCGTTCGCCAAGCGGATCCGGTCCGGCACGTTTCCGATCTCCGACCCGGTCGTGGTGGCCCGGGGGCTGGCCGAGGCTCTGCAGTTCGAGGATGGGATCAAGTGGATCAGCTTCGGATATGCCGACGGGCGCTTTGCGGGCGCGTGGACGGATCGCGGCCAGCTCATCATCAATGTTTCCTCTCCGGGCGCCGGCCCCCCGCGGGAATGGAAGCTGGATCCCGCAGGCGGGGAGGCGCCGTTTCAACGCGACTCGGTGCCGAAGTCGTTCGACGCGCGGGAGAGGATCTGGTTCCAGATGGCGAAGGATCACCAGGGGATGGCCTGGACGCCCCCCTACGATTTTGCAGACGGCGAAAAAGGGATCAGCGTGACGCTGGATGTGCGCGCGGACGACGGCTCGCTCATCGGCGTCCTCTCTGTGGACTTCCTTCTCAAAGACGTCACCGACTACCTCTCGCACCTGAAAAAAGAATTTCGGGGCGACACGCTGGTCTTTTCGATCCGCGGGCATCTCATCGCTTCCCCGAAGGATCTGAACTCCGACCCGATCGTCGAACGGATCCGCAACGAGTTTGCCGGCCCGGAGGCCTACGAAAAAATCCGGCGCGAGGGCGGGCATCTGCTCCTGGAGTTTCCCGCGCGGGGAGACACCTACATCGCGGGCGTCCGCACCGCCACCGTGCCCGGCGACCTCGACTGCGTGAGCGCGATCATCTTCAGCCGGAACCAGGCGTTCGGCGCAATCGAAAAAATTATTTTCAACGGGGTCGTGACCGCATTGGTGGCGCTCGGCGTGTCGCTGGCCGCCGGGTTTTTTCTTGCGGGCGGGATCGCGAACCCGCTCCGGAGCCTGGCGGAGGACGTGGCGCGGATCGCCCGCTTCGACCTCGGCCCGCGCCCGATGGCCCGCTCGGGCATCCGGGAGATCCGCGCGCTCTCGGATGCGATCGAGATCATGCGCACCGGCCTCCGGTCGTTCTCCCACTACGTGCCGGTGGATCTCGTGCGCGATCTCGTGCGCGGCGGCGGGGTCGCGGAGCTTGGCGGCGAGAGGCGGGATGTCGCAATCATGTTCTGCGACCTCACCGGATTCACCTCGTATGCCGAAAACACCGCGCCGGAGGAGGCCGTCGAAACCCTCACCGCCTACTTCGAGGATTTCGGCAGCGCGATGGATGCGAACGACGGGGTGATCGACAAGTTTCTGGGTGACGGAATGATGGGGATCTTCAACGCCCCGGAGCGGATCGCGGACCCTGCCGCCGCCGCCTGCCGTGCCGCGCTGCAGGGGATCGCCGCGATGCGCGCGCGGGAAAGCCGGTTCACCGCGCGCGTCGGCCTGCACTGGGGATCGTGCTTGGTCGGAAATGTCGGGACCGCGAAGCGCTTCACCTACACGGCGATCGGCGACAGCGTCAACCTCGCCAGCCGGATCGAGGGGATCAATAAACTTTACGCGACGCAGATCCTCGCAAGCTCCGCATTCCAGGAAGCGGCCGGCGATGGCGAATTCCTCTGGCGAAGGCTCGACCGCGTCGCCGTCGCCGGACGCGCCGCGCCGCTCGACATCCACGAGCTTCTGGCTTTCCGCGCCGGCGCCTCCGCCGATGCCCTGCGCCTCGCAGAAGATTACCCGGCCGCCTTCGAGGCGTTCCTGCGGCGGGATTTCGCGGAGGCATCGCGCCTGCTCGGCCCGCTCGCCGCCTCGGACGAGCCGTCCCGCCTGCTCCAAGCCAGGATCGCGAAGGAGTTGTCGGGCGAACCCGGACCGAAAACGGAAGGGATCAACCGGCTATTGGAAAAGTAGCCGGGACAGAAATTTTTCCGGATGCCCCGTTGTTCTCATACCATCTCTTCGAGTGGAGCGGATCATTGGCTGGAAGCCAATGCGACGTAGCATCGGCATCTTGCCGATGTTCTGAGTCCATTTGTTTTACAGAGTTGGTATCACACAAACTGGGACAGAGTCGGGCCTGTTCAGGCCGCGTCTTTTTCCTGCTTCTTGCGGATGAGCGGCGGGCGTTTGCCCTCGACGACCGCGCGGGTGACCGTGACTTCGGCGATGTCGTCGCGTCCGGGCGAGTCATACATGATATCGAGCATGATGCGCTCGAGCATCGAGCGCAGCGCACGGGCGCCGGTGCCCTTTTTGACGGCCTCCGCGGCGAGCGCCTTGAGGGCGTCCTTCGTCAGATTGAGTCCAACGCCGTCCATGCCCAGGAGCTTGGTGAACTGTTTGACCATCGCGTTCTTCGGCTCGGTGAGGATGGTGACGAGCTGATCCTCGGTGAGCTCGTTGAGGGCGGCGACGACCGGGAGGCGGCCGATAAATTCCGGGATGAGCCCGAAGCTGAGTAGGTCTTCCGGCTCGACGTTTTTGAGGGCCTCGCGCTTGAGGAAATCGCCGGGCAGATCCTCCTGTTTGTGGAATCCCATCGAGCGTCCGCCGATCCGGCGCTGGATGATTTTGTCGAGGCCGACGAAGGCGCCGCCGCAGATGAAGAGAATTTTTTCGGTGTTAACCTGGATGTATTCCTGGTGCGGGTGCTTGCGCCCGCCCTGTGGGGGGACGTTGCAGACCGTGCCCTCGAGGATTTTGAGGAGCGCCTGCTGGACGCCCTCGCCCGAGACATCGCGGGTGATGCTGACGTTGTCGGTCTTGCGCCCGATCTTGTCGATTTCGTCGATGTAGACGATCCCCGTCTCACAGCGCTTCACGTCATAGTCGGCATTCTGGAGGAGGCGGAGGACGATATTTTCGACATCCTCTCCGACGTAGCCAGCCTCGGTGATCGAGGTGGCGTCGGCGATGCAAAACGGGACATCGAGGATTTTTGCGAGCGTGCGCGCAAGGAGGGTTTTCCCGGATCCGGTTGGCCCGATGAGGAGAATGTTGCTCTTTTCGATCTCGACCTCGTCGAGCGGGTCGAGCGTGGGGGCGGACTCCTGGAGGAGGCGCTTGTAGTGGTTGTGGACGGCCACCGCGAGAACCTTCTTCGCCAGATCCTGCCCGATCACATGCTGATCGAGACGGTTTTTGATGTCGGCCGGCTTGGGGACGCGGAGAGCGGTCTTCGACTTCCGGGTGTCCTCCTTGAATTCCTTCTCGAGGATCCCCTTGCAGATCGTGATGCAACTGTCGCAGATGAAAACCCCCGGCCCGGCGATGAGCTTGCGCACATCCGCATGCCCCTTCCCGCAGAACGAACACATCGTGAGATTGGTCGCGCGCGCCATGGCTTATTCGGACGCTTTCGGGACGTCCTTGATCTCCTTGATTTCCTTGCGCGAGGCGACGACCTCGTCCACGAGCCCGTAGGCTTTGGCTTCCAGGGCGGTCATGTAGTAGTCGCGGTCGGCGTCGGCCGCGACTTGCTCGACCGGCTTGCCCGAGTGGAGGGCGAGGATGCCGGTGAGCCGCTTCTTGAGCTTGAACATGAACTCGACCTGGCGCTCGACGTCGCTCGCCTGGCCCTGCGCACCGCCAGAGACCTGGTGAATCATGATGTCGGAATTCGGCAGGGCGTAGCGCTTGCCCTTCGTTCCGGCGGCGAGGAGAACCGCCCCCATGCTCGCCGCGATGCCCATGCAGTAGGTGTTCACATCGCAAGTGACGAACTGCATCGTGTCGTAGATCGCCAGGCCGGCGGTCACCGATCCGCCCGGCGAGTTGATGTAGATGCTGATGTCTTTTTTTCCGTCGTCCATCTGCAGGAAGAGGAGCTGCGCGATGACGAGGTTGGCGACATGGTCATCAATCGGCGTGCCGATGAAGATGATGCGATCCTTGAGGAGCCGCGAGTAGATGTCGTAGCTGCGCTCTCCGCGCCCGGTCTGTTCAACAA
>JBAXXD010000126.1:0-10697 GCA_037128135.1 Verrucomicrobiia bacterium
TTCATGATGACCGGGTCGATGGTCATGACCATCTACAGCTACCCGGCGTTTGCGACCTCCGGATTTTCTCTTGTTTTCTTTCTGGTGTTCGCGGGTCTGCTCTTCTTCATCCCAGTGGCGCTGGTGGCCGCCGAGTTGGCAACCGGTGAGGGCTGGCAGACCGGCGGTGTTTACACATGGGTGGCCGCCGCATTCGGGAAGCGATGGGGGTTCACCGCGATTTTTCTCCAGTGGCTCCAGATCACGGTCGGCTTTGTCACGATGCTCTATTTCATCGTCGGCGCGCTCAGCTACGTGCTCGATTGGCCCGCGCTGAATACGAGCCCCGTCCTCAAACTCGCCTTCGTTCTCGCCCTCTTCTGGCTGGTCACGCTCTTCAACTTCAACGGGACCTCCTGGACTGCGCGCCTGGCCACGATCGGCCTGATCGGTGGCGTCTCGATCCCTGCGTTCATTCTCATCGGGCTCGCCATCACCTACATCGTGCAGGGCGATCCCATGCAGATCAAAATGGGCCTGTCGGATCTCCTGCCGGATTTCAAAGATGTGCAGACGCTTGTTGTCCTCGTCGCATTCATCCTCTCCTACGCGGGGATCGAGGCCTCGGCGCCGCACGTCAACGACCTCGAAAACCCGAAGCGGAACTACCCGCTGGCGATCATCCTGCTGACGATCTTCGCGATCGCCATCAATATTTTTGGCGCGCTCGCGATCGCGATCGTGATTCCCGAGGGCAAGATCAACCTGAGCGCCGGCGTCCTCCAGACATTTCAGGTTCTCCTCGACCAATACCATTTCGCATGGGCGCTCAAGCCGGTCGCGATTCTGCTCGCGCTTGGGACGGTCGCCGAGGTCAGCGCCTGGGTTGTGGGTCCCGCACAGGGGATGTTTGCCGCGGCGAAGGAAGGGATGCTCCCGGCGGTCTTCACGAAGGTGAACAGCAAGGACGTGCCGATCCCGTTCATCCTCGCCCAGGGAGTGGTCGTCACCATCTGGGCCGTCATTCTCACGCTCGGCGGCGGCGGCAACAACCTCTCGTTCCTGCTCGCCATGGCGCTCACTGTCGTGACCTACCTGGCGATGTATATCCTCCTCTTTCTCGCCTACTTCGTCCTCAAAACCAAACGGGCGGACGTCGTTCGCGCCTACAACATCCCCGGTGGGAACGCTGGCGGATTTGTCGTCGCCGGCGCGGGTCTGCTCATGGTTCTTCTGTCGATGGTCATCTCGTTTTTTCCCCCGACCAGCGTCACGGGTGCGGACGAATCCCACTACGTGGAAATCCTGCTCGGGTCGTTCGTCGTCAGCATGATCATCCCGCATGTGATCTTCGCGCTTCGCCCGAGAGAGAATAAACCATGAAAGCACCGATGAATCCATGACACCTATTCCCGACAACGTTGAGGGCGCGTTTCTCATCAGCATCATTGACTTCATTTTAAGTTTCGTGATCATCTCGGGGATCGGGGTGATGCTGGCGATCCTTCCGGTTGTGAACCGATACTGGGTCATCGATGAGAAGAGCCTGAAGGGCGGGCATTAAGGTTGCGCTGGCGAAGGGGAACAGAAATTGCTGGATCAACTGATATCGTTATTTGACGCGCTTTTGAAGCAAACCGGGCTCGCCCACCTTTATTGGGGGAATTTCGTGATGCTTGCCGTGGGAGGCATCATGATCTACCTGGCGGTGGCGAAAAAGTGCGAGCCCTTCCTGCTCATCGGGATCGGGTTTGCCTGCATCGTGGTGAACATCCCGGGCTCTGACCTCGCGCTTCCAGGCGGACTCTTTAATTATGCCTACAAAGGCGTTTCGCTCCTCATCGTTCCGCCGCTGATTTTTCTCGGGGTGGGAGCCATCACCGACTTTGGTCCGATGATTGCGAACCCCAAGCTCGTTCTTCTGGGCGCGGGCGCGCACCTGGGCATCTTTGTCGCCCTCATCCTGGCGAAGGTGTTGGGCTTCAGCCTTTCAGAGGCGGGGGCCATCGGAATCATCGGCGGAGCGGACGGCCCAATGGCGATTTTCGTCACCATGAAGCTCGCTCCACATCTCCTCTCCCCGATTTCCGTGGCCGCATATTCTTACATGGCGCTGATGCCGATCATCCAGCCGCCGATCATGAGATTGCTGACCACCAAGGCCGAGCGGAACATCCAGATGGCTCAGTTGCGCAAGGTCAGCCGCCTGGAAAAAATCATTTTTCCCGTAATCATCGCCATCATCGTGAACCTGTTTTTTCCACCTGTTGCCCCCTTGGTGACCATGCTCATGCTCGGCAATCTGTTCCGCGAAGTCCTCATCGTCGACCGCCTTGCGGATACCGCGGGAGGCGCATTGCTCAATCTGGTCACGATCGTGCTGACCGTGGCGATCGGCTCGACCATGAGCGCAAAAACCTTCCTCTCCATGCAGACCGTGGAAATCGTCGCCCTCGGTCTCATTGCCTTCGTTTTCGGAACCGCCTCCGGCGTGGTCACGGCAAAAATCATGAATCTTTTCCTGAAGACCAAGATCAACCCGCTCATCGGATCCGCGGGGATCGCCTCCGTGCCGATCGCCGCGCGCGTCTCGCACATCGTCGCGAACAAGGAAAATCCCAAGCTGTTCCTCATTTACCACGCCATGGGTCCGAACCTGGCGGGCGTCTTTGGAACAGCAATTTCCGGAGGCATCCTGCTCGCTCTCCTCGGGGTGAAATGAAATTTCCTATTCCATCGAAAAAACCATGAAACAACCCGCTCCCTCCGATGACACATGTGACTGCGTCATGGCGACGGATTATCCCGTGCTGACAGCCGGGATGACCCTCGCCCAATGCCTGCAGGCGCTCGTGCAATATAAAGTCCTTGCCATGCCGGTCGTTGATGACAGCGGCCGATACATCGGGCAGTTCCGGAAAAACCTGCTCATCGCCGCGATTCTTCCCCAGGTCGCGGTGCATGACCCGCGCTTCGACCGGATCGCGAAGATGATCGATGGCGGGATGTTGTCGGAAACCATGGAGGATGTGCGCGAGCGCTTCTCCGCCATCGCCGACAAGCCGGTGCGCCGGTATCTGGACACGGACACGCCCGTGTTGCGGCCGGATCAACCGCTGGTCACGGCCATGTTCTACCTTTTCCACGGCAGGAATTTTCTCCCCGTCGTCGAGCCCGCCAGCGGTCTGCTGGTCGGCGTCATCTCGGCCTGGGACATCCTCGACAGCATCAACAAAAAGGCCTGAGGCATCTTCGCCAAACCGCCTGCTGAGATCATGCCGGATTGCGCTCCCGGTACTTCCGGGGACTGCACCCGTGCGTCGCCCGGAACTGCCGCGTGAAATAGTTGCTGTCATTAAACCCCACCACCTCGCTGATTTCCCCGATGCGCATGGTCGTGCGCGTGAGCAGGCGCGCAGCTTTATCGATCCGCAGATGCAACAGGTGATCCATGGGTGACCGGCCGAGCACCTGATGAAAAATACGGAACAGACCGGACTGCGACATCCCCGCCAGGCGCGAGATCTTTTCGATAGTCAACGGCTCCGCGTAATGCGCTTCGAGGTGACTCAGAACCCGGCTGATTTGGGTGACCGGTTTGGGTTCGTCATACGGCAGCTTCGAGTATGCCCGCGAGAGCCATCCGATGAGGCGCATAAAATGCGCGGTGGCGAGAAACCGGTGCCCCGGGGTGCGGGCATTAAGCTCATCCTCCATTTCGGCTACGATTTTCATCATCTTTGCGAGCTCGTCAATCGAGAGCCTCAGCCGGCTCGCAAAGTGCGCCCGCGCACGAATCCGGGGCTCGACTTCGAACAGCGACTGATATCCCGGCACCGCCCGGAGATCGGCACGCGGAAGCCGGAGCTGCTCGGCATCATAAAGGATGTTGATCAGCGAAAGGTTCTTCGTCTCCGGGTAGCTGTGATTCATCCCGCGGAGGATGACAAAGACCTCGCCGGCCTCGATGTCGTAGGTTTCGCTTCCGACGAAGTGCCTGCCGTGCCCGTTGAGAACCACGACCAGCTCATCGAAATCATGGGTGTGCGGATCAGGCATGATGTCATGTCTCGGCTCGCGTATGGCGCGTAGACGGAATCCGGGATCGGTGAAGAATTGCTGGCAACGAAGTCTGCGCATACGCCGGGCTGCGCCGGAAGCTTCTGGAGAGGGACCTGGCATGACAGTGGGAGGATAATGCTAATTTATGGCTGTCCAGTCAAGGTAAGTGGCAAGAGATCGTGGCAGAGTCCCCCCGAGTTCAACAGATCATCCAATGCATTCATCCACCCTTTCCCAGGAGAATATCCTGCCCTTAAAAGTCGGCGTCGTCGGAATACGCGGTATCGGCCAGAACCATACGAAATGTCATGCGGAGAATCCTCTCTCGGATCTTGTCGCCGTCTGCGACGTGGTCGCCGAACGGGCGAAAGAAACTGCCGAAAAATACCAGGTGAAGGCCTACGGCAGCCTGCGTGAAATGCTCAATGCGCATCCCGACCTCGATGTCGTGGATGTCTGCTCGGGCGGTTTTGAAAATGGCGGCTGGCACTTTGAGCCGGCCATGGAGGCCCTGGCCGCAGGCAAGCATGTGCTCGTGGAAAAACCGATTTCCAATGACATCAGGGAGGCTCGTGAACTGGTCCGGTTCGCGCAGGAAAAGGATCTCTACCTCGGCTGTAACCTGAACCATTACTTCACCGAACCGGCTCGTCAGGCGCGGCAGCTTATCACCGACGGCAAGATCGGTGAACCGGTGTATTGTTTGCACCGGATGGGGTTCATCGGCGGCCAGGAAACCTATGCCAAAGGCGGCGGGCCAAACTTCGACGGGTTTCCGTATGCGCACATCAAGGCGTTCCTTGCGCATCCGTTCAGCCTTCTGCGCCATTTCGGCGGCGACATTACGCATGTGCAGGCGTTCATGGACAAGCCCGGCTTCCGCCGGAACGCCCAGGACATGATGGTGAGCATCGCGAGCATCCATGTGAAGTTCGAGAGCGGCTGCATCGGCTACCTCTTCAGCTCGCGCGGCGATGTTACGATGGGCATGGGCGGCTGGTGGAGCTTCGAAATGGGCGGTTCCAAGGGCACCTTCTGCATCGAAAACTGCGTGGAGAAACTGACCTTCTATCGTTCCCCCGCCCCGGGCGAAAAGTTCGGCCTCGGCGAGCAACCGGCCCCCGTGGTGATGGAAACCGGCGTGAAGGATTTCAATGCGACATTCCCGGTCCGCATCCATGCGTTTATGGAAGATGTGACGAACAAGGTGCCGAAGAACAAACTGCGCGCCTCGGGCCGCGACGCACTGGCCACGCTCGAGTACACCTTTGCCTCCATCGAATCCTTCGAGCAGGGCGGCGAACTCGTCCGGCCATTCCCGTTGCCCGCTCTCAAGCGCGACCTGAAGGATCAATAACCAGCACGGATATCTGCTTGATGAAACTTGGAACCAATTCAGTCCTCTTCGGCGGTTACGATATGGAGACCGCCTTCAAATACATCGCCCGGTGCGGATACGACGGCATTGAGATCTCCGCCATCGACGGCATGAGCCAGCATCTGGTGTTGCAGCGTTGGCAGGAATGCGCGCCTGAGATCAAGGAACTGTCCGGGAAATACAGCCTGCCGATCCTGGCAATGGAACAGCCGTCCCAAGACGCGAAAACAATGGAAGCCGCGTTTCAAGCCGCAGTCGCCATCGGTTGTCCGATCATCAACTGCGGACCGGGCGGAAAAAGCGGCGACGAAGCGACCCTCCGGCAATCCATCGATTCCCTCGGCAGGCTGGCCGATCGCGCGGAGCATTACGGCGTCACATTGTGTGTGAAAGCGCATGTCGGCGCGTCGATTTACAACACGCCTACCACGCTCGTTGCCTTGGACGCGATCACGTCGCCCGCCTTCGGTCTTGATATGGATCCGAGCCACATTTATCGGGCCAACGAAAATCCGGTTGAGGCGCTGAGCGCGGTTGTCTCGCGGATCAGGCACGTCCATATCCGCGACTGCAAAGGCCGCCAACAGAATCCCGGCAAACCTGAAATGCAGGCCAATGGTCGTGGGGACATCGATTTGCCCGGCTACGTTCGCGTTCTGCACGAGAACAATTATTCCGGTCCGGTTGACCTGGAAATCATCGGGGCAAAAGATTACGAGCTGCCGGACTGTGTGGCCATTGCGGCCGAGGCGCGCGGCCACATGCAAGCCTGTCTCCAAGCCTGCGGAGCCCGCTGACCCTCCGAATTTTAAATATGTCACCCAAGAAAAAAAAACCCAATCTGCTGTTCCTCGGCATCGACAGCCTTCGCGCCGACCACATGAGCCTGTATGGCTATCATCGGCTCACCACGTCGCACATGGACAAATATGCGGCTCGCGGCGCGGTATTTGAAAACCTGATCAGCCCGTCCATCCCGACCACGCCCGGCTACAGTTCGATGTTTACCGGCATGGATTGCTTTGGCACCGACGTTGTCGCCCTCCGGCATGAAGGTGGTCTCGGATCGCACGTGCAAACATTGGCGGAGATTCTCGGTGAGGCCGGCTACAGCACGACCTGCCTCGGCTTCAGCGGCAACCCGGCTTCGCGCGGTTTCCAGAAATACCTCGACTTTGAAGGTTGGGGTTCATGGGACAAGGGTCGCAGCCCTAAGGCGGAAAACCTGAATGCCGTGGCCTTGCCGGAACTGAAACGCCTGGCGGGCGATGACAAACCGTTTTTCCTGTTCCTCCGGCACATGGACCCCCACTCGCCGTATCTGCCCCCGCAGCCCTTTGAACGGCTGTTCTATGGCGGCGACGAATGCGATCCGAAAAATCGGTCGCTCGCCCCGGTCTTTGCCTTCAAGCCATTCTGCGATTACTTCGCGAGCTGGTTTCCGCCCGGATGCACCGACAAGGATTATATCATCGCCCAATACGATGGCGCCGTCGCTTACATGGACGCTGCCATTGCCAATATCTTCGCCACGCTCGCGCACCTCGGCATCGAGGAGGAAACGCTGGTGATTATTGATTCCGACCACGGCGAGACGCTCTACGATCACGATTGCTATTTCGATCATCATGGCTTGTATGAATGCACGCTGCGCGTTCCGCTCGCTTTCATCTGGCCGGGCAAGGTGCCTGAAGGCCGTCGGCTCGCGGACATCTGCCACATGAAGGATGTCACGCCCACCATCCTCGATCTTATCGGTGTCAAACCCGGCATCCGCTTTGATGGCAGGAGCCTGGTGCCGCTTCTGAGAGGAAAATCGCGCCCCCTCGAGCCGGAGTGCTACATCACTGAATGCACATGGATGCGTAAACACGGCTGGCGGACTCCGCAATGGAAATACATCCACGCCTTGGAGCCAGATTTCCATTTCAAACCGGAGATTGAGTTGTATGACCTCGTGGCTGATCCCGATGAAACAACCAACCTCGCCAAACAAGAGCCCGGGATCTGCGCCATGCTGGAGGCCCGCATGCTGGCATGGATTGCCAGTCGCGAGAAGGCCACCGGCCGGACAAATCCGATGTACACAAATCTGAACTGGCACGGCCATGGGTGCGGCGCGTTTAAGAGCTCGCAACAAGCCTTCGACACGATGCACATCGGCTCCCCGGGGGGAGCCCAAGCGCTCCAAGCCAAGGAATTGCAGACCCAGCGCGGCCAGAAAACACTCTGACACACCGGTTATGATAAGCACGGTCATTGGCAGGGGACATTCCGGCACGCGGGCGATGTCGCAGACTTTGTCGGCCAGCGGCGTTTGCATGGGCGAGCCGCTCAACGGCTCGGGCGATCTTATCCCGCCGGAAGAGATGTACGAAGCCTGCCGGGTGATGGCGCCGCACGTCAGGTGGATGGGCGGCTTGAACTGGGATTTCAGCGCCCTGCACACTGTGGATATCCCGGAAGAGTTCAAACGTTTGCTGCGCTCGTTTCTGAAGTCGGTTCTCGACAGCAAAGCGGAGGTCCGCGGTTGGAAGATCCCTGAGACGACTCTGGTGTACCCGTGGATTCGGCGGCTGTTTCCGGAGATCAAATACATCTTCTGGATCCGCGATCCGCGCGACTGCATCATTGGCGGCCATGTGACCGATGACCTGCGCGATTTCGGAATTCAATATCCGGACACGGATGACGAACGCCGGCGGCGTGCCATTTCCTGGAAATACCAGTACGACCTTGTGAAAACCACGCCGCGGCCGGCGCACTGGATCGAAGTGCGTTTCGAGGATTTCGTGCTTCGCCAGGAGGAAACCCTGGAACGGCTGGAGAAGTTCCTTGGCATTCCGCTCGCCCGGATCCCGGTGCGCCCCGACTCAGTGGGCCGGTGGAAGCAGGATGCCGCCGTTCATGATTTCGACTTCTTTGCGCCTGCGCTGGAGTTATATAATTACACGCTGCCATGAAAATCTGTGTCATTGGGCTGGGGCCGATCGGCAACCGCCACGCTAAAATCTATCGCGAGAATCCGTTGGCTGAACTGGTTGGAGTTTGTGACTTGCGCGCCGACCGGGCTGAGGCGGGCGGCAAGGCGTTTGGCGTTCCTCATTTCCTCGACGCGGGCGAAATGTTGCGAAAGCTCAAGCCCGATCTCGTCAGTGTGGCGACCGGCGGTTCCGAATACGGAAGCGACCACTGCACACCGACCCTCCAGGCCTTGGAGGCCGGTTGCCATGTGTTATGTGAAAAGCCGATCAGCAACGACGTCGCGCAAGCGGAAGCGATGGTCTCCAAGGCGCGTGAGAGGGGGCTTTGCTTCGGTATCAACCTCAACCATCGGTTCACGCCCGCAGCGGTGCTCGCGAAGAAGTGGGTGGAGGATGGCCGGTTAGGGCACCTGCTTTTCATTAACATGGGCATATGGATCATGAATCCCAACGAAAGCTCGCCTTATTTTCACCTCAAGGCGCTTCATCCGCACAGCGTGGATATCATGCGCTATTTCTGCGGCGACATTGAGGCGGTTCAGTGTTTTGCCACGAAGGCGCCAGGACGGAAAATCTGGTCAACCGCCCAGATCAACATGCGATTCGTCAACGGCGTTGTCGGCTCGTTGACCGGCAGTTACGACATCGGGCGGGGACATCCGATGGAACGGTGCGAAGTGGCCGGCACCGGCGGACGCTTCGTGCTCGACGACATGTTCAGGGAAGTGACTCTCTATCCTGCTGAAACATTGGAGAAGACCGTTTA
Organism: Verrucomicrobiia bacterium; assembly: GCA_037128135.1. Classification (GTDB taxonomy): domain Bacteria; phylum Verrucomicrobiota; class Verrucomicrobiia; order Chthoniobacterales; family Terrimicrobiaceae; genus QYQL01. The sequence goes on from JBAXXD010000126.1 coordinate 9,170, forward strand.
TACCAACCCGATCTTTGGCGGCATGCGGGATTTTGAGGATACGTTTCGCAACCGCATCAACCGCTTTGTCGATCAAGTGCTGCAAGGCGTGCCGCCGGACCAGATCGACGGGAAAGGGGCGGACGGCTTGGCCGCACAAAAAGTCCTGGCTGCCGCGATTGAATCGCTGGATGCCGGGAAAGTCGTTTACGTGCATTGACAGAAAAGCCACTATCAAAAGGGGTCAGGCATGGTCTATTGATGTCATGCTTGACGGAGGGAGCGACTTTTGGCAGAAGGAGCTCTATGCCGAGACAGGTGCGTATCGAGTTTTCCGGGGCGCTGTATCATGTGATGGCGCGGGGGGACCGGCAGGAGGTGATCGTGAAGGACGAAGAGGATCGGCGAACGTTTGTCAGAACTCTAGGGGAGGCGGCGGAGCGGGCGGGCTTTCGGGTGCATGCCTGGGTTCTGATGAGCAATCATTATCACCTTTTGCTGGAAACGCCGGAGCCGAATCTTTCTCAGGGCATGGGATGGTTGCAGAACGCCTACACGCGACGGATCAACACGCGGCACGGATTATGGGGGCATGTGTTTGGAGGGAGGTACAAAGCGATTTTGGTCGAGCCGGGCAACTGCTTTTGGGCGTTGCTTGATTACATCCATCTCAATCCTGTGCGCGCCGGATTGGTTAAGAGAGAAGAGGGCCTGGAAAGTTGTCGCTGGAGCAGTCTGCCGGGATATCTTCGGGAACCAGGCAAACGGTCGGAGTGGCTGGAAACGGGAATGGGTCTGGCGGTGACTGGGTGCAGGGACACGGCGTCCGGGCGGCGGAAATTTCTGGAAATATTGAATGAGCGGGTGGACTGGAGTGCGCCGGGAAAAGCCGGACGGGAATATTCCTCGGGAGGGGGTGAAAGGAAGCTGGCGGTGCATTCGAGTTTGAAGCGAGGGTGGTTTTTCGGCTCGCAGGCTTTCAAGGAACGTCTGATGGGAATGATGGAAGAGCGGCTGGCCGGACGAGTGAAATGGAGTGGGATTCAATCAGCGGCAGCGAAGGATCACGGGGAATGGCAGGCCCGCCGGATCGTGAATGCGGGGCTGTTAGTGTTTGGCGCAAGCTCCGCCGAGTTAAAAAATACGGCCAAAAGCGACTGGCGCAAGGGGTTGCTGGCAGAAATGATTCAGCGGAGGACAACGATGAAATTGGCTTGGATCAGCGAAAAACTGCGAATGGGCGACCCTTCAAGTTGTTGCCGGGTGATCCAACAGGTTCGCAAAAAGCTGCCGCGCCAAACAGTGTGGCGTGAAAGTCAAAAGAAAATCGAAATAATATCAAGAAACCATGCCTGACCCCTTCCTCGACAGCATCAACAAAAAGGACTGAGACTTTTTGTTGTCGAGTTGATAGCAGTGGGTTTTTATCGCGCCGGGATTTATTTCGCGTCCGGGAGGATCCGGGCGGTGATCCGCTCGATCCCCTGGCGGGCGAAATCGCTGGCGGGATAGTTTTTGCGGGCCTTGAGATACCATGCCAGCGACGAGC
>JBAXXD010000127.1:0-10431 GCA_037128135.1 Verrucomicrobiia bacterium
GGGTGGGGAGACCAAACTGCCGGGAAATCGCCCGCACCTCGGCCTTGGAAATTCCCGCGGCTTTCAGCGGGGCAAGGACATGAAACTCGGCCGCCGCCCGGGAGCCGGGCCGCAGGTCCGCCGGATCGTCCGCGTTCTCGCCATACGCGATCGCTCGAAACCCCCGCCCACACGCCATTTTTTCGAGCGCGGAAAAAAGCGCAGCCTTGCAGAAGTAGCACCGGTTTGCCGGATTGCTCAGGTAGTCTTCGCTCTCGAATTCCGCAGTGGAGATCACCTCGACCTTCGCGCCGATGCGCGCGGCGGCCTCCAGCGCCTCCGCGAGCGCCGCGCGTGGAAGGCTCGGGCTGTCCGCGATCGCGGCAAGGACACCGCCCCCCGCTGCCCGCACCGCAAGCGCCAGCAGGCACGTGCTGTCCGCCCCGCCCGAATACGCGATGATCAGCGGCGCATGAAGCCGGATGATTTCGCCCGCCCGCACAACTTTTTCCTCCACATTCACAGGCGGGACCGGCCGTTGGCGGAGCCGCCGCACCGGGACGGGGTCTTCAGATTCGCTTGCATGGTGGGACAAAATATCGGGGCTTTGAGAAAAAACGATTGCAATCTGGCGGAGGATCCCCAAGCTTCACCTTCCAACAATTGACTCAAATGGCCGACTCAACAAACAAATACAAAGAAAACGCGAACGGAAAATTTTACGTGGACGACCAGTGTATCGACTGCGATCTGTGCCGCGAAACCGCTCCGGCGAATTTCAAGCGCAACGACGACGGCGGGCACACGTATGTTTTCAAGCAGCCGGATTCCCCGGACGAAGAGACCCAATGCCAGGCGGCGCTGGAAGGCTGCCCGGTCGAGGCGATCGGCAGCGACGGCGAATAATCGGACCCTTTGAAAAAAGGCCCGCGGAATTCCGCGGGCCTTTTTTTGTTTCGGGAGACACGCTCCGGTTTTTCTGGCGGGAGATCTCTGCTTTTTTCTCCGTGCTCTTTTTTCCTCCGGGGTTAAAATCCCCGCCTCATGTCACCCGCCTCCCTGCGCCGAAAAGTGTTGTCCGAGTGGCGCGGGCTTGATGAGCCGAAGCCGAAGCGCGACCACTGCGCCTCGGTGGCGGATCTCCTGCAGAAGATCCTGCCGAAGCTCGGCCTGGCCGACCGGCTTTGCGAGCAGCAGGTCACCGACGCGTGGCGCGAGGTCGTGGGAGATTTTCTCGCCCAGCATTCCATCCCGTCGGGGCTCGCGGGCGGGACGTTGACCGTGCAGGTCGTCCAGCCGAGCGTCCGCTACGAGCTCGAGCGCACATGGAAGCGCGAAATCCTCGACAAACTCCAGGCCCGGTTCGGCAAGAAGATCGTGCGCGAGGTACGCTTCCGGCTTTGAATCATCACCCGTAGATCACGAGCTGGATGTTGTCGGGCAGGCTGGCGGCGACCTCGGTGGCGACATTTCCGCGCAGCATTTTTGTCAGCGATCCGCGGTGGGATGCCCCGAGGATCAAATAATCCGCCCCGAGGGTGGCGGCGGTATCCACGATGAGCGCGGCCGCGTTCTGGGCTGTGGCAAAAATCGGGACGGTCGGGATGCCCCGGCTCTTCCCGATCTGGATCGCGGTTCCAAGGATCGCGCTCGCCTCGGGGTCGTCCTTCCAGTTTTTTGAAGACACCGAGACGCCCTCGAAAAGAACGGCGAGTTCCCGGACGTAAAGGATGTAGAGCGCGGCCTTCCGGAATTCCGCCTCGTCGAACGCGAACGCGAGCGCGGGCGTGAGCCCCCGCACGGAGACAAGGATGGATGAGGCGTGCTCGGCCGGATGGCGCATCGTCTCGACGACTTCCGGGCGGACGAGTTCGGCGACCTCGCGGCTGACCGTGAGGGTGCGGATTCCGCTGAGCCGCCGGGAGTATGCCCAGAGGCCGAGTCCGACGACGAGCACGCAGACGACGAAGAAGAGGGCCTCGGGCTTTGTCCGCGCGAGCGTGATCTCGACGGCGGAGAGGATCAGAAACGTCAGGCCCATGAGCCCGCGCTCGGCCCAGTGCATCGGGAGGGTGAGGTTGGTCGCGCAGGAGCCGAGGTTGACGCAGATCGCGCCCACCACGCCGATCGCGTAGAGCCCGGCGAGGGCTTCGAAATTATTGCTCACCAGAAGCACCAGCACGGGAAGCCCGGTCGCGATCACGAGGGGCACGAGCGGAACCCCGTGCGAGTTCAGCTTCGAGAACCCGCGCGGCATGTCGCCCTCGCGCGACATCATGAACGTCAGCCCGATGAGGGCCGCGATCGCGGTGTTCACCGCGCTGAGCAGGATCAGAGCGAAAATGGCACCCGCGATGAATCCGAAGACCGAGCCGAACCCCTGCCCGAAATTCAGTGCGCCGTATTGTTCGGCGACAAATCGGAGCATGTCCTCCTTGCGGGCGAGCATTTCCGGGGCGAGTTCCTTCGGCAGCGAGAGCATCGCCCAGCCGAGCAGGGCGGTGCCCACGCTCACCTCGAGCGCGACCGGGAAGATCGCCTTGGCTGAGGTCCACCCGACTTTCGGATGCCCGATCACCGAGCCTTTGTCCGGCTTGAGCGTCCCGGTGAGGTTGGCGATCGCCTCGACCCCGCTCAAAGCGAGAATGACGCCACAGAAGGAAACCCAGGTGTGGCTGAAGCTTGCGTGGAGCGGCTCCAGATTGTGAATCGTCAGGAACGGCACGCTGAGCAGGATGATCGCGGCGACCACGAGCACGGTGGGCACGGCGAGCGCGACCGCGAAGCTCCCGCTGTGACGGGGTCCGAAGAGATTGAGGACGCCGATGAGGATGATCACGGCGATCGTGGCGACCATCACGTGTTGTTGCGGCACGCCGAGGTAGCTGAGCGCGGTCCAGCCGCTGAGTGCCGCGGTGACCGTGAGGTCGGCGATCAGCAGGAGCGATCCCACCACCGCCAGAAGCTTGCCGTGATACCCGGCGGCCGAATAGACGCCGCCGCCATCCGGAAAGCACCGGCAGACGACGAGGTAGTTCAGCCCGACGAGCGCGGTCAGCGCGCAGACGGCGATGATGATCGGCAGCGAGGAAAACCCGCCCGCCGCGAATGCCAACCCGATGACGTAGGCCTTGCTGGTTCCCCAGTCCCCGTAAAGCAAGGCAGAGGCCCGCTTCCAGTCGAGGTTGCGGGGGCGATGAATCGAAATGCTGTCCACAAATGTAAGCCGTCCTTTGTCGCCGCGCGTCCAACCGCCGTCAATGGCGAAGTGCGCCCGGTCACTGCCGGTTGTCGGCCGCGACCGCCTCGAGGAGCGAGGGGAGGAAATCCGGCAGCGAGGATTCGACGAGGTGCCATTCCGGGATCATCGGGTTTCCGAGGGGATCGCAGAGGTGGCTGTTTGCGGCGGCGCGGAGCGCGCCGGCGAAGGTTGTCACGGCGAGTTCCTCGTCGCGGCGGTCGTAGAGCAGCCCGTTGACTTCGGCATCGGAAGCGCAGGCCCGCAGCGTCTCGCCCGCCGCGCGGGCGTAGGCGGGCATCAGCCTGTCAAAAATCCCCCGGTCGAGATGCGCGCCTTGGGCTGCGAGCGACTGGAAGACGCGCCTGACGATGTCGCGCGCCATTTTGTTGAGCCCTCGGCCGGGATCGTCCGGCGAGAGGTCGCGGTGCTTGTGGTCGTAGCGTTCGGCGATGTCGATCTGGCAGAGGCTCTCCGGCGGACAGAGGCGGAAGACCTCGGCCAGCATGCCAGTCTCCACGCCCCAGTCGCAGGGGATCCGCAAGCGGCGGAGGATATCGGTGCGGAGGCTCACCTCGCCGCTGAGCGGGTAGCGGAACGCGTCGAGGAACGACAAGATTTCGCACGGTCCGAGAAGAGATTTCATCGAGCGGAGGAGCGGCGTGAAGAGCAGTCGCATGACACGGCCATGGAGGCGGTCGGTGAAGCGCGCGCTGTAGCCTTTGCAAAATGCAAAGCCGAAGTGCGGGTGCGCGACCGGATAGCACAGCCTCGCGAGCATTTCCCGGTTGTAGGTGGGGATGTCGCAGTCGTGCACAGCGACCATGTGGGCGATGTTGTGGGCGAGGACGTATCCGAAGCCCATCCACAGGTTGCGGCCTTTCCCGCCCGGCCCAGGATCGATGCCCGCCCGCGCGAGATCCTGGATCCATTTCGAGAGGCGGGGGCCGTCGATCCATAAAAGCACCGGATTCTGCGGGAGTACGGAAAAAACTTTTTGGGCGTGCGCCCATGCGCCGGCATCGGCGGCATCGATGCCGACGACGATCTGGGCGAGGTAGCGGACCTCGCGGAGCTCGTTGAGGATCCCGCCCAGGGCCGGCGTGCCGAGCTCATCCGCATGGCAGGGCAGGACGAGCGCGATCGGGCGCGCGGCGGAAAACGCCTCGAGCTCGCGTTCGAGACGCGCGGGATCGCCCGCACCGAGCCGGTGCAAGGTCGCCACCGCGCCATCCTGAAAAAAGTCCGCCATCGCGCGGCAAGAGTCCGGCAGCCGGGCGGGTTGTTCAATATCAAACGGCATGGTAGCGTGCGATCCGCCATGCCGGACGGACTCCCACGAGAACTTGTTGTGATCCACTACCACTTCCGCGCGGGCGGAGTCCGGCGGGTGATCGAGCGGCTGCTGCCCGAGCTGGCCGGGCATTTTGAAAATGTCACCCTGCTCGCCGGGGAGGCGCCGGAGCCGGCGTGGGCGGAGGCCTTGTTGAAAAAAATCCCGGGCGCAAAATTCGCGATCCACCCGGCCCTCGGCTACCTTGCGGGAAGTTTCGGTCCGGATCTGTTGAGGCGGGAGATCCGCCGCGCGCTCCAGCTTCACATTGGCGCGGACTCGCTGGTCTGGGCGCACAACCTCGCGCTCGGGAGAAATATTTTGTTGGCGGACGAAGTGGCGGCGCTCTCCGCCGCGACCGGCGCGCGGCTGCTCAGCCACCACCATGATTTCTGGTGCGACCACCGCTGGGCGCGTTGGCCGGAGATGCGCGCCTGCGGGTTCCGTTCGCTCGAGCAGGTCGCGCGGGCGGTCTTCGCGGCCGGCGCCCGCGCCGTCCATGCCGGGATCAATTCGGCCGACGTCCGACACCTCGCAAAATCTCTTCCCGGCACCGCGTGGCTTCCGAACCCGATGGATGGCGCCGTCCGCCCGACGGATGCGCGGGTCCGCGCCGCAAAAAATTGGCTTTCCCACCAGCTCGGCGACGGGGCCCCTGCCTGGGTATTCCCGGCACGATTTTTGAGAAGAAAAAATTTTGCTGAGGCGGCCTTACTGACCGGGTGGCTGTGTCCTGGCGGGTGGCTGGTTTCGACCGGCGGGGTGAGTTCGGATGGGGAGGCTGGCTACGCGCGGCGTCTGGTGGAGGCGGCCGGGCGCGGGATGTGGCGTGCGCAGTTCGGGGTGCTTTCGCAAGCCGGGGCGCCATCGGTGTTCGAACTCATGGCGGCCGCCGACGCGCTGGTGATGACCTCCGTGCAGGAGGGGTTCGGGTTTCCCTATCTCGAGGGAGCGGGTCTCGGACGGCCGCTGGTCGCACGGTGCCTTCCGCAGATCCAGCCCGACCTCGATGCGCTCGGGCTTCGTCTGCCCGGGCTCTACGACGAGGTGATGATTCCGTGCGGACTCTTCGATGCTGCCGCCGAAACCCGCCGGCAGGAAGATCTCGTTCGGCGCTGGCGCGGGGCACTCCCGCAGCCGGTCCGCCACCTTGCTGGAACGCCGCATTTTTTGGAGTTTCCCGACAGCCCGGTTCCGTTCAGCCGCCTCACGCTGTCCGCGCAGCTCGACGTGCTGGCTGTTCCGCCCGCAGAATCACGCGACGCCTGCTTCCGGGAGAACCCGTCCCTCGCGGGACTGGCCGCCCAACCGCCACCCGAGCCGCCTCCGGGATCGTTTTTATCCCCCGCCGAATGTGCCGCCAGGCTGCTCGCCCTTCCGTTTCCCAAATCCCCGGCGACCCCGAACCAAACCCATCGCGCACAATCCGCAATCCTCCGCGAACGGCTCGCAAGCCGGTTCCTTTTCCCCATCCTCATGGAATAAACCGCAGGTTTGACGCGGACGAAAATTTTATTACGATCACGCGCATGGGCATGATTTTCATCAACCGCGACCGGACGAGCCTCGGACAATTCACCGAACAGGAAGTCTCCAATGCGCTGGGCAGCGGCGAGATCCTCCCGACCGACCTCGCGTGGAAAGAGGGGATGGAAACCTGGCAGCCGCTCTCGACGTTCACCGACCTCCCTCCTCCGGCGTCCGCAGCGCCCGTCTCGTCCGCAGCGCCCGCGATCCCCGCACAGTTCAAAAATTCGGTCGCCAACCGGCAACAGCCCGGCAAGATCCGCTTCGACGAGTGCCTGCAAAAAGGCTGGGAGACGTTCACGAAAAATTGGGGAGTGTGCGTGCTGGCCGCGCTGATCTTTCTTGGGATCTCGCTTGTCGTGCAGTTGCCGATGCAGTTCGCCCAGGCGCTCATGGAACGGTTCATCAAAGCGAAGAGTGCAGACCCGATGATGATGGCCGCCGCCGGAGGAGTTTTTTTCTTCTTCTGGGTGCTCGCCATGGCGGTGTCCTCGATTCTCGGGGCCGGGTTCATGTATTTTTTCATCACGACCCTGCGGACAAAAGCCAGCCTCGAGAACATCTTCGCCGGGTTCCGCCGCTCGAACTGGCTCCAGATCCTGCTCGCGCTCGCCGTCCTTTTCGTGGCGGTTTTTGCGCTGGCCCTCGTTTTTATTATTCCCGGGGTCGTTCTGACCACGACCATGAAATCGTCCGTCCCGATCATTGTTTTTTCGGTTCTTTTCCTGGTGCCGTATATCTATTTCTTGGTCGGATTCAGCTTTGTTTTCCCGCTGATCGTGGATCGGGGGGTCGGTTTCCGGGAGGCGATCCCGACCGCTTTGAAGACCGTCCACAGCCAGTGGCTCCCGGCGCTCGGCCTTCTGTTTCTGGTCGGTCTGGTGGCCGTGTCTGGCGTGCTCCTCTGCTGCGTGGGAATGCTCGCGACACTTCCGTTGAGCTATCTCATCTGGGCCCAAGGCTACCGCCAGCTCTTCGGGGATCCGGATTCCACCGGGGTGGAGTGATGTTTTCAGACCATGATCCGCACGACGGGGGCGTCGTCCTCCGTTGACGCGCACTGGACGCGCACGTTGGCGTGTCCGTTTTTCTGAAGGCAGGAATCCACTGCGGCGATTGCGAGGTCCGGCGAATTGCAGTCCCTGCTCAGGTGGCCGAGGAGGACATGCGTGAGGGCCTCGGTGGCGACATCGGCCACGAGGGCGGCGGCGGCGGCATTCGACAGGTGCCCGTGGCGCGAGAGGATCCGCTGCTTCACCGGCCAGGGACGCCTCGTGTCCTTCTGCAGCAGCGCCTCGTCGTGGTTCGTCTCGATGAGCAGCGCCTTCACTCCGCGCACGGATTCCACAACGTGCCGCGTCGCGTAGCCGAGGTCGGTCAGCACGCCGAACCCGCTCCCGTTCGAGCGCAGGACAAACCCCACGGGATCCGCGGCATCGTGGGGGACGGAAAAGGCGAGGATCTCGAAGTGCCCGAGCTGGAAAGCAGCCCCCGGCGAAAAGAGATTCCACTCCGCGACGAGCCCGGCCCGCTTCAGATGGTCGGCCGTGAGCGGATTGGCAAAGACGGGGATCCGGTGCTTCGCGAGGAGGACTTTGAGCCCGCGCGTGTGGTCGCCGTGCTCATGGGTGAGCAGGATCCCCGAGAGCGATTCCGGCGCCACGCCGCACGACTCGATCCGCGCGGAAAGCTGGCGCGCGCTCAGCCCCGCATCCACAAGCACCGAACAGCCGCCGCTCCGCAGCAACAGCGCATTCCCGGAGCTCCCGCTCGCCAGCACATTCACTTCCAACATCATCGCAATTCAAACACCGCGCGCGCCGGGCAGCCAGAAGGAAAAAATCCGCGGGCGCAGCTTCCGTCCTCAGCCGCCCAAAAACTTTCCGGGGTTGAGGATGCCGTTCGGGTCGAGGGCGGATTTGAGCGTTTGGTGAAGGGCGCGGGTGGATGCCGGAACGGCCTGGTTCCACCACGGCTTCTTCGCGAGGCCGATCCCGTGCTCGCCGGTGATCGAGCCGTTCCATGCCAGCACCTGCCGGAATAGCTCGTCGAGCACCGCACGTGAATTTTTTTGGACGGCGGGATTTTCCGGGTCGGCGACCATGATGTTCGTGTGGATGTTCCCGTCGCCGGCATGGCCGAAGCACGCGATCGGGAAACCGGATTTTTTTTGGAGGCGGGCGGCGAACCGGACGAGGTCAACGAGTCGGCCGCGCGGGACGACGATATCCTCGTTGAGTTTTTTGAGTCCGGTGGCCTTGAGGGATTGCGAGTAAACCCGGCGGAGCCCCCAGAGCTCTTCGCAGGCCGCCGGGGTCGTGGCTTTCCGCACCGCGAGCGCCCCCGCAGACAGGAGGATTTTTTCGAGCGCCCCGGCCTCTCCGCGAACGCTCGCCGGCTGTCCGTCCACCTCGAGGATCACCTGGGCGTCGCCCGGAGGAAATTGCGCATCCGGCTGGTAGGCGCGCGCCGCGTCGAGGGTAAATTTGTCGGCGACCTCGACGGCCGCCGGGAGAAACCCCGCCGCAAAAACCGCCTGGATCGCGGCGGCGGCGGCCTCGATCGTCGCGAACCCCGCGGAAAGTGCCGCGCGCGCGGGGGGCATCGGAATGAGCCGCAGGGTCGCCTCGGTCACGATCCCCAGCAGCCCCTCGGATCCGGTGAAGAGCCCGACCAGATCGAAGCCGGTCTTGTTCTTGTGGGTGCGCCCGCCGCAGCGGACGACCGACCCGTCGGCCAGCACGACTTCGAGCCCGAGGATGTAGCTGCGCGTCACGCCGTATTTCAGGCAGCGCGGGCCGCCGGCATTCGTCGCGATATTCCCGCCGATGCTGCAATCCTTCAGGCTCGCGGGATCCGGCGGATAAAGAAGGTTCTTCCTCCGGGCGGCATCCTGCAGGTCGCCGGTGACGACCCCCGGCTGGACGACCGCCACGAAATCCTTCGCGTGGATTTCGAGGATTTTGTCCATGCGTTCGAGCGAGAGCACGAGCCCCTTGCGGACCGGCGTGCAGCCGCCGACATACCCGTGCCCCGCGCCGCGAGGGGTCACCGGAACACCGGCCCGGAATGCCTCCCGCATGATCCAGGAAACCTCGGCGGTCGAAGACGGAAAAACCACGGCGTCGGGCGAGGCTTTCGCAAACCATTTGTCGCCGGAATACTCGAGCGCGGGCGCGGTTGAAACGGCACCCGCGCCGAGTTTTCTCCTCAGTTTTTTGATCAGGGCGCCGGTCATCGGTGAAAAAATTTCCAGGCTTCGGCAATCCCGTCCGCCGCCGGGAGCGCGGCCACGTGCCCGCCGGCCGCCCGCACGGTCCGCTTGACCTCGGGGATCGCATTCGACGGGCAGCACGGGAACGCGGCGTAGCGTCCGTCGAGCATCGGGATGTCGTTGAAATGGTCTCCCGCCGCCAGCACCGCCGCGCGATCGATCTGGAGCATCCGGCACACCTCGCCCAGTGAGGATCCCTTGTGGTAATCCCGGTGGCAGAACCTCAGGTAAACCGTGTTCCGCTGGTAGGAAAAATCCGGGTGCTCGATGCTCTCGCGCTCGATGAATGCCGCGACCTCGTCCATGACCGCCTCGCTCGACGTGACAAGGCCGGCCGGGCGCCCGCCCTCCTCGATGACCGTCACATCCGGGGACCGCTCGGCGAACGAGCAGATCGTGCGGATGACCGGTGCAGCCGACAGAAACAGCGCGTCATGGCGCTCCGTGCAGAGGTCGTTCCACTCGGCGTGCGGCGTCCAGGAGCCATCGTCGTTCCGCGAAAAAATCTCGCGCTCGCTGGTGAGCAGGAAGTCCGGCGCGACCGGCGCGGAAAAAATCGCGAGCCCCTCGACCGCGTGTTCGAGGCTCCGTCCGGTGTTCAGCGCCCAGACCCCGCCAGCGCTCCGGTGCCGCGTCAGCACCTCCGCAAACGCGGGCACGCACCGCCCGTCGGACGGGTGTCCGATCAGCGTCCCGTCAAAATCGGTGCTCAGCAGCCGCAGGAATGACATCAGGCCGGGCACTAAACACGATTGCGGGCAATCCTGCAATTTTTCTGTCGCTCCAGACGGATTTCCGGCAAAATGCGCCCCATGAAATCCGCCTACGAACTCGCCATGAGCCGCCTGGAAAAATCCGCCCCCACAGTCAGCCTCACCGATGCCCAGAAGCGGGCGGCCGCCGAGGTGGACAGCGAGGTCAACGCGAAGATCGCCGAAAAAAAGATTTTTCTTGAGGGTCAGATGGCGACTGCGGAGCCGGCGGAAAAAGAGGAGATCCGCCGCCAGCTTGTCTCCGAGCTCGCCCGCCTCGAGGAAAAGCGCGAGCGCGAAAAGGAAAAGCTCCGCCGGAGCGTTTGAT
>JBAXXD010000128.1:0-10055 GCA_037128135.1 Verrucomicrobiia bacterium
TTTCCGCGCTGCGTAGCTGTGTGGACGGCTGCCTTGGCGACGACCGAGGCGTTTCGAGTAGATGGGTTTGAATGCCATGGTGTTTCCTTTCGTTGCTTGGTTTGGGGCACGAAAAAACCCAGCATTGCTGCTGGGTTGGTCGTGCTGATTATGTTGATCCGGTCAGGATTTCATTTCTTCAGTTTCGATGGAGATTCCGAAATTGATCCGAAGTCCTCCATTTTATTCTGGCAGAAAATCGGGATATTTTCCTGGGGCTTGCTGGCAAAAACCCGTTTTCGGCGATCCCCTCCACGCCCGCCGAAATCGCCCTCGAAAATCCCCCCGGTATCCGATGTCACGGAAACGATTTCGACCCCGCCACGGGGCAGCCAGAGGCCATTTTTTTTTCAAAAGTTGCCTGAAAAAACCGGTTTTCGTGGGGTTTTCTCGGTCGTGAGCGACCCTGTGTTCACTGATGCTTCGGGGAGTTGCCGATGCCGGGGCCAGATATTTTCTCTATCTGTCGCTTGCCGAATCCTTGCCGGATCGAGGTCGTTTTGGTGCGTTTTCTGACGTTTCAGTGCGCAACGTGTTTTTGAAAGCTAAGCCCTGAGAGGCTGATAAACAAAGGCTTCTCCTCGAGTTTGAGGGGAGCCGGCAGTCGGATTCGAACCGACGACCAGCGGTTTACAAAACCGCTGCTCTACCACTGAGCTATGCCGGCTAAACTGCTTTTATTCAACAACTTGACAAATCACCATTTTCTCCTTGCTACACCCATTTCCTACACCTATGCTCTGGGCATGATCGATTCTGCCAAGGAGGCAAGGCGAACATGAGGACGAATCAGGAAAAACGGTATTCACGAGTTGCTGAAGGAATTTACCGCTACAAAAGCGGCGGGTTCCACTTGCGCCACAAGGTAGAGGGCAAGACGACGTGGCACAAGCTGAAAAGCATCGAACTTCAGGCGGCAAGGCGCGAGGCGAGAGAAGTCCTCAAAACCGGAATTCTTGTCCGGCGAAAGCAGGCAGCTCGCACGCTGGCGGAATTCTCGCAGGAGGAACTCGGGCGCTACGAAAACGCGGCGGAGATGACGCGCAAGAAGGCAGCTGGTTACCATGCCAAAGTTTTGACTCACTGGCCTGGCGGACCGAATATATCGGTCGCATCGGCGAAAAAGCAGGATGTGGAGAAATGCATCACTGATGCCGTTGGCGCATGCGGGGCGAGCTACCGCAACCAGTTCATTCAATTCCTGTGGAGGGTTTTTCAGCGGGCATTGGCAGCGCAGGCGATTGGTCTGCTCCCAGGGGCCGATCCGGGGCTGAGAAAAAAAGAAACCGTCTGGAAATTGGGGAAAGTTCTGCCAGTCACCGGGCTCATTCCGACGGTCGAACAATGGAGGGCAGTGGTCAAAACCATTCGGGATAGAAAACTGTCGGATACGCGCATCGAGGCCGCTGATGTTGTCGAGGCTTTCGCTTTGCTGGGGCTGGGACAGGCGGAGGTCGCATCGTTGCGATGGCAGGATGTGAATCTGCAAGTGGGGACATTGAGCGTGAAGCGTCGCAAGACGGGAGTTCCATTCACAGTGCCACTCAACTCGGCCGCACTGGAACTGCTCAAACGCCGGGTGAAAATCACGGGGCAATCTCCAACCGAAAAGATTTTCACGATTTACTCCCCGAAGAAAGCGATTGAGGCGGCATGCAATGATCTTGGGTATCCGTCATTCACGCCGCGATCATTCCGAAAGCTCTACATCACGGAAGCCCTGCGGGCAGGCGTAAACGTCAAAACCATCGCCGAAATGCAGGGGCACCAGGATGGAGGGAAGCTGATCCTCCGAACCTACAGTGCCGAGGTGAATTCCGAGGAACTTGCACGGGCGGGCACGAAAATGTCAGCGGTTTTCGGTGCTGCCTCTCCGGCTCCATTGAAAAAGTTGAGTGCCCCCAAGGCGGCCAACCCCACCAGGAAGGTCAATCTGGTGCCAAAGCCGCTGTAAACTCTGCTCCGGCATTATCCAACGGACAGATTGTTGCTTGGTGGCGAAATGCCAAGAGCGGGAGTGCCGCGCCGCCCCAAATCTCCCGCCACGATCCTCCTGTCCACAACGAACGGAGGCGGAGCTGATGAAATGATCCGCTACAACAGGAAATGGATCGTTCGTCCTGCCCCCAAAAAGAATTCAAAAAACATCTTGCAAGCTGTTATACTTCTGCGAGTGTAGCAGCGAAATGACCAATTCACCTCAAGCCCTCGGGACTGTTTTGAAAGAATTCCGCGCGCAAGCGAAATTCTCTCAAAGGCAGCTCGCGGACAAATCCGGAGTGCCTTACAGCCTGATCTCCGCTCTTGAAAACGGGAGAAGGACGGCAGGGAACCGGATTGCAGGAAAACTGGTGGATGCGCTGCATTTGGTGGGAAAGGACCGCGCACAATTTCTGACGCTGGCCAAATTGACCTCGAAAAGGATCAGGCTTTCGGTTGCGGAGGAGAGCGAAAAGGAAGTGCCAAGTGCATGGCTGAAATTTTTGAAATTCCTGGTGCCCGAATGGGAGATCGCGGAGATCAGTTTTCCGAAAAGTGGGATATACGATTTGTTGCTTACAAAAAGTGATCGTTGGATTTGCGGCGTCATTTTCAGGTCAGGATTAACCCTTTTGGTCTGGAATCCAGGACTTGAGGGCGGATTGGCAGACACCCACGCCCTCAGAGCGTTGATCGAAGAGGCAACAACGCAGCGGAAAACAAAAAAAGATTTTCATTCAATAGCGGAAAAAGGACGCGCCTCGGGATACGAGATTCGTTTCTTCGGAGATTTTCTGGGCAGTCAGGAATGAGATCAGCTTCATAATTTCGTGGTTGGTTTTTTGGCCTCAATGGCACCGATGCCTGCGACGATCACGTAAGCGCCATCATCCACGACATGCTTGGCGACAAACCGGAGGTATCGCCCTGTGATCGGTTCGGCCAAGGGGATGTGCCGCATGCCGAAATTTTCCCGCACATCGGCAAACTCGACTTCCTTGACGAGCGCCCAATTCTCAGCGTCCAAGCTCAGGAAAAATGCAACGTGATCGGGAGTTGCCTCGCACGTCCCGTCGTCGCGCGGCAGGAGCGTGAATGCGGCAACGTCCATCTCGCGCCCCATATCCAGGACCACCTCGTGCGGCGGCGCGCTCAAGGTCTTATCCTTGTGACAGGTGTGCCAGTAGGTCTTCGGGTCGTCGTTGAGCAGGTGCGCCACGTCCGCCGCGCCGCCGTTGGCGTAAGGGCTGTTGAGGCTGGTGCTCACGACGCGCCAGTTTTTGCGGTCCACGCCGAACGCCGCCGTGACGGTCGGGCCGTGGCTCTGGCTGTTGATGAACGCCTGCGCTTTGACCGTGCCGCCATCGAGCAGGGCGAATGGTTTTTCATAAACCGGGGAATCAGGGCCAGGCTCGGTGCCGTCGAGGGTGTAACGCAGTGTGAGCGCGGGGTTGGAGCAGCGCAGATCGACCTCGCCGCTCGCTCCGCGCCGGATGGAGAGATTACACCGCAGGGCCATGTCGAGCGGCACGCTGAAGAGCCCGTCTGCCACCTTCCACGCGCTGAACTCCCGGATTTGCGGTTCCGCCGCGCTTTCGAGAATCGTCAGGCGCAGTTCGGAGGCGGGGATCGGCTCAAAGCGCTCAATCCGGTTGTGCCCGATCACGGTGCCCGCCCAGATTTTGATCCATTCGCCGCCGATGTGCCCCTCGACCACGAATTTGCGAACGCGCTCGCCTTGTGCGATGTCTTCCATCAGCATGAGCATATTGGGCGCGCTGCCAACGGGAAGCGGCAGGGAGTGGGTGTTGCCGGTGCTTGAGGCGACAGCGATCCGGTTCGAGAGGATTTGCTTCATCCGCCCACCAAACTCCGCGAACCGGCGCGCGTCGGGATCGGGAACCAGCCCGCGCGGATCGATGACCATGCCGATCAAGAGGTTCGTGTTGCGCCCGATGCTGGTGAAGTAACGTTCCACGAGGTGGTCGAGGGAGTAGAGGAATTCCTCGTCGCCTTTGCGCCAGAACCAGCCCCCTTGGAACGCCTGCGACTGACCGCGGTTAGGCAAGTCGGCCTCGCCGCACACCCAGCGGTTGCCGTTGGGATCGCCGGCACGGTTATCCACCTCGACGGTCCCGTCGTCGCTGGTCAAATCGTTGGTGGTGTTCCAGAACGGGTCGGGGGCCTCGCCCCGCTCGTTGCCGGTAAAGCGGGTGAGCGAGGGCAGATCGTGCGGGCCTTGAAAGACCACGGCGTTGGGCTGCAGTTTCTTTAGCAGCGGGACGATATCCGGCCCTCCTTCTTCGAGGGGCAGCACGCCGCCGTCAAACCAGATGTAAAAAACCTCGCCGTAGTTTGTCCACAGCTCGGCGAGCTGGGTCATGACGATCTGG
The DNA here is from genome assembly GCA_037128135.1 of Verrucomicrobiia bacterium. Taxonomy (GTDB): domain Bacteria; phylum Verrucomicrobiota; class Verrucomicrobiia; order Chthoniobacterales; family Terrimicrobiaceae; genus QYQL01. The sequence continues at coordinate 4,413 of JBAXXD010000128.1, forward strand.
TTGTAGCGGGCCTGCTCGGCAGGATCGCCCGAACGGACTTTGCCGTCACAGTCAAGGTAGGCGTTGCATCCGGCGCTGGCGTAGAGTCCGGGCTTGAGGCCGAATTTTTTGCACGACGCGAAGAAGTCGGCGACGATGTCGCCTTTGCCGTCGCGCCACGGGCTCGACTTGACGCTGTAGCCGTGCGCCTCCGTCGGCCAGAGCGAAAACCCGCTGCAATGTTTGGCCACGAGCACGGCGTAGGTCGCCCCTGCGGCTTTGGCGGTGGCGATCCACTGGTCGGTGTCGAGTTCGGTGGGGGTGAACACCGACGGATCGGGGGTGTATCCCCATTGGTTTCGGAATTCGTAGCCGGGCTCGAAGACCTGGACGTCGAGATGGATGATGACGCCGATGCCGCTCTCAAGCCATTCGATCTGGGCGGGCGTGGGTAATACTAGTTTATGGTGATGTGACATAATTTTCATTTAAGCTGAACAAAGGAGCTGTCGGCCGTCTGACCTACAAGAAGACACTGATCGCCGTCGCGGCTGAAGAGGACGGCAAGGGCATCGGTCGCATTCGCATGGCTCGGATCTCCGATTTCGACCGGGCCACTCTCCATGGCTTCATCCGATCCTCTGTCGAACCGGGAAGCACGGTATGCACCGACGGGCTCAACTCCTACCGTGAACTGGAGGGGTTCGTTCATCATCGTGGAGTTCAACTCAGGACTGAGCCTGGAGAACATTTGCTTCCGAGGGTCCACCATCAAGATGTTGTGCAGGGTTGAGTCAAGTGCATACCCCTATTGTTAATTTCCTTTTTGCTGGTTTTGCAACAGCTCCACACTCCGCAGGATGCCATATAGTGTGCCGGCTCCGGAGTTTTTCCCTACCGAGAACCCCCCCTTGAACGGCAGAGGCATCGCCCCACCCTTCAGGGCCTCCAACTTGCCGTTCAAGTAAAGCTTGGCCCCGGAAGCATCGAACACGATCGCCAACTCGTAAGCCTTGCCAAGCTCCAATTCGGTCTTGCCTTTCAGTTTAGTCTTCTTGGCATCTGTCCGCGGCAAGTATTCCAGCCAGAAAGACATGGTTCGTGCGTCCACCCCAATGCGAAAGGCCGAAGACTCGAACAGCCCATAGTTCTTCGGGGCTCCTTCGGGCAAGACCGCCAGGGAGAAGGACAGTTTGGTGGTGAACGGCTTGTCTGGATCGAATGCGACTTTCCCCAAATCCCCGGCGAACCACTGGCCGTCGACTTTCAGTGCCGCCTCGCCGTCCAAGCCGGCCGCCACCGGATCCGGCGCGTCCTTGGGTTTGTTCAGGGATAGGATGACACCGCTGACGCTATCGGCCACCTTGCCGTCCTTGAACTCGGAGAAATCCCAGCGGGCCAGAGGGGCGGTGGCGGCGAGCGCCAACGAGAGCGCGGCAGGGAGTAATGAATTCACGGGGTGGCTTGCATGTCAGGGATTGGGCTTCGGCAGGGTCGCCAGGGTTTCGGTGAGGCGAGTGGCGATGAGGTCGGCCATCAGTGGCGAGGCCTCGTCTTTGGGATGAATCAGGTCGCTGCTGATGAGTTCCTTGATGCGCGGCTGGATCAAGCCGTAAATGTCGGTGACGGGGACCTTGAGCTCTTTCATGACGGCTTCGGCGGCGGCGTTGAAGGCGCGGCAATTCGTCAGGTAGTTCGGGGAGTTAGGGATGGTGTTGTCGGCGACGGTGCCGGTGGAGTTGGCGAACAGGCAGACCGCGCCGGACTCGCGGATGGTGGCCACCACCGTGCGGAGCTGCCCGGCGTAGGGTTTTTCATCACCGGGATTGGCGTGCGAGAAGTTATGGATGCCGTTGTTAAAGTGCACGATGGCGAACGGCCCGCGTTCGGCGAGGAACGTCTTGAAGTCGGGGCGCGACGCCCAATCCGCGCGGTAGAAGCGCGGGCCCATGCTGGCCCAGGTGCCCTTGATCATGGACGACTCGCCGATGATATTGGCTTTGCCGCGCATCCGCACGCAGACCTCCTCGAGGTAATGGCCGGAGATCGAATCGCCGATGATGAGGATGCGCGGCAGGCGCGCGTCTTCAATGGCAAGGTCGGTGCGGCGGTTGAAACTCAGCGCGACGACGGATGGATCGAGGCTGCGGTCGGTGAGCGCGAGGAACTCGTCGGTGCGGAACGGGGCGGCGGGATGGCCCGCGCCATCGCACAGGGTCGCGCCATGCCACGGCACGTCCTGATAGGCATAACGCACGCCTAACGGCTTGGGCACGGTTGGAGCGGAGACGATCACGGTGTCGCCCGAGATGGTGGCATCCGCCCAGACCCAGCGCAGCAGCGTGTCGGCGATGGCGAAGCCTTGCAATTTGCCGCCCTTGGCGGTTAGGCCGCCGCGGGTGTTAGAGAAGCGGAGTGTGACGTGGTCGCCGGTGGTCGCCGCGCTCGCGAACTGCGGCCCGTCGGGATCGCGGTCGGTTTTTTGGTAAACCTTGGCGAGGATCGAGTCGGCGATGCGCGCGGTGACCTCGCGCGGCGCGGGGTCCTCGCCGAGATCCACGGTGACCACCAGCGCTGCCTTGGCGGCGGCGGCGGCACTGCGTTGGGCGTCGCGCAACTCGGCGGCCAGGCGGCCATCGATGCCGTGGGACACGGCGTAACGGTGCGGGCGCAGTTGCACGATGATGAACGGCAGCTCGGCATTGCCGAACGCCTGGCGCCAGCTTGCGATCATGGGCGGAAGCAGTTGGCCCTGCTGGAATGCGTGGCCCTGGCTGGTCGCGTCCTCGCCGCAGTCCCACACCACCCCGCGAAGCGCCAAGCCCGTGAGCGGCACCACGCCGCTGTTCCATATCGCCGAGGGTTCCTGCTGCGCGAGCTTGTCCCCATCATTGGGTTGCGGCTTGGGCGGCGGATTGAGAGGCAGCTTCTGGCAGAACTCCAGCCACGCCTTGAGCCGCTCGTCATAGCTGCCGACGCTGCGCATTTTCCAGGCATCGCTAACATAGTAGGCCAGAATCGGCGCGGCCTCGGGCGTGGCGGCAAGCGCATCGCGGCTCGTCCAGGATTCCACCGGCGCCGCCAGCCCCGCCCAGGTTGTGGTGCTCACGATGCCGACCGGCACGCCCAGCTCGCTGCCCAGCGCGCGACCGAGATGCCACGCCTGCACGGGAAAGGTTTTGAGCGAGTTGGCTTGGGCGACGATCCAGCGCCCTTTCACCTCGGGCTGCACCTCGCGCGCTGGGGCCAGCGCCACGCTGAACACGCGCACCGGCGGCGCGTTCGGATCCTCCGGTTGCGCGTCGGCGTCGGTCCCGCGCTTGCCGGCTTCCGCGCCGCCCGCGCACAGCCAGACATCTCCCACAAGCACATCGGCGAGTGTGACGGACTTGGGAGAGTCCTTGGCGCGGACCACTAACGGCCGCGCCGCCGCGCTCGCCGGCATTGCATCAAGCTGCACCCGCCATTTTCCGGCTGCGTCAGCGGTTGCGGACTTGGTCTGTCCGGCGAACTCGACGCTGACTTGCGCGCCTGCGTTGGCCCGTCCCCACACCGGCACGGCGTGGTCGCGTTGCAGCACGCCGTGGTCGGCGAAAATCGCGGACACTTCGAGCTCGGCGGCGTGCAGCGGTCCTAACAGCAGCGCTGAGGTGAGGATGGGCAGGATTGGTTTCATGAAAGAGAAGGGATCATCAATATACAAACAGGTTAAAGAGGTTCCGGGCAAAATGCCCGGACCACCGTGGCGCGGGCATTCTGCCCGCAGCCAGGCCGCTCACCGGTTCATGCCATTTGCTCCGGTTGCGGGTTGACTGGGTACCGGCTTGCCATTGAGGTCGGTGTTAGTGAGCACCAGGCCCAACCCGTCGCCGGCCTTGCCCGGTTTGATTTCGGCGAGGCCCTGGTTGCCCTCGATCAGGTAGCCCAGGCAGCGGTCAGGAACTTGAATCGAGAAGCGCGCCGCGGCCCCGGCGGCGCGGTTGTTCCGATAGATATGGGTTCCCGTGACCGGTCCGGCGTAGTCCTCGTGCTGCTTGTTCTTGGCGATGACGGTGGTCATGCGCGCACCCAGCTCGGTCACCTGGTTGTCGAGCACCTGATAGTGCCAGGCGTTCAGTCCGCCCTGGGTCCAGACCGGCATGGTCACCGGCTTGCCCGGCACGCCGAGGATGTTTTCGGCGAAGACGACGTCATCGGTGCTGAAATACGTTTGCAGTCTGATAGGAAATTGCTTTTGGTTTTCATGCAGTATCACTCTAATCGTTTTTCTGATAGGAAATTGCTTTCGGCCCTCCGGGGCGTTGGCCCGGAGTTTGAAGCTGGAAGCTGGCGTTTCCATGGCCGGATGCTGGAAGATCGGGGTTTGAGAGTCAAGCTCCCGCCATTTCGTGGTGCGGGGTGCCCCCGCACCACGAAATGGCGGGTCCGGCGGTCGGGCGCGGCGAAAATTGCACGACGCGAAGAAGTCGGCGACGATGTCGCCCTTGCCGTCGCGCCACGGGCTCGACTTGACGCTGTAGCCGTGCGCCTCCGTCGGCCAGAGCGAAAACCCGCTGCAATGTTTGGCCACGAGCACGGCGTAGGTCGCCCCTGCGGCTTTGGCGGTGGCGATCCACTGGTCGGTGTCGAGTTCGGTGGGGGTGAACACCGACGGATCGGGGGTGTATCCCCATTGGTTTCGGAATTCGTAGCCGGGCTCGAAGACCTGGACGTCGAGATGGATGATGACGCCGATGCCGCTCTCAAGCCATTCGATCTGGGCGGGCGTGGGTAATACTAGTTTATGGTGATGTGACATAATTTTCATTTAAGCTGAACAAAGGAGCTGTCGGCCGTCTGACCTACAAGAAGACACTGATCGCCGTCGCGGCTGAAGAGGACGGCAAGGGCATCGGTCGCATTCGCATGGCTCGGATCTCCGATTTCGACCGGGCCACTCTCCATGGCTTCATCCGATCCTCTGTCGAACCGGGAAGCACGGTATGCACCGACGGGCTCAACTCCTACCGTGAACTGGAGGGGTTCGTTCATCATCGTGGAGTTCAACTCAGGACTGAGCCTGGAGAACATTTGCTTCCGAGGGTCCACCATCAAGATGTTGTGCAGGGTTGAGTCAAGTGCATACCCCTATTGTTAATTTCCTTTTTGCTGGTTTTGCAACAGCTCCACACTCCGCAGGATGCCATATAGTGTGCCGGCTCCGGAGTTTTTCCCTACCGAGAACCCCCCCTTGAACGGCAGAGGCATCGCCCCACCCTTCAGGGCCTCCAACTTGCCGTTCAAGTAAAGCTTGGCCCCGGAAGCATCGAACACGATCGCCAACTCGTAAGCCTTGCCAAGCTCCAATTCGGTCTTGCCTTTCAGTTTAGTCTTCTTGGCATCTGTCCGCGGCAAGTATTCCAGCCAGAAAGACATGGTTCGTGCGTCCACCCCAATGCGAAAGGCCGAAGACTCGAACAGCCCATAGTTCTTCGGGGCTCCTTCGGGCAAGACCGCCAGGGAGAAGGACAGTTTGGTGGTGAACGGCTTGTCTGGATCGAATGCGACTTTCCCCAAATCCCCGGCGAACCACTGGCCGTCGACTTTCAGTGCCGCCTCGCCGTCCAAGCCGGCCGCCACCGGATCCGGCGCGTCCTTGGGTTTGTTCAGGGATAGGATGACACC
>JBAXXD010000129.1:0-9995 GCA_037128135.1 Verrucomicrobiia bacterium
ATCGAGGCCCAGCGGATCAAGATGCGCACCGAGTTCGACCTCGAGATGATGCAGGAGATGGGGTTCTGCAGCGGGATCGAGAACTACTCCCGCCACCTGAGCGGGCGCCCGCCCGGCTCGCGTCCTTACACGCTCATGGACTTCCTGCCGAAGGACACCCTTCTCGTGATGGACGAGTCGCACGCCACCGTCCCGCAGGTTGGCGGGATGTTCGCGGGCGACCGCTCGCGAAAATCCGTCCTCGTCAACTACGGGTTCCGCCTCCCGAGCGCGCTCGACAACCGCCCGCTCAATTTCGGCGAGTTCATGGAGATGAGCGGCCAGGCCGTCTATGTCAGCGCGACGCCCGGACCGTTCGAAATGCGCAACAGCATCGCGGGAAACACCGGCTGGATCGCCAACCCGGAGAAGGACGTCACCGGTGGCCGACGCCTCATCGCAGATGGCAAACCCCAGGGGGAACGGGCATCCCGCCGGTTTGGGCAAACGGCCCCGCCGAAAAATCTGGAGGGCGCTGCTCCGTCAGCGCCGGCTTCTTCGATCCGAACTATGGGACGGCATGGAACGCAGGAACCCCTCGACGTCCTCACGCCGGGCGCGCCGCTGGTCATCGAGCAGATCATCCGGCCGACCGGGCTTCTCGACCCGAAGATCAGCATCCGGCCGTTGAAGGGGCAGATTGATGCCACGATCGAGCTCTGCCGCAGGCGGATCGAGCAGGGCGAACGCGTGCTCGTCACCACCCTGACCAAGCGGACGGCGGAAGATCTCGCGGATTACCTTCGGGAAACCGGCCTCAAGGTGCGCTACCTGCACAGCGACATCGACACGATCGAGCGGGTGGAAATCCTGCGCGGGCTGCGCGCGGGCGACTGCGACATTTTAGTCGGCATCAACCTGCTGCGTGAGGGCCTCGATCTCCCCGAGGTCTCGCTGGTCTGCATCCTCGATGCGGACAAGGAGGGATATCTCCGCAGCCAGACCAGCCTGATCCAGACGGCGGGCCGCGCGGCCCGCCATATCAACGGCGAGGTGGTCCTTTTCGCCGACACCATCACCAAAAGCATGCAGGCGCTCCTGGATGTCTGCGACTACCGCCGCAAGCGGCAGGAGGAATACAACCGGGAGCACAATATCACGCCCAGGAGCGTCAAGCGGGCGGTGCAGGAAAGCCTTCACACAATTCTTAAAGCCCGCGAGCTCGAGCGGGGGATCATCCATGAGGACGCCGCGGAGTTCGACCTCCACGAGCTCATCCGCGAACTCGAACGCGACATGGCCGCCGCCGCCGCGAACCTCGAATACGAGCGCGCCGCTCTCCTCCGCGACCAGATCATGGAACTCAAATCCGGATCCGGAACCTCAAAAATCGAACCCCGCAACCGCGGTGCCTACCCGAAACCGACACGTAAGAAACGTTGACCCGGATCGGTCGGTTCCAGCCGGATCTCCCGCGATGATTTCAGGGCACAGGTCTGCGAATCCGGAAAATGACGCGCGCGCCGGGATCGGATCGCGGCAAGCCCGGCCGCAAAAACAATCAAGAAAATCGAGGTGGGTTCCGGGATCGCCTGCGACTGCCACGCGAGCCCGTAGGCCTCTTCGGTGGTGCTCCCGGAAACGGTTTCGAAAATGAGCCCGCTGAACGTGACGCGCAGGCCGTAATCTCCGGCCGGCAGATCGATCCGCAGAAATTCGACGTTGTTGTAAATCGAAGCCGAGGCGGCGGCGAGGGTCGAAAACCCGCCGGCAACAACATTCCACACCTCGAGGTTCAAGTCGGCGAAGCTCAGGCTTTGCCCGACCGACTCCGCGTCATCGAACGAGACGTCGGCAAACCAGTTCAGGGACACGGTGAGCTCGACAGGGGAATCGAACGCGTTGGCGATCAGGTAGTCGTTCGAGCCCGAGAGCGTGACGACGCCATAATCCCAGCCGGTTTCAGAAACGAATCCGCCCGCCGTCCCCCAGACATCGCGGGTGCCGGCCAGGAGATAGATGTCGACCGCATTGTTCAGGTTGAGCGCGCCGGCGCCGGTCGCGTAGTCGAGCGCCTGAGCCGTCCGAATCACACCGTGCGCGTCGGCCGCCTGCCCGTTGTCCCAACCGGTGGTCTCGGTCGCGCCCGCCATCAAAACCGATTTGATGACGCGCGTGTCGTTGGCCGCAGGGGTGGCGTTGAGGTTGAGAAATGGATGGTTTGCCGCCGCATCTTTGAGCAGCGCAATCCCGCCCGAAACGAGCGGCGCGGAAAAACTCGTGCCGCTCATGTTGAGGAAATACTGGTCGGTCGGCGACGGGACTTGCAGCATTCCGACAATCACCGGGACGGTCGATGCGCCCAGCGATCCGGTCGGGCCAAGATACGCCGCAAGGAAATAATCTTCTCCGGCGGCGGCGATGTCTACCGCCGCGCGTACGCCGGTCAGAAGTTTTCCGGTAACCGGGTTGTAGAAATCGACGGCGCCTTTTGAACTGAACGATGAGGGCACGAGAAACGAGGCACCGCCCAGCGAGCCGACCGCGATGCTGTTGTAATTGGCAGCCGGTGCGGAGATCTGCGCGTTTCCGCCGTTTCCTGCCGATGCCACGAGCGCGACCGTGGGATTTTGCCGCGCGAGCCCGTCGATCGCCAGCATCTCGGCGGAGTTCGCCGCCGGATCCCCTCCGCCCCAACTGCTGTTGATCACATCCGGCTTCTTGATCACGCCCGGCGTCGCACCGGGAATACCCTGGAAAAACTTTTGATAAACCGACACGGTCGACGCGAGGGTCGTTTCGAACGATCCGATATCCTCTATTTTATCCGTTTTGGGAAACGAAGTGGCGATCGCCCCGGACCAGATTTCCGCCAGGGGAGCCATCCCGATTCCCACGTAGGTGAATTGTGCCGGATCGCTGCCGGTCACATATCCCGTTCCCGCAAGCACCTGCCCGACCATCGTGGCATGGTAGTCCGTTTCCGCCAAAACACCGGTCCCGGCAAACGTCATGCCGACCGCCGGGGGAGATCCGGCGGGACGCAGGAATGCCTCGTGCCCGTCCCAAACCAGCCCGGCTTCGACATTTGCAATCACCCGCCCCGAACCGAGAAACCCTGCGTAAAAAAATGTGTCCCATCCGTAAACCGAATTCATGAACGTGAGCGATTGAAACGCTCCGTTTTCGTAGAATCCGGAATAAATGCCGGGGGCCCCCTCGGCGAGCGGGGAAGCGCTATGCAACCCCGGCACCGCGAGCAGAAGCGCGGCCCATGCGAGAAGCCGGAATCTTATCGCTTGATACACGAGGGGTTGGTCGAAAATCGCGCCGGCGCACAGAAGCAGCGTGGTTTCACATCTCGATTTTCGGGTTTCATCGTGCGATCAAAGCAAAAAAAACGCCCCGGCGTGAACCGGGGCGCTTTTGTTGAAGTGATTAGTAGCGGCGCGGGGGACGGCGGTCTCCACCACCTCCACCACCACTGCCGGACTCGCGATCCTTGGCTTCGTTGACGGTGAGCTTTCTCCCGTGCAGCTCCATGCCGTTGAATTTGGTGGCCGCCGCTTGCGCTCCATCCGAATCAGACATGGTGACAAAGGCGAATCCGCGCGAGCGGCCGGTTTCTTTGTCGGTGATGAGAGCCGTCTCGCTGACGGTTCCGGCTTGAGAGAAAAGATCGTTAAGATCCGTCTCGGTGGTGTCGAAGGAAAGATTCCCGACGTAGAGTTTGCTTTTCATAGGTTTGTATGTTTCGAGGTCTGTTCTGTGCGGCTGTTTCCGGTTGCCGGATTTCAAATCGCCAATGAGAATTTGCGGCTCTCGCCGAAAGAAAAACAACTAGCAACCTACCACGCCCCCATAAGGGCCTCATGGCGAATGTAGGGAATCTTTACTCCGGAGCAAGAAATTATTTTGCAATCACGCGACGGCGCGTCCGGAACGGGCGAGCAGGCGGCGGTAAAGCTCCTCGTGGCGTTTGGCCGAGGCGGCCCAGGTGCAGTCGGTCGCGCGAGCGGCCTCGACGAGCGGAGTCGTGTCGCCGGTGCGGACAGCGCGGTGGATCGCATCCCCCAGGGCGTCCGTGGAATGGCGGTAAAAAACAAACCCGTTCCCGCGACCGCTGACCGGATCGTAATCCTCGACGAACTGCCGGATCCCGCTGCAGTGGGCGGCGATGGGGAGCACCCCGTTGCGGAGCGCGAGCATGAGGAGTTCGCCGCCCGGCTCGACCGGTCCCGGCAGCAGGAGAAAATCCGAGCCCGAAAGCGCGAAGTGGAGGAGCTCGGCGTCCACCGGCACGATGTTGGCGAAGCGTCCGGCGTGCCGGCGCAGCGCGACGCCCAGCGCCACGCGCTCGCCCTCCGCGACCGGCCCGAGCAGGAGCACGCGTGCCTCCTCGGCCGGCAGGCGGTCGAGCACTTCGAGCAGGATGTCCACTCCCGCTCCCCGCGTCGCGGAGGAATCGGCAAGGAAAATCCTGCCCGCGGGATCGAGGCCGGTCCGGGCGAAAAGCTCGTCCCGCGCGCGGGGCTTCTCGTTGGGAGGGAAGACCGGCCAGGCAGATTCCACGAGCCCGTCGGGGATGCCTTCCAATTTTTCGCTCTGCTCGCGGAGCACATTTTCCAGCCCGCATCCGAATGCCGGCGTCTGCATTTCCGCCACATACCGCCGGCCGGGCAGGACGACCGAATCGGCGGCCAGGATCCCGCCCTTCAGAAAGTTCATGCTCCCGAAAAATTCGAGGCCGCGCGCGGAAAAATTCTCGTCCGGAAGGTTTGTCAGCGCAAAGTCATAGCTCCAGAAATTCCCCTGGTATTCGAGGCTGTGCGGGGAGAGAACCGTGACGGTCGGCAGCCTCTGATCCCGCACGAACACCGGGAGGAGCGCCGCCTGCCAGCCGTGGACATGCACGACTTCGGGCGAAAGCCGCCGCGCCAGCTCGACCGCGCATTTTGTGAAAAAGATGAACCGCGCCGAGTTGTCCTGGTAGTCGCTCCCCTCCGCTCCGTAGAGCCCGCTGCGGTCGAAAAACTCGTCGCGCGAGACGAAGAGCACCTGAACGCCGCCGGGCGCGCGGGCCTCGAAAATTTCCGCCGCGAGCTTCGACGGGCCGACAGGCACGGAGAATTTGATTTTCGTGCGTTTCGCCTTGTGGGATTTCTCCTCCCGAATGCAGCGGTAATACGGGAGGACGACCGTCACCTCGTTGCCGGCCCCGACAAGCTGGGCGGCCAGCGCCAGTATCTCATCGGCAAATTCCCCGATGCCCGCAAACGGTGACATCTCGCTCGCCGCCATCAGAATCTTCATCCGGCGATCTTGGAGGATTCCCCCGGCCGGAGTCGAATCTTAAAAAACAGGATCCTTGAAAAACGGGTGGCTGGAGCTCTCAGGCATGCACCGGAACCACGACGACCGGGCACGGGCTGTGCTTCAGGACGCCCGTGACCACGCTGCCGCCGAAGAGGTGGTAAAGCGCCCCGTGACCGTGGGATCCGAGAACGATGAAGTCCGCCGCAAGCATTTTTGCCTGGTCGAGAATTTCCTCCGCCGCCAGCCCGAGTGTCACCTCGCATGCGACATCGAGACCGGCGGCCCGGAATGGTGCCGCGAGCATCTCGAGGCGCTTTTTTGCGTCTTCGGCGGCCTGCTCGATGTCGATCTCCGGCGCGGACGTCGCAATCACATCCATCCCCGTGCCGACCGGGACATACGTCGCGACCGGCTCGATGACGTGAAGAAGAACCACCTTCGCCTGGAGCGGGCGGGCAAGGGAGTCGGCAACGGAAAGAACCTTCGCGGTGCCGGAGCTCGTGTCGAGAGGGACAAGCAGGGTTTTCATAAAAAACCTTCCTATATCATCGCTCCTTGGCTTGCGAGAAAAATCAGCTAATCGTCATCGCATGGAGGATTTTTTTCAGGAACCGGATCACGTGGTTGCGGCCGACGCGCCGCTGGCCGCCCGGATGCGTCCGCGCACGCTGGCGGAATTTGCCGGACAGCAGCACATCCTGGGTCCGGGGAAGCTCCTCCGGCGGGCGATCGAGGCGGACCGGATTTCCTCGCTGATCCTTTTCGGCCCGCCGGGCACCGGGAAGACGACGCTCGCGCAGGTGATTGCCGGCGCGACGGAAGCGAAGTTCGAACGCCTGAGCGGCGTCGAAAGCAATGTGGCCGACATCCGCCGCGTCATCGCAGGAGCATCTCTGCGGCGCGCAAAAACAAAGACGATCCTCTTCGTGGACGAGATCCACCGGTTCAACAAGGCCCAGCAGGACGTCCTCCTCCCGGAAGTCGAGAACGGGCTCGTCCGGCTGATCGGCGCGACAACCCAGAACCCGTTCTTCAGCGTCAACAGCGCGCTCCTGTCGCGCTCGCAGGTGTTCCAGCTCGAGCCGCTCTCCGAGGCCGACCTCCTTCTCCTCATGGATCGGGCGCTTGTCGACAGCGGGCGCGGGCTTGGTGGCATGCGGATCACGCTGGATCCGGATGCCGCCGCACACCTCGCGCGGCTCAGCGACGGGGATGCCCGCCGCTGCCTCAACGCGCTCGAAATCGCCGCCCTCACCACACCGCCGGAAAACGACGGCTCCGTGCGGATCACGCTCCGCGCCGCAGAGGAAAGCATCCAGCAAAAGGCGGTCGTCTATGACGGCACCGGCGACGCCCACTACGACACGATCAGCGCCTTTATCAAAAGCATGCGCGGCAGCGACCCGGACGCCGCGCTCTACTGGCTCGCCAAGATGCTCCATGCAGGCGAAGAGATCCGGTTCATCGCGCGGCGGATTGTCATTTGCGCGAGCGAGGACATCGGCATGGCGGATTCGAACGCCCTCGTGGTCGCGATGGCCGCCCAGCAGGCGGTCGAGTTCGTCGGGCTCCCCGAGGCGAACCTCCTCCTCGCTCACGCGACCGTCTACCTGGCCACCGCGCCGAAAAGCAACCGCTGCACGGTCGCCATCGGAAAGGCATCGCAGGAAGTCCGCGAGGGCCGGACACTCGCCGTCCCACCCCACCTCCGCGACGGCCACTACAAAGGCGCCGAGCGCCTCGGCCACGCGAAAGGCTACCAGTACAGCCACGACTTCGAGGGATCCTACGTCCCCCAGGCCTACCTCCCCGAGGGACGCACCTACTACGAGCCCACGGAAAACGGCATGGAAAAACGGGTCAAGGAACGTCTCGCCTACTGGCGCGCGATTTACGAGGCCGCAGCCAGTGAGGCGAAAGAAAAATAGGCTGACGCCATCCGTGCGATCAGCGCTTGCGCTGGAAGTCCGAGATCGCGCGGTCCACCTCGCGATCCTCCACCCGCTTTTTCAGGTCGGCGCGCTTGTCTCCCCCGTCCTTCCCTTTCCCCAGCCCGAGCTCGACTTTGACGCGGCCATTTTTCCAATACATCCGGAGTGCGACGACCGTGCGCCCGGCCCGCTCGATTTCTCCGACGAGCCGGTCGATTTCCGTGCGGTGCAGGAGGAGCCTGCGGACGCGCTTGATTTCATGCTGCTCGTGGCTGGCGCGCTCGTAGGGCTGGACGGTGGATTCGTAAAGGCAGAGGTTGGGGCCGTCCATCCGGGCAAAAGACCCCTGCAGCGAAGCCAGCCCGGCGCGGATCGATTTGACTTCCGTGCCGACGAGTTCGATGCCCGCCTCGAACCGTTCCAGGATATGATAATCCCGGAGGGCTTTCCTGTTCGTGGTGATCTCGGCCGACATGGGGACGCTTCCCCGCGTTCCGTCAGGCTGCGGGCTTCGCGGCGACGCCCAGCTTGCCTTTGGCGATTTCCGTGAGCGCGATGTCCGCCAGCCCCATGCGGAACTCGACCTCCACCATCGGCCGGCTTCCGGCCATCAGTTGCTTCACGCGGCGGGATACCATGTTGATGAGAACCTGGGGTTCCGTGATAACTTTCGCGGCTTCTTCGAGGATGAGTGCGTTCATGAAAATACTTTTTCCGCCAGAACCGGCGGGGAGGGCATCCTAATTCCCCACGGCACCCTGTCAAATTTATTTTCTTTTTTTCTTTGACATGCCGCACGGGACGGTTATTCTGCGCGGCTCCCGACAACTGGCGGGAAAGAGAAACACACACAACACGCAGGAGACCACCCGGTCGATCGCACTGCAAAAAAAATGCAAAAAGCAAGAAGCAAACGTTATCGCGCCGCCGCCGAAATCATCGACGGCAGCAAGAAATACCCGCTCGCGGAGGCCCTCAAAACTTTGAAGACCCTTCCTCCGGCGAAGTTTGACCAAACCGTCACCCTGTCGTTCAAGCTCGGGGTGGATGCGAAGCAGAGCGACCAGATGGTTCGCGGCACCTGCCCGCTTCCGAACGGCAGCGGAAAAAATGTCCGCGTCCTCGTCTTCGCAACCGGCCAGTCCGCCGATGCGGCCCGCGAAGCCGGCGCCGAGTTTGTCGGGTTTGAGGATCTGATCAAAAAAGTCACCGGCGGGTTTTCCGATTTCGACGTCGCCGTCGCGACCCCGTCGGCCATGGCCGAAGTCCGCAAGCTCGGCAGGGTGCTCGGGCCGCGCGGCCTGATGCCGAATCCGAAGACCGGCACCGTCACCGACGACACCGCGAAGGCCGTCAAAGAGGTCAAGGCCGGACGCGTGGAGTTCAAGCTCGACAAAAACGCCAACGTTGCCGTCCCGATCGGCAAGTTCGCGTTCGACGAGGCCGCCCTCCTGGAGAACGGCACCGCCGTCATCGAAGCCGTCATCAAGGCCCGCCCGGCCACGGCCAAGGGCTCCTTCGTGGAAACCATCACCCTCGCCGCCACGATGACCCCCGGCATCGCCGTGGATCCGACCCCATTCCTCAAGCACTAACATGAGACCCGAGAAAACTTTGATCGTCGCGGACGTCCGCGAAAAACTGCAATCTTCGCCCTACCTGCTTCTGGTGGATTACACCGGCATGAAGGTGCTCCATTTCGAGGAGCTCCGCACCCGGCTCGCCGGCGCCGGTGCCCGCCTCCGCGTGGTTCGCAACACGTTCCTCAAAATCGCGGCGAAGGATCTCGGGATGCCCGGGCTGGACACCTCGCTGGCCGGACAGACCGCGATGGTTACCGGGGAATCCGACATTTGCGCGGCCGCCAAAACTCTCAAGACCTTCGCGGCAGAGTTCCAGAAGCCGGTGGTCCGCGCGGGCGTTCTCGACAATGCCCCTCTGACGGCCGCGCAGGTTGCCGAACTGGCGGATCTCCCGAGCAAGGGAGCCCTCCAAGCCAAACTCCTCGGGCTCCTGCAAACACCGGCCAGCCAACTCGTCCGCCTCCTCAACGAGCCGGCCGCCAGCCTCGCCCGCATCCTCCAAGCCAAAGCCGACGCGTCCGGAGACGCCGCCTAACAAAACCATTTCGAAACCATTTCGCAAGACGTTCGGAAGCCCCGTCGTGCGACATCAACAAAACCAAGAAAAAAACCGGTTCCTTGTCGGTCGGGCGGCTGCCCGGCTCAAATGCCCTGAGGCTTCGGGGCGCGACGATACCAAAACAGAAAACATAACATGGCAGACACAACAGCACTCGTAGACCAGCTCAGCGGACTCACCGTCCTGGAGATCGCCGGCCTGGTGAAACAACTCGAAGAAAAATGGGGCGTCAGCGCCGCCGCACCGGTCGCGGCCGCAGCGTCCGGCCCCGCGGCCGCAGCCGCTCCGGCGGAGGAAAAGACAGCGTTCGATGTCATCCTTCTCGAAGCCGGCGGCAACAAGATCGCCGTCATCAAAGAAGTGCGCGCCGCCGTGGCCGGACTCGGCCTCGCCGAGGCCAAGGCCCTCGTCGAGAGCGCACCCAAGTCCCTCAAGGAGGGCGTGACCAAGGAAGAGGCGGAGGAGATCAAGAAAAAGATCGAAGCCGCCGGCGCCAAAGTCGAAATCAAATAATCCATCCCCGCAGAGAGATCTCGAAAAAAATCTTGATCTCTCTGCGGATCCCTTTACTTTCTCACCTTCGCTGAAAGCCACGGCTCTGTCACTCTGTCCATCTCTGCTCGAGCA
>JBAXXD010000130.1:0-9828 GCA_037128135.1 Verrucomicrobiia bacterium
CCAAAGGCCGCGAGCCTGTTTCTTCCCGCATGCTGCTTTTCTATCATCAACAATAGATGTCACAGGTGGGACATTTATTGTTGAAGACGAACGACCCTCGCGGGATGTTTGAAATGGTGCAAAGGGGGAGCTCGCGGCCGGGATTTCCGTTTTTTTCTCGTGAGATGGATTGGCCCGCGCTTTGCGGTGTCGCTTTGTGGTGTCGCTTTGCGGTGTCGCTTTGCGGTGTCGCTTTGTGGTGTCGCTTTGCGGTTGAAATTTACAAATCCCGGGCGATGGTAGAGCCATTATGAAACGACTCCTCCTCTCCGCGATCGTCCTCGCCACCTCGACCGTCTTCGCCGGCGACGGTTGGCTGACCGACTACAAGGCCGCCCTGGAACAGGCCGCAAAGGAAAACAAGCCGGTGCTTTTGGATTTCACCGGATCCGACTGGTGCGGATGGTGCGTTAAGCTGGACAAGGAAACGTTCTCAGAGGACAGCTTCAAGAAATTTGCTGCGGGAAACCTTATTCTTGTCGAGATTGATTTTCCGAGAAACAAGCCCCAATCCGACGAGGTGAAAAAGCAGAACCGGGAGCTCCAGGCTCAATTCGGGGTGGACGGGTTTCCCACGCTCGTCCTCCTCGACAGCAAGGGCAAAGAGATCGCAAAGAACCCCGGCTACCTCGCTGGCGGGCCGGACGCCCTCATTGCCTGGGTGAAAAAAGCCGCGAAGTAGCCGTTCCTGTCGAGACAGGGTTCGGGAACATGCGCCCTCGGCTTTTGCCCGTGGGAAAGCCCGTCCTATTTGTGCTTGTTGTAGAAGCTGATCGCGGTGACGAGATCCATCGCCCGCTGGAGGACGGTGTCGCGCAGGGGAGGCTCCTCGGGATCCCTGGTGCTTTCGATTTCGGGATTCGTGTTGGCGACGAGGGCGGCCTCGTTCATCCGCGGACGCGCGGAATCGAAGACGAATTCGCTGACCCCCTGCTTGCGGCTGGCCGCAAAAATTTTCGCGAGATCGCCCGTGGGGAGCGAGACCGCGACGTCGGGCCTGACGCCGAGCGGGAAGATCGGGGAGTTGTCCG
Source organism: Verrucomicrobiia bacterium (assembly GCA_037128135.1). Taxonomy (GTDB): domain Bacteria; phylum Verrucomicrobiota; class Verrucomicrobiia; order Chthoniobacterales; family Terrimicrobiaceae; genus QYQL01. The sequence continues at coordinate 1,071 of JBAXXD010000130.1, forward strand.
GGAGCACGGCCTGCGAGACGGCGACGCGGAGGCCTTTCCCTCCGCCGAGGGGGAATTCCGCGAACTCGACCGCCTCGCCTGCAGTGTCGCTCCCGATGATCATGGCGTGCGCGTTGAACCGCAGCGTCGCCGCGAGCGCCTCGGCCGCTCCGGAGGTGTTGGCGTCGGTGAGGACGATCAGGATCCCTTGATACGCGGGGTTCTGGTTCGATGTCAGGATGCGTTCCTGCTTGGCGCTCGGCTTCTGGATCGTGAAGAGCATTTTCCCGTTCGGGCAGAACCGGCGCGCGAAATCGGCGGCGGCATCGAACCCGCTCCCGCCCGCCACGGCGCGCAGGTCGACGATCACGGCGGGCAGATTTTTATTGGTGAAGCTGGCGAGCGAGGAATCTATCTGGCCGAGCGTGGCGGCGTCGAGGTTTCCGGGCCGCAGATACCCGGCGCGGTCGTCGAGGATCTCGGCGAGAAACGGAACCGGTTCGGGCGCGGCAGCGGGTTTCTCGGAGGAGCAAATTTCCACACCGGGCGCGAGCCGGCGGATGAGCCCCTCGAGAAGCGCCTTTTGCTTGGAGGGGTCGTCGAGGGACTGCTGGGAAAGGAAATTCGTTTTGATCGCCTCGACCGCCTTGTCAATCTGGGCGGGCTCCAGCCGGTTCACCTCCTCGCGCAGGCTCGCCGGTGGCTCGTCCGCCGGAAGCAGGAGGGGAATCGCGAGAAGGTAGAAGAGGAGACGCGTCGCTCCATAGAAAGCCATCCGTAGCATGGGCATCCTGCCCATGCCTTGTTGAGCTTCCACGCATGGGCAGGATGCCCATGCCACAACAGAAGAAGCCTTCGAGTCGATGGATTCAGCCGAGCTGGCGCGCTTCATCATTTCTTGGCGGCACCGATGTCGTTCCGGCGCTGCAGTCCGTCGAAGGAGATTTTGTCCGCCGCTTCGTAGGCGCGCGAGCGGGCTTCGACGAGATCCCTGCCGGTTGAGGAGACCCCGAGGACGCGTCCTCCGTTGGTGAGAATGCTGCCATCGGGGGCGGCTTTTGTTCCGGCGTGAAAGACAACGGCCTCTGGGCACGACGCGGCATCGGCGAGGCCGGCGATGGGCTTTCCTTTTTCGTAGGCACCGGGATAGCCACCCGAGGCGAGGATCACGCATGCGGCCGCGCCGTCCGCCCACTGCGGGCTCTGCGAGGCGAGGTGCCCGTCGGCGCAGGCCTCGAGCAGATCGAGGAGGTCGGAGTCGAGGCGGCGGACGAGCACCTGCGTCTCGGGGTCGCCCCAGCGGCAGTTGAACTCGAGAACTTTCGGCCCGTCGGAGGTGAGCATGAGGCCGGGAAACAACATTCCCCGGAACGTGAGGCCATCGGCTTGGATGCCTGCGAGGAAGCGGTCGAGCACCTCCGAACGGATGCGGGAGCGCAGCGCCTCATCAATCGAGCCCGACGGGCAGATCGTGCCCATCCCGCCTGTGTTCGGCCCCAGATCACCGTCGAGAGCCCGCTTGTGGTCGCGGCAGTCGGGAAGGAGCAGATACGAACCGCCGTCCACCAGCGCGTGGATCGAACATTCCACTCCAACCAAAAATTCCTCGACGACAATTTTTTTGCCGGCGTCCCCGAAAACCGCGGCATCCATGCACCGGTAGATCGCCTGCGCGGCGTCCGAGGGATTTTCCGCGATGAGGACACCTTTTCCGAGGGCGAGCCCGTCGGCCTTGATGACCAGCGGATACTTTGCCGTGCGGCACCACTCGTGAGCGGCCATGCTGTCGGTGAACTCCCGGTAGTCCGCCGTCGGGATCCCGTGCCGTTTCATGAAATCCTTCGCGAACGCCTTCGAGGATTCCAGCCGCGCCGCCGACGCGGTCGGTCCGAAAATTTTCCGGCCGGCCGCCACGAACGCATCCGCGATCCCGGCGGCGAGCGAGTCATCCGGACCGACGACCGTGAGGCCGATGTCGCGGGAATTTGCGAACGCGACGAGCGCGGGGATGTCATCCGCCGCGATCGCGACGTTCTCCCCGAGCGCGGCGGTCCCGGCATTCCCAGGCGCACAGAAAATCTTCGAAACGCGCGGCGATCGGGCGAGTTTCCATGCGAGCGCGTGCTCGCGTCCGCCGGAGCCGACGATGAGGACGTTCATGCTCCGGGAAGCTGAACTCCGAGGTCGCCGATCCGGCTGAGGGTGAGCCCGCTCAGAGCGGGGGTTTCGGCGGCCATCTGCCTGAAGACATCCTCGATCGAGGCGAGGTCGTTCGAGGCTGAGACGGCCTGGATCAGGTCGCGGAGGATTTCCCAATCGTCACGGGCGTGGCCGGGCGGCTGGATCGCCTGGTTGAGCCGCTGGAGGCGGCCTTTGATGTTGATCATCGAGCCGCGCTTCTCGGCCCACGCGCTCGAGGGCAGGACGACCGAGGCGAGGGGAGTGGTCTTGTTCGCGAAGATCCCCATCGCGAGGAGGCAATCGAGCCGGTGGAGGGCGCCCTCGGAGATCCCGCAATCGACCGCGTCTTCTCCGACGACGACGAGCGCACTGATCGTTCCCTTTTCGACGCCTTCAACAATCGCGGGCAGCCTGCCGGTCGCGACGCCGAGCAGCTTGGCGCCGGAGGAATTCGGGTTGCCATCGTTGGAGACCAGAAACCCGTCGCCCTGCTGCGGGCGCGGGAGGACATCCACATTTTCGATCCCGAGCACCTTGGCGAGTCGTCCGACGAGGAAGAGTTCCTCGTTCGTCATGCGTGCGGAGGCGATGATCGCGGTCTCCTCCGGGCGGCAGGCTTTGAGTTTTTCCGTGGCCACCGCGAGCGCGCGCGGCCAGTGCGCCGGCTCCGCCTCGCCGCGCACGATCGGCTCCCTGAGCCGGCTGTCGCTGTGCAGATAATGAAAGTTGAGCCGGTGGCTGTCCGGCATCCAGCAGGAATTGACGGCATCATTTTCGCGCGGGGTGATCCGGTAAACGATGTTTTCTCGGCTCGAGATGAGGATATTCGCGCCCGTTCCGCAGGTCACGTCGATGCTCGGGGTTTCCTTCAAAAACCAGACGCGCATCTTGAAACGGAAATCTTTGCTTGTGAGCGCGCCGACCGGGCAGATGTCCACCGTGTTGAGCGAGTAGTTGCTGTCGAACCGCCTGCCGGGGTAGACCGCGAGCGTCGTGTGGCTGCCGCGGTTCAGGAATCCGAGCACGTCATCGTGCGCGATTTCCTTCATGAACCGGATGCATCGCGAGCACATGATGCAGCGCTCGTCGTCGAGCACGACCCGCTCGCCGATGTCCACCCGCTTCGGCTTTTTCACCTTCTCCTCGACGAATCGCGACTCGCCTTTGCCGAACTCGACCGAGAACTCCTGGAGCCGGCACTCGCCGGCCTGGTCGCAGATCGGGCAGTCGAGCGGGTGGTTGATGAGGAGGAACTCCAGCACTCCGTTCCGGCAGTCCTCGACCATCGGCGATTTCGTCTTCACCCCCATGCCCTCGGAGACTTCCGTCCCGCACGAGATCGCCGGGCGCGGGCCCCACGCGATCTCCGGACGCCCGTCGGCCCCGAGCAACGGCTTCCGGTCGGGGGTCATCTTCGGCATGCCCAACTCGACGAAACACATCCGGCAGTTCCCCGGGGCGCTGAGCTTGGGATGGTAGCAATAATGCGGGATGGACTTCCCGTCCGCCGTGCAGGCGTCGATGACCCGGGTTCCCTTCGGGAACTGCTTCCACTCGCCGTCCACCTGCACATTGACCATTGTGTCTGCCGATCCGCTCATGATGAAATTTGTTCTAAACGAATTTTCCCTCCGGGGCAATTCCGATGCGCCAAGGTATCTGCGGGAGGGGTGGATTCGGCAAGAGAAAGCTTGGGGAAATCATCGGGTTCATGGTTTGGGATAATAGCGGGCATTCGGGAGTTCGAGGAAATGGTCAGCCTGCGTCCAGAGTGTTGCTCCCCGGTTCATTTATCCAAAGCCCCCCCGGACTACCGCTGGGACCGTTCCGAGGCCGGCCCGTGCGCGGAAGTGTCTTTCCCCGGGGTTTGTTTCCTGCTTTTTTGGGGGCATGGCTTGCAACCGCAGTGACGTTCCCATCGAATCCGATCTGTCCGAAAAGTTTCGCCGTCTCGTCGAGGTTGGCTTGGCATTGACCTCTGAGCGCAATGTTCCCGTGCTCTTGGGCCGGATTCTTTTGGAGGCGAGAAGATTCACCTGCGCCGAGGCGGGCACGCTGTATTTGGTGACGCCGGACGGAAAACTCCAGTTCAGTGTGGTCCAGAATGACAGGCTGGGGCACTCGGAGGTTTTGGTGGGAAACGATTCGCGGCCGATCACCATCGAAGTTTTGCCGACCAGCATCGCGGGGCGGGTCACCGCGACCGGCATGGCGCTCAATATTCCCGATGTTTACGCCCTTCCCGACAGTTGCGGGTTCCAGTTTGACAGCAGCTTCGATTTGAAAACCGGCTTTCACTCCCAATCCATGCTGGTTGTTCCCATGAAAACCCCGGAGGGCGGCATTGTCGGAGTCATTCAACTGATCAATGTCCGGCATCCGGGGGCGGAAGAGGTCACGGCTTTTCCCAAGGAGCACGAGGAGCTTGTGCTCTGCCTCGCCTCGCAGGCGGCGGTTGCCTTGAGCAACGCCAACCTCACAAGGGACCTCCAGCTTGCCTACTCCGAGGCGATCAAACGCCTGGCGAGGGCGGCAGAGTTTCGGGATCAGGACACCGGCGAACATATCGAGCGCGTGAGCCAGTATGCGGCAGCTATTGCGGAGGCCCTGGAGTTTCCGCCCGCTGACGTTTCCAAAATCCTTCTGGCGAGCACGCTTCACGACATCGGCAAACTCGCCATCCCGGATTCGATCCTTCTGAAGCCGGGCAAGCTGACGGACGAAGAGTATGCCAAAATGAAGCTCCACCCGAAACTCGGTGCCGACATTCTCGCGGGAAGCGAAAACCCGATGCTCCACCTCGCGGCGGAGATTGCCATCTCTCACCATGAGAAGTGGGATGGAAGCGGCTATCCGCGCGGGCTCAAGGGTGATGAAATTCCGCTTGCCGGACAGATCTGTGCCGTCGCAGACGTCTTTGATGCCCTGTCTTCGGTCAGGTGTTACAAGAAAGCCATGAGTCTGGAGGAAGCCAGCGAATTCCTCAGAAAAGAGACCGGGCGCCATTTTTCTCCGCGGGTCGTGGACGCATTCTTTGGGGTGATGGACAAAATTTCCATGATCCACAGCCGGTTCTCCGCCTGAATCCTTGCCCGGAAGTCAATCTCTCGAGGCGCGGCACGCCACGCCGCCAGGCTGGGCTCTATGCCGGCTCGACGACGATCCGGTCACCGGAAACCGAGAGGATCCTGATCGCGGTGCCCGCCTCGATGAACTGCCCCTCGGTGACCACGTCGGCGAGAGCGTTCGCGAAGACGGCCTTGCCCGACGGGCGCAGGATGGTTTGAGCCGTGCCGGTATCGCCCGCCACGAACGGAGAGGCGGCGGCAGGGTCGGCCGGGCGGGAGGGGCCGGAGACGGATTGCGCCGAAAGGAAAAGGCGTCGGAAGAGCGGGAGATCCGGAAGATAACGCGCGAGAATCGCAATGCAAAAAACCGATCCCGCCACCGCGATCCCGAGGTTTATCATCGGGCGCGCGAGAAGCTCGAAGGAAAATTCCAGCGGCTGGGCCGGGTAAAAATCCACCATCGCAAAGAAGAGGGCGCCGGCCATGAGGCCCGCTCCGAGCAGCGCGACGACGGCGACCCCCGGAAAGAAAACCAGTTCGATCAGGATCAGGGCCGCTCCGAGGGCGAAGACGGCGACGACCTCGAGGCCGGTGAGGCCCGCGATGTAATGGCCGGTGAAAAAGAGGAGGAAGCAAAGCGCGGAGAGCACGCCCGCCACGCCGAACCCGGGCGACTTGAACTCGATGTAGGCTCCGATCGCGCCGCCCAGCAGGAAAAGCGGGGCGAGCATCGTGATCCACTGCGCGAGCGTCTCGAAGCCGGAGGGCTCCACCCGCACGAGCGCCTTCGCATCGAGTCCGGCCTGCTGGCAGACCGCGTCGAGATCCTTCGCGATGCCGGACGCGAAGAGCGGGCGCCCGCCAATCACCTTCACCGCCTCCTGCGCGCTGAGCGTGAGGAGCGCGCCTTTCGGGTTGATGACTTCGCCTCCGACCTTCACCTCCTTGTCGAGGTTCATGAACCCGTCCACGAGCTCCGGATGGTAGCCGTTGAGCGCGGCGACGCTGCGAAAGTATCCGGAATAGTAAGAGACGATTTTTGCGTTCATCGTGGCCGGGATTTCCTCGCCCGAGCTCACCACCGGCGCGGCCGCGCCGATCGCGCTCACCGGCGCCATAAAAACTTTTTTCGTACCCAGCGCGATGAGTGCGCCCGCGCTGCCGGCGTTCGTGTTCACATACGTGTAAACCGGCACCGGGCTCTTCATGAACATCTGCACGATCTGCTCGGTGGCTTTCAGCGCGCCCCCCGGCGTGTCCATGTCGAGCACCAGCGCCGCCGCGCCCGCCGACTCCGCATTTTTTAGAACCCTCCTCAAAAAGAAGAACCGGGCCTCGGTGATCGCCCCCCCGACCGGGACGGCGACGACCGAGCCCTTGGAAACCGCCGGCCCGTCAGCCCGCAACGGCAGGGCCGCCAGAATCGCGAGGCAGAAAAAAAGAATTCGCGTCATGCCCGCGAATCTCCCTCGCGCCGTGCGGACCCGCAAGGTATTTTGCTCGCGTGGGCTTGATCTCAGAGGAAACCATCCAGCGCGTGGCCGAGGCGAATGACATCGTCGAGGTCATCGGCTCGTATTTTCCGCTCAAGCGCGCGGGCACGAGCTTCCGTGCGCTGTGCCCGTTTCACCAGGAGAAGTCGCCGTCCTTCCACGTGAACCCGTCCCGCCAGTCGTTTCATTGCTTCGGCTGCGGAGCGGGGGGAGGGGTCTTGAGGTTCGTGATGGATTACGAGCATGTGGATTTTCCGGCCGCCGTGCGGCGGCTCGCCCAGCGGGCAGGGATCCCGATCATCGAGGATGCGGTGGGGGCGGACGACGACCGGCAGCGCGGGCTGCGGCAGCGGCTGCTCGGCCTGCACGCGGAGGCGGCGGAGTGGTTCCATGCGAACCTCCTCAAATCTCCCGACGCCGCACCGGCGCGCAGCTACCTGAAATCGCGCGGGATCACGGGAGACATCGCCCGCTCGTGGCTGCTCGGCTACGCGCCGGATTCGTGGGACGCGCTGCTCGACTTCTTGCAGGGCAAAAAATTCAGCCGCGAGGAAATCTCGCTGAGCGGCCTGGCCTCGTCGAAGGACGACAGTCTCTACAGCCGGTTTCGCGGGCGCGTGATGTTTCCGATCCGTAACGACTACGGCGAGGTCGTGGCGTTCAGCGGGCGGGTGCTCGATCCGAACGCCAAAGCCGCCAAGTATGTCAACTCGCCCGAGACCCCGCTTTTTACGAAAGGCAAGATCCTCTACGGACTCGACAAGACGAAGCGCGACCTGATCGGGAAAAATGCGGCGATCGTCTGCGAGGGCCAGCTCGATTTGATCTCGGCCTACGAGGCGGGCGTGCGGCATGTCATCGCCCCTCAGGGCACGGCGTTCACAGGCGACCAGGCCCGGCTTCTCCGCCGGTTCGTCGAGACGGTGCTGCTCTGCTTTGACTCCGACACGGCTGGGCAGCAGGCGGTCGAGCGCTCGCTTCCGGCGCTGCTCGGCCAGGGGCTCTCCGTGCGCGTTGTCGCGCTTCCCGCCGGCGAGGATCCTGATTCCCTGATCCGAAAAAACGGCGCCGACGCATTCCTCGAAGCCGTCGCCCGCGCCAAAGATTTTTTCGATCACGCAACCGACCTGGCCGATGCCGCCGGCGAGCTGTCCGATCCGGTCGGAAAATCGCACCTCGTCCGTCGCCTGGGTCCTCCCCTCGCGTTGGTGCAGGATGCCGCCCTGCGCGAGTCGCTCCTCGGGCGGCTTGCCTCGCGGCTCGCCCTTCCGCAGCAGGCGATCCGGGCGGCGATGAAGCCGCCGAGCCATGTCGAGGCCGCAGGCGACGAGCCGCCTCGCGAAGCCGAAGCGCTCGCGCTCTCTCCGGGAATCGCGATGCTCTGCCGCCTCGCGCTCGGGAGCAGGAGCGTTCGCGAGTGGATCCGGGGGCAAGGCTCCGCCAAGGAGTTCGATCCCAACGGAGAGCTCCTCGACCAGATTGCCCGCGCGGAATTCGCGGATGAAGATCCTGCCGCGGTCACGGGCGTCCTGAGCGCGATCGGGGCGGCCGGGGAACGCGCGCTCTCCGCTCTCAACCTGTCCCGCCCGATTGCGGATCCCCTCGTCAAAGCCCGGGAAACCTGGTCCGGGCTCTTCGCCCAAAAGTTCGCCCGCGAAATCGAAGAATGGAAAAGCCGTCTCGGCCAGCCCGGGCTCGCCACTGACGAGCGCGTGAAAATACAAAAACTAATCCTTGACCTAAAAATCCAGTTAGCCGAAAGTTCCCGGCCCTCTCAGTGAGAGGGATCACCGGCCCGCTGCTTGAAAACCAAACTCAAACCGTCGAATAGCCAAGCCTCCTTGGCAAAACCCGCTCACGCAAAAAAACCGGCTGGAAAAACACCCGCCAAGTCGGCAGCTAAGCCGGTCGCCAAGCCGGTTGCCAAGCCCGCCGCCAAGCCTGCGGCCAAGCCTGCGGCCAAGCCCGCCGCCAAGCCCGCCGCCAAGCCCGCTGCCAAGCCTGCTGCCAAGCCCGCTGCCAAGCCTGCTGCCAAGC
>JBAXXD010000131.1:0-9813 GCA_037128135.1 Verrucomicrobiia bacterium
ATCAATGTCTGGTGCAGTGCTTCTCATGCCTCACAGGGTGGTTCAATATTGAGCCTCTGTCAATGCGCGAAAGTCGAAGGGGGAAGGGGTCAAGCAGTGGGCCAGTCCTTCCATGTTGACATTGCGGGGAAGTTAGAGGGGGGAGCGGGGCGCTCGTTTAAGTTGGCGAGTTCAAGTTTAAGTTGGGAGTTTAAGGGGGGAAGGGCGGGGGCGGATGAGAGACTTGAAACCTGAGACGGGATGAAAAACCTGAGAGCTGAAACTTGAGCCGGGAGGCGGAGAAGAAAGGGGACAGGCAGCTCGCTTTGCGCGGGAGACGAAGGCGGCAGTTAGCTTTGGATGCCTTCGATGCGGCTTTCAAAAACATTGATCAGTTTGTGGGCGGGAAGAAGGGATTCGATTGACGGCCATGCTTTTTCAAGACATCCATGGAAAGCTTTTTTCCTCATGTTACCGAAGCGCAGGCGAACGATCCATGGAGGAGGGTTGGAGAGCATGATGCGGTTCGAAAAATCCGCATCTTTACTTACAATGACAAGTTCTTCGCGGCGGGCGTAATTCCAAATTTTCGTATCGCTCGGGCTATCGCCCAAATCCTTGGAATGGCAGACCGGCAAGCCGGGAGAAAACGTCAGGCGTCGCGGCGTGTTCTCGTCGAACAAAAACCCTCTCAAGCGACCTCCTGCAGGAGGAAGTGGTTCTTCATCAGTTCTGACGAGAGAGACAAGCAAGCCAGAACGTCCTGCCGTGTCAGAGACGGGTATTCCTCAAGGACATCTTCAACTGAATCCCCGGCAGCCAGAAATTCGAGAACTGTCTGGGCTGTGACCCGTGTTCCGCGGATTGTCGGCTGGCCGTTGCATATATCCGGGTCGAAGATAATTCTATTCATTGTGTTGATGGTATCAGAGATTTGTTGGAGTGCAATGCACGTTGGTCAGTCGAAGGGGGCGGTCCTTGCCTATTGACATTTCGGGGAAGTTGGGAGGGAGAGGGGCGCTCGTTTAAGTTGAAGTTGGGGAGTTTAAGGTGGGGGCAGACCGGACGGGCTCTGGTTACTTTGACAGGAAGTGCAATTCCAGTGCCCCGGTATCAACGAGAATCGCCACGGGATTTTGCCTCTTTTCTGATTCTCTCCAAGCCGGCCAATAATAGATCTCCTGCCCGGTCAAGATCGGCATTCCGCGGGCGACGCCAGAAAATTGGCCTCTCAATCGGCTTGAAACTTTGTTGTGGTTTCATGCTGCCAGACACTTTCTCATTTCGTGGACTCGTTGCAATTACAGTCATATAAGCAGGGTAGCAGAGGGTGAGATAATGGAAAGCGGAAAGGGAAACTGGGGGTTCAGTGTGCTCGGATCAGCGGAAGCGCCTGTGGTATTCTTCTTCCAGCTTGTGAAAGCGGGCTTTGAGCTTGGCAAGGGGAGCGGCTTCGAGAAGTTTTTTGCTCGTTGGCTGGTTGCCGAGCATTTGTTCCAGCAGCTCGATTTTTCCGATCCATTCCCCCTCTTGCCGACCCTCTTGGCGGCCCTCTTGCCGACCCTCTTGGCGGCCCTCTTGGCGGCCCTCTAGTTTGAGACGTTGTGCTGTGCTCATAAATTTGCGTTTTCTTGTTGTTGGTATTGTTGTTGCGACTATCTCCTCGATTTCGCTGTTTTTCAACTCGGAATGGTGGAGCAGGTAGGTCCAGAGTTGCCGGGACAAAAACGTCACATCGGGGGAATCGCCGCCAGTAAAGAGCGTGGCGATGATCTTCCGGACTTGGCCGTAGCCGAGTTTGCCCCGCCGCTCGGCTTGGAGGGCGGCCATGACAGCCTGACCCAAGCTTCCGCTGGCCAGCTTTTCCATCGGGTGGCCGGCCAGTTCGGCCAGAAGGTAGCCGCAATCGGGCACGAACTTTTTGGCCCACACCGCGATTTCTTCGGGAATCTCAATGAGGTCGCGCAGCCTGCGGGCACTCGGCCATTTGCCGGGGCCGGGATGCACGACGACGGGAATGACGAGCGGAAGTTTTTTCTGCGAGCCTTTTCCAGCCCGCTCTTTCCGCCAGAGGGGAATCGTGTATTCCAGGCACCGCAGGGGCATGTCGTAGGACGGCCGGGACTGGTGTTCGAGCAGGAGGTAGAAACAGACGGGGCGGCCGGCCGCCATGATGCGGTAAACGACATCTTCGCGGTGCTCTTTGAGAGAGTTGTCGAGGCCGGAGACTTTCTGGATGGCCAGGGTGTTCCAGTCCACAAGCGCCAGGAATTTCGGCGGAAGCCATGCTTCCAGGAACTCGCGCGCCACGCGTGGCAGCGACATGCTGTGACGGAAGATCCGGTCGTGAGGTTGCTTGGGCTCAGCGGGCATGGGGGATCTCACGCGAATTTCGTGACGGCAGGCTGCCGCCTTTGGTAAAGGTTTCCAGCTTCTGCGTCTTCGGCGGTAGCATTTTCCACTTTTCGCTTTCCGCTTTCCACTTTTTTCGTCCGATCGTTCACCTGTCCGATTTTGAGATACGTCAAAGGGGTCATCAAAGGGGTCAGTCCTTGCCTATTGACATTGCGGGGAAGTTGAGACGGCAGCTTCGCTGCTGGTTGAAGTGGGGAGGAGCGGGGTGCTCGTTTAAGTTGAGGAGTTTAAGGGGGGGAGCGGGGGGTTGGACTTCAACTTGCAACTTGAACTCGGTTTGAGCTCCGCTCAAACGGGTCAGTCATCGGGCGTGCAACAAGTGAGAGTGCCTTTTTTCGGATGATGCAACGGACTTAACCTGAGCCAGAATGATTTTTCTGCCGGAGTTCTCCTGTCGTTTTCGCAAATCTGCCATCATTCGCATGGGGGCTCCTGCATACTTTCTTCCGATGCCATCTTTGATTTTGTGAATCTCTGTGAGGATCTCGTCTGTCATATTGTTCCTTTCATCATTTCGTCTGGTGTGCAGATTGTTGGAAAAGGATAGCCTTTCCTCGTGCAGATTTCACGCAAAACATTTCGGGTTTCCGCGTTGGCGATGTGACGAAAATTCCACGTGAGCAGAAACTGGACTCCATGTACTGCGCAGATCGCCAAGTGAAGAGAGTCATCCTTCGCTTTGGCGGGCATTGCGCCCGGGCGAATGAACTCATCGGCCAACTTGAAGGCGCTGGGAGAAGCATCAAGGAGCGGGTAAGGTTCAAGTGCTTTGAGCCTTCTGGCTGCGGCCTCCGGGTTGCCCCGACCGGCTTCTTCGAGAACCAATTGCGAAATGACCAAGGCAAACCGGTTTCGTCGGAACTGCCACCATGCCCGAGTTATTTCCTGCCGTGCGTGAGCAATCAAGTTGCAAGATGATGCTGCCGTCAGGTAGCTCGGAATTGTCGTTTCGATGTAGACGGTCGGCTTCATATCCAAATAAGTTTAAGTTGGGGAGCGGGGCGCTCGTTTAAGTTCGGGAGTTGATGTTTAAGGTGGGGAGAAGCGGGTCAAATTCAAAATGAAAAATAGAAAATCAAGACTGGAGGCGGCGAAGAAAGAGGGAGCGGGGCGCTCGTTTAAGCGCGGTGATTGCTGCTTACCAAATCTCGTCGTTCAAATCCGGCTTTGCGTTGGGTACCATGGCCAGGGCGGCATCAAATTTGGCGCGATCCCCCCTTGATGCACGCTCCTCAAATATTCTCACCTGGCTGCTCCATGCTCCGACCGCTTGTGAGATGGCAAGCGAAGCGAGTTGTTCCACACTCATGCCTTCGGTGTCGGCAAGATGTTTGATCGACTTGAAGACCGGGTTAGGAAGGTCGGCGGTGATAGTGCTCATGTGAGGCAATGTAGCAGAAACTCGCGTGGTGTCACGATCTGGATTCCAAACCCTTCCGCGGGGGCGAGATGGTTTTTGTTGAACGAGATGATGAATGGGGCGGAAGCCGCGACTGCCGCTTTAAGCACCATGTGGTCATCGGGATCCGGTAAAAGTGGCCGCCAGAGAAAATAGACATCGCTCCATCAGGCAGACGCGCAGATGTAATCGAGAAAGTTGTCGCACTGAGCCCGGTTCCATCCCGGAATTGGTGCGTGGGCGAAAACCTGTTCCGTGTATTCCTGTAGCAAGGGCCCGGATATCGAGAGACGCCACCGCGGATCGCGCCCAATGCAGGAAACCAAGGAAAAAGCATGCCCCCGATTGGAGCGCATTGCCGATACAATAACGTTGCTGTCGATAATCACTCGCACGCTTACGGGTCTTCCTTGCCACGGACGCGGTGCCACCAGCGGTTGACGTCGTGCGCAAGCGAACCGATGCCGATCTCGCCGAGCCGGTAGAGTTTGCTGAGGTTTTCGACCTTGATGACGGTGTTGCTCAGAATAAGTTTAAGTTGAAGTTTTTGAGTTTAAGTGGGGAGCGGGGTGCGAAAGCTTCATGGGAAGTTGGGCGTTTCGTTAACCCATGCGGAATGTCCGGTCTGCGCTGGCCTTTTATATGCCTTCCCTGTGTTTTTTTGCGCGGGTCAGATAACGGGCAACGAGGCGGTAAGGATTGTTGCCGCATGCGGCAGAAATGCGTCTGCGGGCTGCCCGGATTCTTTCGACTTGTTTAGTAATGACATTCATAAGCTTTCTTGAACGAGCTCCAACGGAGTCACGAGTTCAGGGGTAGCAAGACACAGGATTCCATTAATTCTACGGATGTGTCCGAATTTGGAACTTTCCTGATTAATTTCCCGAAAAGTTACCCGACATGCGAACGTCTTCAGAAACATTCAAGAAAAAGCGAACAGTCAAATAAACGCAGCCGGGCATCTGGATTGCGGAGCCATCCGCAAAAAGTAGGGGCTACAGTTCGTCATCTGAGGATTCTTCGCTGTGGGATTTGATGATCGCATCGAGCGGATCTGGAGCGTTCAGAATTTCGTCCGGCAGGGAAAGGAACCTTCTCCAAAGGCGGAGTTTTTCTTCTTCCGGTTCGGGGTGGGCCTTTTCGCGCAAGTGCCACTGCCAAGTTTTAAGGCTGCTTATGAGTTCCCGGAACTTGCCCCGCCAGCGAAGGGTCTCCCTCTGCGAGTCCGCGAGCCATCCGACAAGGTCGAGTCTGTCGGTTTCACGCAGCTTGCGCTCGGCCTCGCCGGCATCAAGCTCAACAGCAGCAAGGACCGAGTGCCAGATCACAAGATAGAGGGGGCGTTCAGACTGCCGATCGGCATTCTGGCAGGCCCCGCACCAGAACCGGTCCCGGATGATGCCCGAGTAGCAGGAGGTTGGGACGACCGACCCGATGCGGTAATACGACATCTGGCATTCAAATTCTTTTGTCTGGTGGCTGGTCGCCAATGCCCCGCATTCCGGGCAACGGATTGCCGGATCAAGCGCGATGGTGTCGAACATTCCCATATTTCGAAGTGTATGCGGCCGGAGGCTGATGAAAATATCAACGCCGCCTGCCTCTGCCGTGCGACTCAATGATTGAAATGTTCGGGCATTTCGCCATTTCATACAGCCAATGACTTTGGCTCCCTTCAACCCGCTCTTGCGCGTCCCCCACAACGATCCCCTTCAAAAGGAAGCCTGGCTTGAAGCCTGCCGGATTGTCGCCTGGCTCCGGGGGGAACAACCGGGATGCAGAGTCCGTGCATTCGGCTCGCTCGTCAGACCTGGCGCATGGCACCGGCGCTCCGATATCGATCTTGCCATGGAAGGAACTGCCGATAGCCCATGGAAGCTGCAATCAAAAGCACAGCGGAAATTTGACCGGTTCCGGGTTCAGATCGTTTCCTCGGCTGCCGGGAAAGGCGAACCATCCCCGGAGAGATCGGCATTCCTTGAGGAGATCCAGAGAACGGGGGTTGAACTTCCGGCTGACATGCCGACAGTTCTTCGCGAACCGGAATTGCCCGTCATTGCACGGAGGCTATTGCAGGCGGGCGAAAGGATGCAGGACGAACTTCTGAAAATCCTCGCTCCAGCCGAATCAGAAACACCCTCCCAAGTTCGGCACGGCGCGATGATGCTCCATGTGACCCGCTACAGAGTGCGCCTCGAATCCACCAAGCCACGCTCGTATCGTTTGAGCGTTTTCGTGCGTTTCTGTTAGGGGATCTCACGCGAATTTCGTGACGGCAGGCTACCGCCTTTGGTAAATCCGGCAACTATTGCCGAAAACCAGCGCCTTTTTTTATAATTTCTTATGCCAGTCAAATCTGAATAAACCCATTTCGCTCAGTTGGTTATTGCGCTCTGACGGCAAGCCCTCTTGGGACGAATCACGATCGGGTAGAATATTATCCTTCCCGCGTCTGTTTCCAAGAATTCTTTTTCGGAACTCGCGGGCGGGGTTAACGGGCGCGAGACAGCCGTTGCCGCCGCAAAATCGAGTTCGCCTGCTCCCGAGCCAACAGAAAACGATAATCGACCGCGCGTGTCGTGATTGGGCGGTCTCTTCCTGCGACCAGCTTAGGCTTCCTGGAAAGACGGGCATTTCTGCATGGCAGATGAATACAACTGCGGGAGGAAATCGTCAACCGGACGAGAGAACCGCATTTCGTGAGAGCCTGAGCTTAGACAAAAGTCCCTTTCACGAAGGTTGAGGTTTCGGTTTTTACTTCACGCGTGTGTTTTATTATTTGCTCGGTTTTCCCCTCCCAGCTTGAGCGCGCCGGGATTCGTGTCGGGGGTGACCCCATCGGCACCGGATTTTTTTCTGATGAAATATTTCCGAAACCAATTTGAGGTTTGAGCAGATCCCGGTGGCTTTCAACCGCAGTGGGTTCATCTGATCCCCTTTTCCTCTCTTCCGCCGACATTTTTTTGTGCGAGGACATCTTTCTGGAGCTGGTCGGCTGCGGCTCCAATGAAAGGCTTGTTCGCTGAAACCCGGCAGGGCTCCGCGAACGTGCTGAAATTTAAACCTGCGGTATGGCGTGCTGAATTGAGGGGAGGGAGAGGCACCCCCGCTTTTATGCCGCATCCGCCATGGCCACCACCTTGCCTCTGCCGACAGGGCGAATCCTGAAATACCGCTTGGCGATGTTCGGACGAACCAACTCGCGATAGTGCCGGAACAATACCGCCTGATCGTGACCGCTCTCCAGTGCCGTCTGTGCTACGTTCCCGGTGTCTGCAAGGCGGTAGCTGACGAACGAATGCCGCATGGCGTTGTCGGGCCAATGCGTGATTGCGGCGGCCGCTCTGGATGCTCGCTCCCGTTTGCGAAAATTGGCTTGGATTATCATGCCAGATATTTTGGCAACCGGCGTAATCCACGCACGAAGAGCGTCGAGGATCGGAACCAATCGGCGCGAGCGGGTTTTCGATTCCGCTGCGGAAACATGAATGTATCCACCTGCAAGATCGACATCCGACCAATCAAGCCGCTTGATCTCTGAAACGCGAAGCCCGGCAAATAGTCCGATGGCATGAAAGGCGAGGACATCATTCTTGCTCGCGGAGAGGAGAGTTGCCACCTGCGCCGGGGTGAAGATCCCCGGCGTCGAGTCCACGGTTGTCGTCATGTCGGTTTCCTCGGCGACATTCTTTTCGGCCCAGCCCGATTTTACGGCGTGTGTCCAGAGGGTCACGCAATCGCGGCGGATCGTGTTTTTTGTCGCAGGCGCAAGAAGGAGCGCCGCGAGGAAAGATTCGACCTCCGGAGTGGTGATTGTGGAGACAGACCGACCGGAGAATTCGGATGCCAGTTTGCGAAGATTGATACGGAGTGTTCTGCAATAATTCGCTGAACGGCCGGCGGCGATCTTGGATGCCAGCAAGCTGTCGATCGCGGATTCCACCGGCACGGAGGCTTTTTGTTTTTTCAGGTAATCCACCGCAAACCGGATCGCCTGCTGGATAGTCCATCCGAAGGAAGCAAGTTCCCGATCTTCGAAAGCGGATGCGCCCTCATTCATGCGCCGGATACGTTGGGCTTGGGCGAACCCTTCGGCCTCGGCTCTGATGATGAAAAATTTTCTTTCACCCTTCCCCCCGTGCCTGGCATCGACCATCAAGACCGGATTGCCGTGGTTGGTTGTCTTGCGGATCTGGGGCCATTGCTTTCTCATACGGAAAAATATGGCAGCGGATTGGCAGCGGGTCAACATTTACCATAGCAGAGCATTACCTTGACAAGGTAGTATCCGCAGGTTCGAGCCCTGCAGCGTCCAAGCCCTTTTTTCCTTGGGCTCTTGACCGTCGGGGGCATCTCGATTCTGCTGGTGCGATATGAACGATTTTGTCCTTGGCTCCGGGCCGGCGGCGATTGCCTGTGCGCAAGCGCTCGTGGCGCGCGGCAGGCGGGTGACGATCCTGGATGCCGGCGGGAAGCTGGAGCCCGCGCGGCAGGAGGTGCTGGATCGCGTTGCCGCGGGGACGCCCGGGGAATGGGATGCGGCCGACCTTGCGGTGCTGCGCGGGGAGCAGGAGATGGGGCATGGCAACATCCACCAGAAACTTCTCTACGGGTCGGATTATCCGTATCGCGATGACGAGGACTCGATGCAGGCCGGGCGCGAGGCCAGCCCGTTTCATTATTCGCTGGCGCAGGGCGGGCTGAGCAGCGTGTGGGGGGCCTCGCTGCTCCCGGTGGATCCGGGCGACATCCGCGACTGGCCATTTCCCTATGAGGATCTTGTGCCGCACTACCGGGCGATCTTCGACTGGCTGCCGACGGCGGCGGGCGCGCCAGACGGGCTGGAGAAGATTTTGCCCTCCTACGCGAAAAACCCGGAGCCGCTCCGATTTTC
Organism: Verrucomicrobiia bacterium; assembly: GCA_037128135.1. Lineage (GTDB taxonomy): Bacteria > Verrucomicrobiota > Verrucomicrobiia > Chthoniobacterales > Terrimicrobiaceae > QYQL01. Next base: position 8,688 of record JBAXXD010000131.1, read on the forward strand.
ACACCAGATCGAGAGCTTCGTCCGGGATTTGGGAAAGGGGCGTCCGGACGGCATGAGTTTCGGGCGATCCCGGCAGGCGGTTTTCACCGGCGGGCGCGCCGGAGGGCCGGGTTGCGTGTATTGCGGGCTCTGTCTTTACGGGTGTCCCTACGGGTTGATCTACTCGACCGCGCACACGCTGGAGGACATGCGGAAGGCCGGGCGGGTGGAGTATATTGATCGCCAGCGGGTCGAGCGGCTCGAGCAGTCGGGGAACACGGTGCGGATCCACACGACCGATTTGCGAACCGGCGTGCCGGCCCGCTTTGAGGCCGGGCGGGTCTTTGTGGGCACGGGGATTCTGCCCACGGCATGGCTTGTGCTGCGCTCGCGCGACGCGCTCGGCAGGAAGGTGGTGATGAAGGACAGCCAGTATTTCATCTATCCGTTCCTGCGCGGTCCGCTGACGCGCGGGGTTCAGGACGAGCCGCTCCACACGCTTTCGCAACTCTACATGGAGATCCGCGATCCCAAGATCAGCAAGCACCTGATCCACCTCGAGGTTTTCAGCTACAGCGACTACCTCAAGCGCGCGCTGATACGGACGCCGCTGAGGTTTGTCCTTTCCAACCCGTGGGCCGCCGAGCAGTTCTTCGGTCGGGTTCTTATCCTGCAGGGTTTTTTGCATTCGGCGGATTCGCGAACATTTTCCGTTGAGCTGCAGGAATCCGGCGGGAGGCCCAGGCTGCGTCTGGAGGCGGACAAACGCGGTCCGGGCCTGGCGCAGGCGGTGAAGGTGGGGCTCAAGCTTTTTTCGCAGGCGCACCGGCTGCGCGGGGTGCCGATCCTGCCGGCGCTGCAATTTGCGGATCCCGGGCGCAGCTACCACTCGGGCGGAGGGTTTCCGATGCGGAAAAATCCATCGGAATGGGAGACCGACCCGCTCGGACGGCTGCCGGGATGGGATCGCATCCATCTGGTCGACGCCTCGACATTTCCGAGCATCCCGGCCACGACGATGGCGCTCAACATCATGGCCAACGCCCACCGGATCGGGACTGCGGCCGCCGACTTATGAGCGGCCTCCGCGTGGCCATCACGGGAGCGCGGGGATACCTTGGCTCGACGCTCGCGCGCCATTTTCGAG
>JBAXXD010000132.1:0-9658 GCA_037128135.1 Verrucomicrobiia bacterium
TGCTCGCCGGCCTCCAGGCCGACGGCATCACCGAGGTCAACCGGGTCTATCACATCGACCGCGGCTACGAATCCCTCGACGAAAAACTCAACGGCCTCGGCGCCGAAATCGAGCGCGTCAAAGCCTGATCGTTTTCTCCTTGCGGAATGCGGGATCTGGAATACAGGAGAATAGTGGATTTTTTCCGGGTTGTTCTCACTTTTTCTTTGCTGCTGCCGTCGCTCGCGGCCGTGGCGGCCAATCCGTTGCTGAAAGGCGACACGCTGCGGCAGGTCACCCTGATCAGCGCGAACGACAACATCCCCTCCGGGTGGTGCGGACGGGCGATTCTCTCGCTCCTCAACCAATCCGGCGCCGGCAAGGGACTGAAACCGGGCAACGGACAGGAATGGGAAAAAATTCTTTCCGAGGCGGGTTGGAAGCCGGTGAAGGTATCCTCTCCCTGGCGTGCTCCTCTGGGCAGCGTGCTGGTGTATCTCGGCGACCGTGTTCTCCGGAAAATCCCGCGCGGGACGCCCGGGGGCTATTTCGGACATGTGGAAATGGTGGGGTTGTCACCCGGCGGCGGGCGGATGTTTGTGGCCGACTGCCCGCGCCCGGTCCCGGGCGGATCCGTGCCGGATAATTTCACCGGCCGGGCCTGGGTGCCGCCCGGATCCTTGCTGTCCGCCGCCCCGCCGATGGCGGATCAGATTGATACGATCATGCAGCAGCGGTTGGAGATGGCGCTCGCATATTTCTCAAAATCCGGAAGCCAGCACGCCTCGCTGGAACCCGGCCTCCGGTTGGACGATTAGCCGGGCGGCCCGATGTGCGGAAAACTCGTCATCGACGGGATGCCGCCACGTGTTATGCTGCCCTCCCGTTTAAACCCATGATTTTTCTCGGCATCGACTGCGGCACGCAGAGCACAAAAACCATCGCGTTGGATTGGGAGACCGGAGCCGTGCTGGCCTCGGCGCAGCAGGCGTATGGGTTTGTCCCGGGCCTCCCGCCGGGCGCGATGGAGCAGGATCCGGAGGACTGGATTGCGGCGGCAGATGCCACCGTGCGGAATGTGCTCGCGCAGCTGGGAGGCCGCAAGGACGAGGTCGGCGGCATCGGCGTCAGCGGGCAGCAGCACGGCCTCGTGCCGCTCGATGCGCGGGGGAATGTCGTGCGCCCCGCGAAGCTCTGGTGCGACACGTCCACCGCCGCCCAGTGCGACGAGATCACCCGCCACTTCGGCAGCCCGGCGGAAATCATCCGCCGCACAGGCAATGCCATGCTCCCCGGCTACACCGCGCCGAAAATCCTCTGGCTCCGCCAGAACGAGCCGGAGAACTGGAAAAAAACCTCCACCGTTCTCCTGCCGCATGATTATTTGAATTTCCGGCTCACCGGACACGCGGGCATGGAATTCGGCGACGCCTCGGGAACCGCCCTGCTGGATATCGCGAATCGCGTGTGGGCGGACGATGTCGTCGGATTCATCGCGCCCGATCTGGCCGCGAAGCTGCCTCCCCTCCACCCGTCGTCGCAGCCCGCCGGATCCCTCTCAAAAAAACTTGCGGCCGAGTGGGGGCTCGGGGACGGGGTTGTCGTCAGCGCGGGCGGCGGGGACAACATGATGGGCGCGATCGGAACCGGGAATATCCGAGCCGGAGTGGTCACCGCAAGCCTCGGGACATCCGGGACGCTCTACGCATTTTCGGATGCCCCCGTCACGGATACCAAGGGCGAGGTCGCGGGGTTCTGCGACAGCACCGACCACTGGCTGCCGCTCGTCTGCACGATGAATCTCACGCTCCTCACCGAACATGTGAGAAACCTTTTCTCGTGGGATTTCGCAGCCCTCGACCGCGCGATCGAATCCGTTCCGGCCGGTTCGGACGGACTCCTCATGCTCCCGTATCTCACCGGCGAGCGCACGCCGAACCTCCCGCGCGCCACGGGAGTCGTCCACGGGCTCACGATACAAAATTTTTCGCCGGCACACCTTGCCCGGGCGGCAACCGAATCGGTGACCCTCGGCCTCGGATACGGGCTTGCGCGGTTCCGAGAGCTCGGCGTCCAACCGTCGGAGATCCGGCTCACCGGCGGCGGCAGCAACAGCAGGGTCTGGAGACAAATTTGCGCGGACGTCTTCGGCGTGCCGGTCGTCTGCCTCCGCAGCGGCGAGGGAGCCGGCCTGGGAGCGGCCATCCAGGCGGGTTGGACGCATGTGGGAAGCCGGGGACTCCCGGACATCTGCGCGAGGATTGTTGAGCTCGACGAGTCCACACGCGTCGAGCCGAACGCCAAGAATACCAGCCGCTACGCGGATCTCCTCGGCAGGACCGCCAAGCTCCGCGACGCGCTGTGCCAAAGCCGCCTTCTCTGATGCGCATCGTCCTCGCAGCCACCGGAGCCAGCGGGATGATCTACCTGCAGCGACTCCTCGACCACCTCGGCGACCACGAGCTTCATCTCGTCGTCTCCCCGTATGCTAAGCAGGTGATCCAGGAGGAAACCGGCGGGCTGCGCCTGCCGCCAAATGTCACCGAACATCCGGACAACAGCATGGACGCCCCGTTCGCAAGCGGCTCGGCGGTTTTTGACGCCATGGTCATCTGCCCGTGCTCGATGGGCACGCTCGCAAGGATCGCCCACGGCACGAGCGAGTCGCTCACGCTCCGCGCGGCGGATGTCTTCCTCAAGGAACGCCGCAAGCTCATCCTCGTGCCGCGCGAAACCCCGTGGAGCCTCATCCACGCAAAAAATGCCGTCGCCGTCATCGAGGCGGGCGCGATTTTTCTTCCGGCCATGCCGTCGTTCTACAGCCGCCCGAAAACCTTCGCCCAGCTCGCCGACACGGTGGTCTGGAGGATCCTCGACCAGATCGGCGTCCCCGCCCCGGACGCGGGCCGCTGGCGGGAACAGGAACCCGCGTCGCCCGCCGGCTGAAAATGCGTCTCACAAGCTTTCTTCGCGGAGCAGGATGTCTGCTCCTGCTGGCCGGCTGCGCCTCGCGCCTGGATGTTTCGGTGCCTCCACTCGAGAACTCCCGCGCGGCGTTTCTCTGGAAGCAGCCCGGGGGATCCCTCGCGGGCGACGCCGATCTGACCTCTGACGCCCGGGGAAATTTCCGCATCCGCCTCACCCGATCCGTGCCCTCCCCGCTTCTGGATTGCACCTCCATGGCGGACGGATATTTCCGCGCCTCCGGCCCGCTTGCCGGCGGCGGATGGACGGGCGACGTCTCCCGCGCCCCCGCCCGCTTCGCGCTCTGGCCTGCTCTGGCAGACGCCTGGCGGGGAACCCGTCCCGCGAAGGATGGACGGCAGGAAGTCCACACCGCCACCTACCGCGCCGCCGTGTGGAAGGACTCGGGAAAACTCCGCGAACTCAGCGTCATCTCCGCAGACAACGGCGAGGTCATCCGCCTCGTCTTCCGCTGACCAGAAATGTCTGCGCGACAGGACGCCCAAGTGGCGGCCTCAAATTCCCCGCAGGAAAAACCATCCGACGACTCCCCCGGCGAGGATGAGGATCGCGGGGTTGATGTGTTTCATAAACAGGATGCCGGTGACGGCGAGTCCGACCACGATGGTGATCGCGTTGAAATGCAGTCCGTGTTCGGGGTTGTAGCTTGCGGTTTTTCCGACGGCGTGGACACCGGCGAGCATGAGTCCGATGGTGACCGGGGCCATGCCTTTCTGGATCGAGTCGCGCCAGGGGTTGTCATGGAAGGCGTCCCAGATGTGGCTTGCCGCATAGGTCAGGAAGCTCGAGGGCAGGTAGAACGCGAGGAGCACGATGATCATCGCGGCGATGCCGAAACCCGGGGGCAGGCCCGCGTGGTTGGCGGCCTTGTAGCCGATCAGCCCGACCATCGTCATGTTCGGACCCGGCGCCATCTGCCCGAGGCTGTAGATCGTGGCGAAGTCATCGGCGGAGACCCATTGATGCACGGTGACCGTCTCGTGTTCCATCTGCGGCAGCACCGCGCTGCCGCCGCCGACCGCCAGCAGCGAGAGCAGGCAGAAGACATTCAGGAGGCTGACGAGCTCCCTCATTTCGACGCCTCCTTGCGCGGGCGGCGCAGGATGATCGCAAACGGCGCGACCAGGAAAAGCACGACCGGCAGCGACACATGACAGAGGCCGACGAGCACGAACGTCAGGAGGATAAAAACGAGATCGATCGGGTTCAAAAACTGCTTCGCCCCGATCTTCAGCGTGACCTGGAGAAGGAGCCCGACAGCGGCCGCCGCGATGCCGGCCAGCGCGGCCGCGACATCCGGGTTCTTGTGGAAACGGACGTAGAGAAACCCGAGGATGCAGAGGATCACGGCTCCCGGGATCACGAGGCCGGTCGCGGCGGCGATCGCCCCGAACGGCCCAGCGAGCTTGCGCCCCGCAATGATCGCCACGTTCACAGAATTCAGCCCGGGGAGCGTCTGCCCGATCTCGAGCGCAGCCAGAAACTCGTCTTCCGTCATCCAGCTTTTGTTCGTGACGATCTCGTCGCGCAGGTAGGCGACCAGCCCGCCGCCGAAGCTCGTGACCCCGATCCGGAAAAACGCCGCGAAGAGCGCGGAGGGAGTGGGAGAAGATGTGTTCATGCTCTCCCGGTCAACGTGCCGGAGATTTCATCGCTTATCAAGATCTTCATCCCCGGCGGCGCGTTGCCGAGCGGATGCGGTGTAGCCGCTCGGTGAAACCGCCTTCTTCTGTGAACGCCCTGGCCTGCGCCTCGATCTGGCGGTCGAGCAGCGCGCAGGCCACGCCGATGAGGACGAGAGCGGCATTCGCCGCGATTTCCGGGAAGGTGGACTGGATGGACTCTATGGACTTCATGGACGGCTCGGCCGGGCGGAGCCGCTGTCCATCGGGTCCATTCTGTCCATCTCGTCCATAGATCTCCTTCACCCAGGCAGCGACCTCGTCGGTCGTGGCGCACCGCCGCCGCACCAGATCAACCCGGCGGGGGTCGTCTTCGGCCCAGAGCGGCAGCTCGCGGTGCCGCAGGAAGTCCTCGTAGTCGAGCTTGAGTTTACTCACTGCCAGTGGCATTCGAACAGCCGAGATCGTAAACGAGCGCGGTCTTCGTTGTGCCGAGGGACACCCACTCGAAGGCGTCGAGCTGGAGGGCGTTGTAGAAGTCCTCCAGCCGCTTCAGGTTTTCCTTGTGCAGGTCGTTCTCGCTCTCGAACCGGCACTGGAACGCAAACTCCCCGCAGAACGCCTGCTCGTATTTCCGGAGCCGCCAGACGGCGATCGTCGTCTTGCCGGTCAGGCCGCCGCCGAAATGCAACTCGCCGACATCCACCTGCACCTCGTCCACCGCCCGGTCGTTCACGATCCGGACCGGCTCATCGATGTTCGCCTCGACCTGCTTGATCGCCGGGAACGCGGCGGTCAGGTCGCGCACGGCCATGTTCAGGCGTTCGCGCGGCATCGCCAGCACGCAGTTGTGCGAGAAGATCGAGCGGCTTCCGCCCAGGCTCTCCTTCAGCGGCAAAAGCTCGGCCTTGAATTTAATTTTCGCCGAGCCGCCGGGCGTCGCCGGGCGCACGTCCACCGCCGCCGCCGTCTGGAAATCCGGATGCCGGAACTTGACGGTGAGTTCGGGGATCCCCTGCGGCCAGCCGTTCTTGTAGTGCGTGCGGAGCCGCACGATGAAGTGGTTTTTGTAGAGCGCGAAGTCGGACGTGTCGAAGAAGAGAACCTCTCGCACGTTGCTCAGGAACGGGTTCTCCGACTCCTTCACCTTCACGTCGAACTTCTTCGCCGTGTGGCAGACGATTTTCCAGAAGTCCACGAACGCCTGCGCGGTCTGGAAATGCTCGGGCTGGAGGATGATTTTATATTCCCGGTAGTGGATGCTGTCGTGCGGGGTATTCAGGATCTCATGGTCTGGCATGCCGGAGTCGTATCACGCCAGCCATGCCTTGTCATCGCCGGAAACATCGGGCATACCAAACCGCAATGGATGCCATGCAGGAAACCGGGCCGCGCGAGGCGCGCAGGAATTTTGCCTGCCTCGTCTGGGTCGGCTCGGTCTTCGCGATGGGCTGGGCCGAGGTGGTCGCCGTGCTCCAGCCGCTCCTCGTCCACTACGGCGCGACCAACGTCCAGATCGGCCTCGTCCAGGGCGTCCTCATCGCCACCCTCCCGGGAATGTTCCTCTCGCCCTGGATCACCCGCCGGTTCCGGTTCAAAAAATTCTACCTCTACGTGGCGGACACGCTTTACCTTCTGCCGGTCGGGCTGATCGGGGCTGCGGTCTGGACGGGCGTTTCGACCGACGGCCCGGCGATGGTCGCGCTCATCGTGGCGCTGATGTGCCTCGGCCAGGTGGCGGCGGGATTCGGCGGCCTGCCGAACCAGGAATTCTTCGCGGCCTGCATCCCGATGCGCCTCCGCGGGCGCCTGGCGGGGATCTCGTCCGGGCTCGGCGGCGCACTCGGGATTGCGGGGGCGGCGATCGCCGCGTGGCTTCTGGCGGTCCTCCCGAAACCCCAGGGCTACGGTGCCCTGCTCGTCCTCGCCTGGCTCCTCTGCCAGGCTGCCGACTCCGCGATCCTTCTCGCCAAGGAACCCCCCACCCCGGTCGAACGCTCCCCCTCGCCGTGGGGAAAAACCATGTGGCTCGCATTTTTCAAGGACTCGCCATTCCTCCGGCTCACGCTCGTGATCTGCCTGATCTCCCCGCTCCTCGGTCAGCTCGCGGTCTTCGCCAGCGTGTTCGCCTTCCGCGAACTGAAATTCGAGGCGCAAATGGCCGCATGGATCGCGCTCTCCACCGCCGCCGCGCGCCTCGCCTTCAGCCCGGCGGCCGGCTGGATCACCGACCGCTGGGGCGCGCGGAACTCGCTCCTCTTCTGGCCCGCCCTCGCAGCCGCCGGATTCTTTCCCCTCGCCGCCTTCCCCGGCACCGTCTCCGTCTTCGCCGCGACCGCTCTCGCCGCCGTCGCCTGGAGCGGGTTCTCCGGCGCCATGAACGCCCTCACCTGCGGCATCCCCCAACCGGAAAACCGCGCCGGTCATTTCACCCTCCTCGGATTTTGCATGATCGCCGCCAACTCCGCCGCGCCGCTCGCCGTCGGATGGATGTTCGACCACATCGCCTACCGCGCCGGATTCGCCCTGCTCGGCACAGCCGCCCTCGCCGCCTCCGCCCTCGGCCTCCTCCTCCTCCGCAACCTGAGCAACCAACCGAAAGATTTTCACTGAGTGCTCCCCCTGCCGCACCGGGACAGAAAAACTTTCCGCCAGGCCGCCCGCAAATCTTTTTAAAACTCGGCCTTGACAAAATGTCCGGTTTTGAGATTCTGATTATTCGCGCAAAGAAAGCTCCATTTTGCCGTTGGTCCTGATGGTGGCCCGTCTTCGACAGGTCGCCGGATGCGCTCAGGGAAACCCGGCAGAAACAGAAAGAAAACATCATGCCCATTCGTCTCGGTCGGTTTGAAATGCCGAAAACACTCGTCAAGGACGAGTCCAGTGCCACGGAAGTTTATGCCAGGTTTGTCGCCGAGCCATTCGAGGCCGGCTACGGCCACACGATTGGCAACTCACTGCGCCGCGTCCTCCTCAGCTCGCTGGAAGGCGCCGCCATCACCTCGGTCAAAATCGAGGGGGCCCCGCACGAATTCTCGACCCTGCCCGGCGTCGTCGAGGACGTCGTGGACATCATCCTCAACCTCAAGAAAATCAAATTCAAAGCCCACGACCACGAGATCCGGAGCCTCAAGCTCGCGGTCAACCGGGAGGGCGCGGTCAAGGCGGGCGACATCGAGAGCACCCAGCAGTGCGAGGTTCTCAATCCGAACCAGCTCATCTGCACGCTCGACAAGAAGCAGAAATTCGAGGCCGAGTTCGAAATCAAAGTCGGGCGCGGGTTCGCGACCGGCGACGAGAACAAGCACGCGAACCAGGCGATCGGAGTGATTGCGATCGATTCGATCTTCTCGCCCGTGACCCGCGTCAAATACGCCGTCGAGGCGACCCGCGTCGGCCAGCGCACCGACTACGACAAGCTCATCATCGAGCTCTGGACTGACGGGCGCATCACCCCGGACGACGCGCTGCTCCAGGCATCGGCCATCGTCCGCCACCACCTCGACGTCTTTGTCGGCTTCAACGACGAGCAGGTTGAGTTCGACGAGACCCCGCAGGAGGTGAGTCAGGAGAACACGCGGATGAAGAAGCTCCTCAACATGAGCGTGAACGAAATCGAACTCTCGGTCCGCGCGGCAAACTGCCTCAACAACGCGAACATCACCAGCGTCGGACAACTCGCCATGAAGACGGAATCCGAGATGCTCAAATACCGCAACTTCGGCAAGAAGTCGCTCAACGAAATCAAAGACAAGCTCCAGGAACTCGGTCTCGGACTCGGAATGAAATTCGAGCCCGGCCTGGTCGAACTCCCGCCCGAGCCCGCTGAAAAGGAGTAATCCGCCATGCGCCACCGTAAAAAAACCGTCAAACTCGGACGCACGTCCGCCCACCGCGATGCCCTGCTCGCAAATCAGGTCTGCAGCCTCATCGAGCACAGCCGCATCAAAACCACCCTCGCCAAGGCGAAAGCCGTGCGCCCGGTCGCCGAGAAATTGGTGACCCTCGGCAAGCGCGGCGACCTCCACGCGCGACGCCTGGCCGCCGGCAAACTCGGACAGAAGGAAGCCGTCAAAAAGCTTTTTGCAGAGATCGCGCCGCGCGCGGCCGACCGCAAGGGCGGCTACACGCGGATCATCAAACTCGGGCCGCGCCAGAGCGACTCGGCACCGATGGCCTACATCGAGTGGGTGGACAACATCGTCATCGAGGCGGCCCCTGCACCCGAAGCGAAGAAGCCCGCCAAAAAGAATCCGCCAAAAAAAGCGCCGACTGAACCTGCGGAGAAGCCCGCGGAGAAACCCGCCAAGGCCGAAAAGAAAAAAAGCTGACCCCGATCGCAGAGCCGATTGTTCCGGACACCTGGATGTCACCTGAAGCGCTTCCTCTGGAGGTGGACTTCGGATGCCATGCCGGGTCGTTCCTGATCGCCATGGCAGAGGGGTTCCCCTCGAGAAATTTTCTTGGGATCGAGCGCCAAAGCGCCCGGGTGGACAGATGCAACGCGCGGATCCGGCGTCGTGGCCTACCGAATGCCCTCGCGATCCGCGGAGAAGGGCACGCGGCATGGAGCGGCCTGCTTCCCGACGCCAGCGTTGCCATCCTGAACGTCTCGTTCCCGGATCCCTGGCCGAAACGCCGCCACGCCCGGCGAAGGCTCGTCAACAGCGCGTTCCTCGCCGCGGCCGCCCGCGTGCTGCGCCCGGAGGGAACCCTCCGCCTGATGACCGATGACGCGGACTATTTCTCCGGGATGAAAATCCTCTCTGCGGAAGGCTGGCAGGAAGTCGCATGGAATGACGGCGTCGAACGTCCGGCGACGACCTTCGAGAAGACATTTCTGAAACTCGGAAAGCCCGCGTTCCGGCTCGCACTCCGGCCCGGCGCAAGATCGACTTGAAAATCCGCCGGGAGCGCTTAGGGTTTGCGACTTATGTCACATCGCTTCGAAACTCTCACTCTCCATGCGGGGCAGGTTCCTGATCCGACGACCGGGTCGCGGGCGGTTCCGATTTACCAGACGACCTCCTACGTTTTCAAAAGCACCGAGCACGCGGCGAATCTTTTTGCGC
>JBAXXD010000133.1:0-9634 GCA_037128135.1 Verrucomicrobiia bacterium
GGTCTTTCGGCAGCCCGACCGCCATCGAGCTGGTCTCCACCAGCGCGACCGCGCGGGGGTCCATGAGCTCGATGGCCACCGGGAATGCCGGATGCCGGACCAGCCCGTGGATCGCGCGTTCGGTGGACTGCAAATCGGGATAAGTGGCGCGGAATGTCCATACCTTTTCCGGCCTCGGAGTCAGGCGCAGCCAGAACCGAGTGAACGCGCCGAGCGTGCCTTCGGAACCGATCATGAGCCGCTTCCAATCTTCCAGCCACGGGCCTTTGCCACCGGCGGGACCGCCGAAGCGATGCGTCGAACCGTCGAGCAGGACAACCTCAAGCCCCAGCACGTAGTTGCTCGTGACCCCGTATCGGAAGCAGTGCGCCCCGCCGGCGTTGGACGCCACATTCCCGCCGATCGTGCAGACCGGACCGCTCGAGGGATCGGGCGGATAGCACAGCCCGCTTGGCTGCAACGCCTCATCAAGCTGCCGCAGATTCACCCCGCACTCGACCTCGCACCAGAACCCGTCCCGCGAAATCTTGCGGATCGCCCGCAGCCTCGACGTGTGAACGATCGCCCCTCCCTGCGCTGCCACCGGACCTCCGGACAGCGACGTCCCGGCCCCGCGCAGGCAAATGGGCACGCGGGCGTCGTGCAACACTCTCACCACCCGCGCCAGCTCGTCGGCATCCGAGGGGATAACCACCAGATCGGGCCGGAAGGATTTGTAGCCCAACCCATCCGACTCATAGCCCGCCATCTGCGCGGGCGACGTCATCACCCGGCTCCCCGGAGCGGCACGATGCAGGGCCGCCACAACGGCGTGGGTGGGAGGAGTCATCCGCCAATCGCATAGGCGGCAATGGACGCTGGGTCAATATAAACAATCACCCCATCCTTTCATTTCCGGAAATCCTGAGTATCTCTTGGCGGATGCAAAGATCTCCTGGCATCCACGCGCAGCCCGAAGGCGGGATGCCATGAAGCCGCGATTGACCCCATTGCAGGCGAAGGTGGTTCGTGCGGGCGGATTGCGCGCATGGAAGCCCGGAGCCGCGCTGCCGTCCGAGCGGATGCTTGCGGAAGCCAGCGGGGTGGGCCGTGCGCCGGTGCGCGGGATGTTTGCGGCCATGCAGAGGGACGGCATCGTCGAGCGCTCTGCACACGGATGGATCCTCAGGAAGCGGATCCCCGAGCTGCCGCCTGCCGAAGAGGGGTCGAAGCGGCAGAAGGCGATAGATTTCCTCCTCGCCGAATTGGGGAGCGGCCGCCTGCGTCCAGGCGATCAGATCTCGGAGCTGGCGCTGGCCAATAAGATCGGCGTAGCCACGGTCTCGATGCGGGAAGCCCTCCTGGAAATGATGCCGCTTGGCTTGCTCACAAAAAGGGAGCGGCAGAAGTGGGTAGTGGCGACATTCAGCGACGAGCGCATCGCGGAGATGCGGGAGTTCCGCGAAATGGTCGAAGTTTTCTCCCTGAGAAAGCTTCTTGTCGGCGGGCTGTCCGAGGAACATCGAGGGGCATTCATATCCAGCGAGACCGAGACCAAGCAGCTCGTCGGGCAGCAGCGTCCCTTGATCTCAAAAATCCTGGTCGTCGATCTTGGCTTCCACCGCCTCCTGATCGAGTCGGCCGGCAACTCGCTCCTCAAGGAGCGCGCCGGGTTCATCTACCTCATCATCGAGTTCCAGCTCATCAGCCCGTTCTACACGGTCGCCCAAGGCCGGCTTGGGTTGGGCCAGCACCTCCGGATCATCGACGCGATTTTGCACGGCGACCTGGCATCCGCCGAACGCGCCTTGATAGAGCATCTGCGATCCGCCGAGGACTTCATCTCCTCCATGGTCACCCAGCTCCGGTAAGAAGAGCTTCATGTCGGCCTTAGCTTGCTGGCGGCCGGCTCCGGATCCGGCTTGGGGAGACGCCGAATTGCCGGCGGAACTGTTTGGAGAGCTGGTATTCGTCGCCGATTCCGACCTCGGCGGCGACGGCTTTCATCGGGAGGTCGCATCTTAAAATGAGGTTGCGCGCCTCGTGCAGGCGGATTTGCCTTAGCTCCTCCATCGGCGTGCGTCCGGAGAGCCGTTTGAATTTCCGTACGAAGGCGAACCGGCTCATGCCCGCATGGCGGGCGACGTCGGCGAGCGAGAGTTTGTCGGCGAAGCGGGTCCTCATGTGGTTGCGTACCTTTTCGAGCCAGGCATCCTTCGGGCGGGCGAGGATCCAATGCAACTCCCGGATGATCATGTCGAGAAGCACGAGGCAATCCGCTCCGGGCCGGCCTTCGTTTTGATCGCGGAGCATCCAGCCGATCAGCTCGACCACGCGTCCCTCGGGATCCTGCACGTGCAGCGGGAGGGCGGGCAATATCCGATCGCAAGCAAAGCCGAGAAAGCAGGTGTTGACAGGATCATCCGGCTGAGAAATCTCCTCGTGAACCAGCCCAGCCTCATAAAAAAGGATGTCGCCGGCACGCGCGACAAGGTCGCCATGCCTTGTCTTTAGAAGCATCGAGCCGCTCTTCACGGCGATCAGCTCATGGAACGGATGGAAGTGGGGACGCAGGTACCAGCGGGGATTGGCAAGGAGCTCGCCGCAGCCGAGAAATTTCATTTGATCAATTTTCATGGGCAATAAATGACAAAAGAAAGCAACTCCTGCCATTGTTGGCAATGGCGGAGTCGGGTAAGCCTGTCCCCATGAAAAGCAACACAAAACTAAGGATCGGATTTATCGGCGTTGGTGGCATGGGCCAGTGCGCCCATTTGCGGAACTACGCGAGCCCCAGCATGGGAGAGGAATGCGAGGTCGTCGCGCTCGCGGAACCTGCCTGTCCAGTGCGCCGCTCTCAACATGAGCAATGTCCAGGTCCAGGGCCTGGTCGTCGAGGCCAGCTTCACGGGCGATCCCGAACTCGTCATGAACGCCGTCGCCATGGACCCGCTCACCGCCTCCGTTCTGACCCTGCATGAAATCCGCGAGATGGTCGCCGAGATGCTGGCCGCCGAGGCAAATTGGCTCCCGCAGTTCGCCGGAAAAAAACTCCGCCCCGCCCCGGCCATCAGCATCCCCAAGGATGTGAAACGCGCCGAAGTGCCGGTCGATCCCGCCCTCGCGATTGCCACCCGGTTCATGAAACTCGCCGGAGCGTGATCTTGCGTCAACGTTGTGCCGATCGCGGCGGGCGTGAAGACGAAGAAGTTCGGGAGTGGCCGAGCTGGGAATAGTATTTCTTAGCGAATAAGCGGATGCCGCCCACCTCCGCAGCGACACTGAGGAACACCGGGCGTGGGCAATGCACAGGATTGTGAATTGAAGGCTACAAGTCCAACAAGTCTCGAATGGCCGTTTTCACCATTTGAAACTGAGCCTCTGACAGCCTTCCGAGTCGCGCAGAAAGGCGTTTTCTCCTCACCTTGCTGCAGGAACCACATTAATCACGGCCTCCCGATCATGCTTGAGATTTCGCCGGGCGCTGGCAATAATAACGACCAATGAATGCACCATCCATCAAACGCAACGCGCTGCTCACTCTGTCCCTGCTCCTCATCCCCACGCTGGCTCATGCCCATGTTGGGATTGGTGAGACGAGTGGATTTCTGCACGGAATGGGCCATCCGCTGACCGGCATCGACCACATCTGCGCCATGGTCGCGGTCGGGCTTTGGGCCTCGCAGATGGGCGGGCGTTCCCTCTGGCTTGTTCCACTGACTTTTCTTTTGGTTATGGCCACTGGGGGACTGCTCGGGATGAGCGGCATCACACTGCCTTTCGTGGAGCAAGGCATCATAGTCTCCGTTCTGACTCTGGGGGTCTTTATCGCCGCCGCCATACGCCTGCCCCTTGTGGCCAGCGTGGCCCTCGTCGGCCTGTTCGCTTTGTGTCACGGTCATGCCCACGGTTCGGAAATGCCCTCTTCCGTCTCCGGGCTTCAATTCGCGATGGGATTTGTCCTTGCCACCACCATTTTTCACACGCTCGGGATCGGTCTCGGAGTCGCCATGCAAAAGCAGGGCAGGCCAATGGTTGTGCGCTTCGCGGGTCTGGCAATCATCTATTGCGGAGCCTGTCTCTGACAGGCTCGCGATGGGCCTGAAAAAACAATCGGGCCGGAGAGATTTGAACTCTCGACCTCTTGAACCCCATTCAAGCGCTCTACCAAGCTGAGCCACGGCCCGTTGCGGAGCGGATACACTTGCCCGGGCAGGGGAGGGATTCAAGAACGAATTTTGAACGAAGAGGGAATCGTTGTTGCGGGATGCGAATCGAGCGGGTAGGATCCGCACCCACACAAAACCGATATGCGCAAAAAAATCATCGCAGCGAACTGGAAAATGAACATGACCGTCAGCGAAACGGAGAGCTTTTTGGAGAGCTTCCGGCTGGACATCGAGGAGGTGAACGGAGTGGAGATCGTGATCGCGCCGCCATTCACGGCGCTGGCGAAGCTTTCCGAACTTCTCGGCGGGTCGCAGAAGATCCGCCTCGGCGCGCAGAACATGTATTTTGAAACATCCGGCGCATTCACCGGGGAGATCAGCCCGGCGATGCTGCGCGAGCTGTTCGTCCGCTACGTGATCCTGGGCCACAGCGAGCGCCGGCAGATTTTCGGGGAAACCGACGCGCTGATCAACAAGAAGGTTCATGCGGCCCTGGCATCCGAATTGAAGCCGATCCTTTGCGTTGGCGAGACGCTGGCCGAGCGCGATGCCGGAAAAGAGAAAAAAGTTCTGGAAGCCCAGCTCAAGGGAAGCCTCGCGGGTGTCACCGCCGAGCAGGCGCTCGACATGGTCATCGCCTACGAGCCGGTGTGGGCGATCGGGACCGGGCGGAATGCGAGCCCCGAGCAGGCGCAGGACGCCCACGCGCACGTCCGTGCGGTGCTCGCCTCGCTCACCAACGCCGAGACGGCCGATAAAGTCCGCATCCAATATGGCGGGAGTGTCAAGCCGGCGAATGCCGCCGTGCTTCTCGGCCAGCCGGATATCGATGGCGCCCTCGTGGGCGGGGCGAGCATGGAACCGCGCAGCTTTTCCGAGATCGTCAAAGCAGCGGTGGCCGGCTGATGCGCGGATTCCTTCCGGGCATCGCGGCGGCAGCTTCTCATGGATATTGTCTATTTTGATCTCGAGACCCAGCGGACGGCGAACGATGTCGGCGGCTGGGATAAAAAGCACGAGATGGGGATGTCGGTCGGGGTCACCTACAGCACGGCAGACTGCCGGTATGAGATTTTCCCGGAGAGCCGGGTGCAGGATTTGATCAGCCGGCTCCGGCGGGCCGACCTGGTGGTCGGCTTCAACATCCTGCGATTCGATTACGAGGTGCTCATGGCCTACACGATCCTTTCGCTGCCCGATCAGCTCCGGACGCTCGACCTGCTCGTGGACATTGAAAAGACGCTCGGCCACAGGCTGAAGCTCGACGACGTCGCTCTGGGCACGCTCGGCGTGGGAAAGTCCGCCGAGGGGCTCGATGCCATCCGCTGGTTCCGCGAGGGAAAAATGATGGAGATCGCGGAATACTGCTGCTTCGACGTGAAGGTGACGAAGCTGGTCCACGAATACGGGGCCGCGCACAAGGAGCTTTTTTTTAACGACCGGTTCGGACGGAAACAGAAGATCGAGATCGCCTGGAGCGCATGATCCAGCCGCTCAAATCGCCGAAGACGCACTGGTTTCTTTACTGGGTGGATCTGGAGGAGCCACTGCCGGTGCGGCAGGACTGGTTTTTGCCGACCATCATCATCGTTTGCGACGAATCGGGCACCCCGGTCGCCCCTCCGGAAATCCTCGAGGAGCTCGACCAGGCAAGGATCGAAACCTTCCTCTACAAGACGTTCGAGCAGCTGGGAACCCCCGACCGGCTTTCGGTCGCGGCGAGCGACGACTGGGACGCCGAGGACTGGCAGAATTTTTCGGCGGACTGCAAGCTCGACATCCGGCTGCAGACATTCGACCGCCGCACGCCCGAAGATCTCCGCGCGCTCACCAAGACGCTCGTCATGCGTGTGGGCCGCGAATCCCAGGGGCCGGCGCAGGCGCGCGACATGGCGCGCGGGCTCGTCCGGACGGCGCTACGCGTGCGTTCGCAGGCAAAAAAATCCGCCCTCCTGAAGCTGGCCGCCGCACGGGATCCCGACTGCGCGGCCGCCGCGGTCGAGCTGGCGGATCTGGATTTTCAAGCCGGCCATTTCAAGGCCTGCCTGCTCGCCTACGAATCGGTCGCGGAGCGCGAGGCCCCGAAGTGGCCCGCCGGGGCATCGTGGTGGACCGACACCGGGACCCGTCCCTACCTCCGCGCCCTCTACGGGAGCGCGATGACCCAGTGGCATCTCGGCCAATACCTGCCCGCGGCCGCTACGCTCGAGGATCTGCTCGCCCTCAACCCGAAGGATCACCAGGGAGCGAGGTTTCTGATCCCGCTGCTGGATCTCCTCGCGGAGTCGCCCGAGCGCGCCGCCGCATTTTTTCAAAGATACGAAAAAAAGTATCCCGGAGATTTTTCCGAGCCCTCGTTTTTGTTCGGCTGGGCGCTGTGCCTGTCGTTCGAGGGCCACGAGGCGGAGGCGCGGAGAAAATATGCGGAGGGGATTTTGAAAAACGTGTATATGGCCCCGATGCTCCTCGAGCAGGACGAGCCCCCGCGGGCGATCTGGTTTCCGAACGACCGGGCGGAGCCGGGCTACGCGGCGGAATTCGTCGAGTCGTATGCGGTGCTGTGGGATCGCGAGCCGGGGGCGCTGCGCCTTCTCCGGGAGGTCTGGCAGGAACTCCTGCCGCGGCTCGAAGGCATCGTCCGCCACCGCGAGCAGATGATGGATTTTCAGGACCAGCGGTTCGAGCCGGATTACAAAAACGCCTGGCAGGAACTCGTCCGGAAGGACGACGCCCTCGCGAAGCCGTGAGCGGAGGGTTTTTGATCCCGGTCACGATCCGGCCCAAGAATAAAAGATTCGTTCTTTTCAAATCCCATGGCTCTGGTAGGAGCAATGGCTCGCGCAAGACGGCAGCGCACATCAAACCAATAAAAATACGATTATGAGCAACAACAAAAAATTCCGGGCGGGGGTCCTGTTCGGCGACGAGGTGAAGGCGGTTCTGGATTATGCGAAGGCGAACGAGTTCGCGCTTCCGGCGGTGAACTGTATCGGGACCGACACGGTCAATGCGGCGCTGGCAGCCGGGCGCGAGGTGAACTCGCCGATGATGATCCAGTTTTCCAACGGCGGGGCGCAATTTTTCATCGGCAAGGGCGTGAGCAAGGAGAACCAACTCGGGCCGATCCTGGGCGGGATCGCCGGCGCGCACTATGCGGATGCGGCGGCGAAAGCCTACGGGGTTCCGCTGATCCTGAACACCGACCACTGCGCGAAGAAGCTTCTGCCGTGGGTGGACGGGATGCTCGAGGCCGGCGAGGAGCAGTTCGCGAAGACCGGGAAGCCGCTCTACAGCTCGCACATGCTCGACCTTTCCGAGGAGCCGCTGGAAGAGAACATCGCGATCTGCGCGAAATACCTCGCGCGGATGAGCAAGATCGGCATGACCCTCGAGATCGAGCTCGGCGTCACCGGCGGAGAAGAGGACGGCGTGGACAATTCCGACGTGGACGAATCCCGGCTCTTCACGCAGCCGCACGAGGTCGCCGAGGCCTACGAGGTGCTCAGCAAAATCAGCCCGAACTTCACGATCGCGGCCGCCTTTGGAAACGTGCATGGGGTTTACAAGCCGGGCAACGTGAAGCTCAAGCCGGTGATCCTGAAAAATTCGCAGGACTTTATCGTGAAGAAATTTGGCACCGGTCCGAAGCCGGTGAGCTTTGTTTTTCACGGCGGGTCCGGATCCTCGCGCGAGGAGATTCGCGAGGCGCTCAGCTACGGCGCGATCAAGATGAACCTCGACACCGACCTGCAGTGGGCGTTCTGGGACGGAGTGCGCGGCTACGAGGCGAAGAACCGCGATTTCCTCCAGGGCCAGATCGGCAACCCGACCGGCCCCGACGCGCCGAACAAGAAATACTACGATCCGAGAACCTGGCTCGGCGCGGGCGAAGCCACGTTCACCAAGCGGCTGGTCGCCTCGTTCGAGGATCTCAACTGCATCGGGCGCAACGCCGGCTGACAGCGCGCGCCGCGGAATTTGCGGGGGGAACTTCATGGAGCAATTTGAAAGCTTCCGCGCGTCGTCGCTCTTTTGCACCAAGTGCAACCGGGCGATGGCCGTGCGCGAAAAGCTGCTGCTCGTTCTCCCGGGCAAGGAAATCTACGACTACCTCTGCACCGGCTGCGCCGAATCGCTCGGCCAGCGGGAAGTGATCGAAGGCCGGCGGCCTGCCGCCATGCCGGCACGGCACGTGCGCCGAAGGCATCCGGGAGGCCATTGATCCGGTTCCGCAACCTTGCTGAGACCCGCACGCCGGACGGTTCGCGCTTCTCCCTGCACGAGCACGACGGGGAGTATTTTCTCAAGCTCAACGGCCGCCAGCTCATGGGGTCGAACTCCACGGTCTCCGAGCGTCGCCTGGCCGACCTGGCCTGCGCCTTCCGCAAGCCACTGGACGCACCTGCCATCCTCATCGGCGGGCTGGGCCTGGGGTTCAGCCTCCGCCGCGTGCTCGAGCTGTCGGGGCCGAAGGCATTCGTGCAGGTGGCCGAGCTCCTTCCCGAGGTCGTCACATGGAACCGGCAGTTTCTCGCCGCCCTCAACGGAAATCTTCTCGACGACCCGCGAGTCGAGGTCGTCGCCGCCGACGTTTTCGACAGCATCAAAAAATCCCCCGGCCGGTTCGATGCCATCCTCCTCGACGTGGACAACGGTCCCACCTCGTTCGTGCAGGCAAAAAACTCCCGTCTCTACAACGGCAGCGGCATCGCACTGATCCGGCGGGCGCTTCGTCCCGGCGGGCGGGTTGCGTTCTGGTCCGCCGAACGGGAGCCCGCCTTTCTGGCCCAGCTCTCGCGATCCGGCTTCACGGCCAGCGAGTTCGAGGCGAAGGCCAGCGAGCGCGCCAAGCGCGCCGCCCACCGCATCTACGTTGGCGAGGTGGCGCGGGAGGCCCTCACTTCTCGATGATCTTCATGTCATCGATGTAGAGGACACCCGACCCCGGCGCGAGGTTGAAGACGAGGCTTGTCCTCCAAAAGAAACGAAGGGTGGCGTCGGGTACGTCGAGCGCGAGCGCGGCGAGATCCTTGCTCGCAAACTTCACGGAAAATTCCCCCTTCACCTCGCTCCACACAGGACCCGGATTGAAGGAAATAATCGTTCGCTTGTCCTCGCGGACTTTGTTTTCTAATCTTTTGACGGCCCCGCGCTCGCCGCGCACGAGCTTTGCGGCGCTCAATTCCTTCTCGACTATCAAAATAATTTCGACCGCCGCGTCGGTGACCTTGCTCCCTTTGACTCTCATAGAAAACGCGTAGGTCTTGTTGTTTTTGAGCGGCTTCGCTCCGTCCTGCCAGAGATGGAAATAGCTGGCGGGCGCCCCGTGATCCTCCCATCCCCTGTAGGGCTCATGGCTCACCAGGGCGGCGATTTTGTCCGTGCCCTTTTTCCATTCGGCAAAAGCGGGCGAGTAGTCGGACGGTGCCGCCATGATTTTGTTCGGGTTCGGGACGTATCCCGCTTTGAGGCAGCCCTTGCCCTCG